>USCI01000065.1 GCA_900553255.1 uncultured Oscillospiraceae bacterium | reverse complement strand
CCTCCTCTCCATTATACCAAAAAAGCCGCCTTTTGGCGACTTCTTTGACAGGCTGCCACCGGCTTTGCCGGTGGATGTTTATTGTACGGAGATTTTTATGCCTATACGCCATTGACAATCCCGGACAAAAGGCAAACGGCGTCCGGAAGAGCATCCAGGGGGATTTGTGCGTATCCAAGCAGCAGACAGGTACTGCTGCCGGTCGGATAGGTCTGTTCAGAAGGAGAAAGATAACAATCCGACAAGCTGTACAGCTTAACAGATCGGGCTGCCCCGCGCTGCAGAATTGTCTCGGCACTCACCGGGCCGGGCAGGCGCAAAAGGAGATGCAGGCCGGCATTGGCGTCGAGAATTTCGGCTTGAGGCAGCAGGTTTTTCAGCTCCTCGAGCAGGATGTCGTGCTTTTTTCGGTACAGCACCCGCATACGGTTGAGATGCCTTTCAAAGGCGCCGCTTTCAATAAACCGGCAAAGCACCAGCTGCTCAAGCAGCGGAACGGGGCAGTGGTAAAAGGTCAGCCGCTTTTGATAAACCGTCAGCAGCGGAACAGGCAGCACCATATAGCTGACACGCATGGCGGAAGAGACAGATTTGGAAAAGGTGCCCATATAGATGACACGGTGCCGGGTGTCCATTCCCTGCAGGGCGGGGATGGAGCGGCCCTCATGCTTGAATTCGCTGTCATAATCGTCCTCGATCAGGTAACGCTCCGGCTGTTCCGCCGCCCAGTGCAGCAGCTCGGTACGCCGCCGTACCGGCATAATGGTGCCGGTGGGAAACTGATGCGAAGGGGTAATGCAGGCGACAGCTGCACCGCTCTGCCGCAGCAGATCGGGACGGATGCCGTGCCTGTCCAGATCCACCGCGGCAAAAGCGGCGCGGCAGCCGAAAAACAGTCGACCAAGCTTGGCATAGCCGGGATTTTCGAGGGCATACAGACAGTCATCCGGAAAAATCTGAATGAGCAGCTGGAACAGGAATTCCGTACCGGAGCTGATAATAATCTGCTCCGGCGTACAGATCACCCCGCGGGAACGGTGCAGATAGGAGGCAATGGCAGCCCGTAGGGAATATTCGCCCTGCGGGTCGCCGGCGGACAGCAGGGTGCGCTCGGTTGCGGTGATGGCCTCCCGGTACAGCCGGCGCCACACCGAAAAGGGAAAGTGTTCCTGATCCACGCCGTGCGGGGTGAAATCGTAACGGCAGTCGGCACGGCCGGGCGCTTTTCCCGACACCGGCGGCGCCAGGATGGGATCGGGCAGCCTGTCGAGCTGGCAGACATAATACCCGCTCTGCGGCCTGACCAGGAGATAGCCCTCCTCCACGAGCTGCTCGTATGCGGCCATAACCGTATTTTGGCTGATTCCCAGCTGACTTGCCAGCTGCCGCTTGGAGGGCAGTCGGTCGCCGCTGGTCAGCCGGCCGGTCAGGATTTCTTCCCGCAGATAACCGTACAGCTGCCGGTACAGCGGTGTGGGGGATGATGTCTCCAGCGGAATCGTCAGTAAATCCATAAGGAAACCTCCAGAATTGATACCTTAAAAAATACACAAACTGACACTTATCATGGTATCAGTTATCCACTATGATTATACTATAAAAACGCCGGTACGGCAAGACAAAAGGAGTTGTCTGGTATGAGTACGCAGTATGAACTCAATAAAAACCTGGCGCAGATGCTCAAGGGCGGCGTCATCATGGATGTCACCACGCCGGAACAGGCCAGGATCGCCGAAGAGGCGGGCGCCTGTGCGGTCATGGCGCTTGAGCGTATCCCGGCGGATATCCGGGCTGCCGGCGGTGTTGCGCGCATGAGTGATCCGAAAATGATCCGTGGGATTCAACAGGCGGTGTCCATCCCGGTTATGGCCAAGGTGCGCATCGGCCATTTTGCCGAGGCGCAGATTCTTCAGGCGATTGAGATCGACTATATCGACGAGAGCGAGGTGCTCTCGCCGGCCGACGATACCTGCCATATCAACAAGCGGGATTTCAAGGTGCCGTTCGTATGCGGCGCGAAGGATCTCGGTGAGGCGCTGCGGCGGATTAACGAGGGCGCCTCGATGATCCGCACCAAGGGTGAGCCGGGTACCGGCGATGTGATTCAGGCGGTGCGGCATATGCGGAGAATGAACCGGGATATCCGCCGGATTCAGAATGCCGACCCGAATGAGCTGTATGAGATCGCCAAGGAGCTTGCGGTGCCGTTTGCGCTGGTGCAGGAGGTGCACGAAACCGGCCGGCTTCCGGTGGTGAATTTTGCGGCGGGCGGTATCGCGACGCCGGCCGATGCAGCCATGATGATGCAGCTCGGAGCGGAGGGCGTGTTTGTCGGCTCGGGTATCTTTAAGTCCGGCAATCCCGCCAAGCGTGCCCAGGCGATCGTCAAGGCGGTTACCAATTATCAGGATACAGACATGCTCGCAGCCCTGTCGGAGGATCTCGGTGAAGCGATGGTCGGGATCAATGAGCAGGAAATCGAGCTGCTGATGGCGGAGCGTGGAAAATGAGGATAGGCGTGTTGGCCGTGCAAGGGGCCTTTGCCGAGCACGAAAGCGTGCTGCGCCGCCTGGGGGCGGATGTGCTGGAGCTGCGCCGGCGCGAGGATATCGTGGGGCACAGTCTCGACGGCCTGATCCTGCCAGGCGGTGAGAGCACGGTTATGGGTAAGCTGCTGCGGGAGCTGGAGATGTTTGCGCCGCTCCGGGAGGAAATTGAGCACGGGCTTCCGGTGTTCGGCACCTGTGCAGGAATGATCCTGCTGGCGAAAACGGTGGTAAACGATGAAGTGCGGGGGGTTGGCTGTATGGATATCGCCGTGCGCCGCAACGCCTACGGCCGGCAGCTGGGAAGCTTCGCCACCCGGGCGCCATTTGCGGGAATTCCCGGCGAAATCCCGATGGTGTTTATCCGCGCCCCCTACATGGAAGCGGCGCTGTCGCCGCAGGTGGAGGTGCTGGCCCGGGTGGACGGGCATATGGTCGCTGCACGGCAGGGACATATGCTGGCGGTATCCTTTCATCCGGAGTTGACCGACGACGATCGGGTGCACCGCTATTTTCTGGAAAGCCTTGTAAAGCAGGCGTAAAAACAGGCTTGTGTCAGGGGGATTCCCCTGATACGAGCCTGTTTTCCCTATGTATGGCCAAAAAACTTGATTCGCCCCTTTTGTTTGCGGGAAAAAAGTGGTATACTAAGGCATATTTCCTGCATAATGGGAAATTCCGGCGTTCCGGCGCCGGATCAGCCGTCCGGACAGAGAGGGGGAGAACCGCATGCACGCCAAACCGGGAAAAATCATCATCACGCTGCTGTTGTTTCTGGTAGCGTGCAGCCTGCTGCTGGCCGCATTTGTCAATTATGCCGGCTATACCCGGCGCTCCCGTGAAGAGGACGCGTTTAGGGAGCTCGAACAATCCGCAGCGGTGGGTGCGCAGATGATGGATACCTCCCTGCGGGAAATGCGCGGTGTGACCGATACCCTCGCCACAACCCTGTCACGGCTGGAGTTTGCCGATACGGACGATATGCGGGGCTATCTGTCCCGCTGTGCACTGGATAACGGCCTGGCCTGGCTGATTTATCAGGAAAGCGGAGGCGATCCGGTCAGCTCCGACGGGGCGGTGCACGACCTGCCCGAAGAGGTGACGCAGTGGGCCAGCGGCATTTCATCGCCTTATGTGGATGGCGCTGCCGGAAATGCGGTGGTAACCTTCTACCAGACGGTGCAGCAGGACGGCGAGACGCTCGGGCGTCTGTATGTCGCCAGCTACGCCGAGGATATCAGCCGTGGCTTTCCGCTGCAGGTATACGGCGGAGTCGGATATGCTTATGTGGTGGACGGCGAAGGCAACTGGGTGCTGCCGGTCACCTATTCCGGCGGCCATGAGATTAACGATAATTTTATTGTCCAGCTGACCAGGGACAACGCGGCAGCGGATGTGGAAGCGCTGCGCGCCGCCTGGAAGGCGCGTACGGCGGATACGGTGCGGCTGCGCTTTGCGGGGGAGCGGAAAATCGCCGCTTATGCTCCTGTCGAGACGAGTGAATCCTGGTCGGTGCTGTGTATGGTGTCCGAGCAACAGGTGTTTTCCCGTGCAACTCCCTACCTAATGGGAGCGCTGGGGCTGTGTGCGCTGACCATGTTTTTGATGGCAATGCTGGTGATTTATGTGATGGCGCTGCGGCATAAAAGCTGGAAAGCGCTGCGCAATATCGCCTATCGTGACACCCTTACCGGTGCCCGCAACTGGCGGCGGATGATTATTGATATGGAGGCCCAGCTGGACCGGCATCCTGAACGGCAGTATGCGGTGGTGATGGCAGATATTGCCCATTTCCGTACGCTGGATATGACGTACGGGTATGATGCCGGCAATGAACTGCTGCGACTTATGGCCCGGGAAATGAAAAAAATGCTGCGGCGTGGAGAGCCTTTTGCGCGACTTGCGGCGGATAAGTTTATTATGCTCATGGAATACCACCAGCCTGACGAAATCCGCTGCCGTACTCTGCTGTTCACCGAAAAGATGCGTGCCATCGCCGCGCAGAAGCTGGCGGATATGCCGATTGAGCTGTATTACGGCGTTTACTGCCTGACCGAACGGGACGGCGAGGAAATCATTCAGCCGCACCTGATGCTGGAGAAGGCCGACGCCGCCGTACGCAGCATCAAACGCAGCCGCCTGACCCACGCACAGGAGGATATTTCGAATATCGCTTTTTATCAGGAAGCGGCGGCGCAGGACTACGAAGAGGCGGCTTCGCTGGAAGCCCACATGGAGGAAGCACTCAAAAACGGGGAATTCGTCATCGGCTATCAGCCGCGTATACGGCTGGAGGATGGCCGGGTGGTCGGGGCCGAAGCGAAGATCCGGTGGAACCATCCCGAGCGGGGGATGCTGATGCCGGAAGCCTTTATCCCGTTGTTTGAAAACAATCTGTTTATCCTCAAGGTGGATCGTTTTGTTTTTGATACGGTGGTTGAGCAGCAGCGCCGCTGGTTGGAAGAAGGGAAAAAGCCGGTGCCGCTGTCCATGCATCTTTCCCCGCATCAGGCGTACGATGAGCATTTGCTGCAGTATATGTCACAGCGGCTCAAGGATACCGGTGTGCCCGCATTTCTGATTGAGCTGGAGCTGGACCCCGTCCTCCTGCAGCAGAACCGGGAAAAGGTACTGCCCTTTGCCCGGAAGCTGTATCAGCGAGGCTTTACTTTAGCCGCCGGCGGCTGCGGCAGCGGCGGGTTTCCGCTGCATCTGCTGCGTGACCTGCCGGTGAGCGTACTCAAGGCCGATCGGCAGTTTGTGCAGGAAAGCACCGACAGCCAGCGCGGCGAACAGCTGATTACCGGCCTGGCCGATATGGCGCGTGAGCTGCATGTCAAGGTGGTGGCGGAAGGCGTGGAGGATGAGCACCAGCTGGAGGTAGTGATCCGCGCGGGCTGCGACATGGCACAGGGGGCACATTTCGGCGCCTATCTGACGCGGGAAGAGTTCGAAACGGTGCTCGGCCAGGCGCAGGAAGAAAATCCTTAACAATTCCCCGGTTGCCGACGGCGGGAAAAGATGGTATAATCAGCAAAATAGGCATGGGCCAATAAAAAGCGTCAGAAAAGGCGGGATGACGGGAAATGGCAAAGGATCTGAACGCGGTGGACATCCGTAAGGGGAATATCAAGCTGGCGGTCAGCATATGGCTGCGGACGATTCTGGCTGCGGTGATGAGCTTTTTTGTGGTGACATCGATCACGATGCTGTCGAGCGCGGTGTTTACCAGGGATATCGGCTATCGGCTGTATCGTGTGGATTCCGAAGGGAACCGAACCCTGGTGGAGGAGCACTATTACGAGGACGAAAGCGAAGAGCCGTCCTCGGATGCGCCTGTGTCAGAGGGGGGAACCCCTGTCACAGGGGAGGAAACCACCACGACCACCGAACAGCTCTACAGGGAAACTTTGCGCAGTGAGATGTCTGGTGGTGCCCGCGTGGTTCAGGACGTGGTCTGCTCCATCCTGACCCTGCTGCTGCTGGCGGCATTTCCCTACTCGGTGATGTGGACGCAGGGGGATAAGGACAACAACAGCGTGCATTTCGGCCATATGCAAGAGGATAAGCTGCGCGGGCTGAAGGTGGGCGCGCTTGCGGCGATCCCGTCGGCGATCACCTATATTCTGCTGATTTTCAGCAAACTCGGGGTGATGCGGCCGGACTATTATGTCTTCTACCGGCTGATGAATGTACCGTTTATGCCGATTTTTGACCGTTTGACCGGCGGCACGGCGATGATGACGGCGGAAATCCCCTGGGGGGCAATTGTCGCCATGCTGATGACGGTGGTGTTTGTTCCGCTGCTGGCCCATGTGGGCTACTGGCTGGGCTATAAGGAAATTTCTCTGGTCGAGCGGTTTATCTATGTCAATCCCAATAAGAAAAAACGCCGCCGCAGGTAATTGTCGGCGGCAGTAGGAAAAGGTATGTCCGTATTGACGGGTTTGAAAGGACAGGTATTGATTTTGAAAAACATAGCCGTTTATCGTGTGGTTTGCTGGGTCGTGGCGGCGCTAGCTGTTTTCCTGCTCTTCTGGTTTGCTTTGCCGCCGCTCAATCTGCGCAGCGTCGAATTCTGGGAATTCCTTCTCGGCGTGCTGGTCATCGTATTTATTGCGCTGGTGCTGACCGGCAAAGGGATAGCGGTCAAAAAGAACACCGAGCCCCGCGTGGTGGAGGTGGGCGGCAACCGGGTTACGCTCCCGCAGGTGCCGATCAGCGGTCTGCGCGCGAATAAGGCGCTGAAGGTCCTTTTGTGCATCGCCGGGGGCATTGTGGCGCTCATGGCGATCTTCTGGCTGATCGGTGCGCAGTTTTTTAATGCAAGCCGGTATCAGAGCCTGCTGGTCAAAACCGACGGCGATTTTGCCGAAGATATCGCCGAACTGAGCATGTCGCAGATCCCGGTGGTGGACCGCGATACGGCGGTTCAGCTTGGTGCCCGCAAGCTGGGCGAAATGTCGGATCTGGTCAGCCAGTTTGAAATCTCGGAGGAATACTATACCCAGATCAATTACGGGGAAAAGCCGGTGCGGGTGACGCCGCTGGAATACGGAGATGTCATCAAATGGCTGAACAACCAGAGCAAGGGCATCCCGGCGTATCTGCGCCTGGATATGGTGACTCAGGAGACCGAACTGATCCGTCTGGACGAAGGGATAAAATATGCTCCCTGCGAGTATTTCATGCGGGATCTCAAGCGTTATCTGCGGTTCCACTATCCCACCAAGATTTTTGACGAGTCCTATTCCTTTGAAATCGATGAAAACGGTACGCCGTACTGGATTGTCTCCTGCATCACCTACCGCATCGGTGTGTGGAGCGGTGCGGATGTGGAAGGCGCGATACTGGTCAACGCGGTCACCGGGGAGCACCAGTATTATCCGGTAGAAGAGGTGCCGAGCTGGGTGGACCGCGTGTACCATGCGGATCTGATTATCGAGCAGCTGAATCTGAACGGAAAGTATCAGAACGGCTTTTGGAACGCGTATTTCGGTCAGCGCGGTGTGCTGATGACCACTGACGGCTACAACTATATTGCGGTTGGCGACGATGTGTATCTGTATACCGGTATGACTTCGGTGGCGGCGGACCAGTCGAATGTCGGGTTTGTGCTGGTGAATATGCGCACTAAGGAAACAAAATTCTACACGGTGCCCGGTGCAACCGAAAAATCCGCGCAGCGTTCGGCGCAGGGACAGGTGCAGGACCAGGGTTATACCGCAACCTTCCCGCTGCTGCTCAATGTGAATGACCGGCCGACCTATTTTATGTCTCTCAAGGACAGCGCACAGATGATCAAAATGTACGCCTTTGTCGATGTGGAAAAATACAACATCGTCGGTATCGGTGCAACCGTGGCCGAGGCCAGGGAGAATTACGCCGAAGCCATCGGTTCTGAGGACGGGGTGGAGACACCGTCCGGCGAGGCGGTGACCGGTGTGATCAGCGAAATCTATGCGGCGGTGCTCGACGGCAATACCCAGTTTTATTTCCGGCTGGAAAACGATGAAACGATCTATGTGGCGCCGATTCGGTTGTCCGAGCAGCTGCCGTTCCTGAAGGCGGGCGATACGGTAAATCTGGAATACACCGGCGAAGGCAATGTGCGTACCGTGACGGCCATTCAAGCCGGGTAGGGATTCCGCAGCGCTTCTTTATGTGAAGGGAGCGAGAGGCTGTGCGACTGTTCCGTGACCTGAAATTTCTTTATATAATGACGGTAATTGTTGTCGGTATAGGTTTTGGCGCCCTGCTGAATGCCGTGTCGAAAAAAACGGATGCTCGTGTGTATGCGCTGGCGTCTTCCGTGATTTTTATGGGCGTGTGCTTTTTGCTGGTATTTTGTCTCAATAAGGTGGCCGCAAAACGCATACAAAAAATCCATCTCCAGCGGACGGATCATTGCCGGATTGCCCCTTATATTGCTCTATACAAAAAGTGGTGCGGGCTCAAAATACCGCAGAGGCAGAAAGACCTGTGCCGGATGGCTTTATCCACAGGATATATTGAAGTGGGCGAGTTTGAGAAGGCCAAGCACCTCCTGCAGGAGGTGCAGACGACTTTTTTGGATACGACTGAGGGCATGTTTGCCATGGCGTGCTATTATAACAATTATGCCATTTGCCTGCTTAACGAAAAAAATGTACAAGGTGCTGCCGTGGCGCTTGACTATATGGAAAGGGCGATCGAAAGCGAAAGGTTGACGGAATCGGAACGGGAGTCTATTCAGCAGCCTTACCGGATCAAGCGGTATTTGCTGGATATGCTGACCGGCGATTACGACGGTGCGATGGCATTTTTCCGTCAGCTGGACGAGTCCGAGACCACGTTGCCGCTGGAAAGGGTGATCGCCCGGTATTGGCTGGGGCAGATTTACCTTCATGATCAGGAGGAAGGGAAGGCTGCCGGTTATCTGAGATTTGTTGCGGAAAATGGCGGCGATACGTATTATGCCGCGCGCGCACGGGCTCAGCTGGCGGCGATGGATACCGATCACCGGAATAAAGAAACCGCGGTGCGGGACGTCTGATGGCGTCCCGCATCTTTTTTGAAGAAGAAAAAACTTTGTGAATTCCGGAGGCTGCAGATTGAAAAGGATGTCGTTTTTTGCTATACTGTAAAGAAGTAATGTCTTCGGCATCCCTGCCCTTTGTCTAAGCGAGGGAAGGGGATGCGTAGAAAGGAAAAAGCACGAAATGCCGCAGATTCGCCGTATCACAACAGAAGAACTGGCGCAGCAGCAGCCCTTTGTCGAGCAGGTGCGCCGCTATTACGAGGAACGCCGCGGCGGTGTCGCCCCGCTGGCCTGTGTAAGGACCTTCGGCTGCCAGCAAAATGTCGCCGATTCGGAGCATATCAAAGGAATGCTTGCGGATATGGGGTTCGGTTTCACCGAAAATCCGGAGGAGGCCGATGTGATCCTGTACAATACCTGTGCGGTGCGTGGACATGCGGAAGACCGGGTGTTCGGCAATGTGGGGGCGCTCAAAACCATCAAGCGCCGGCGACCCGGCGTGCTCATCGGCGTATGCGGCTGTATGGTGCAGCAGGAAGCGGTCGCGGAAAAATTTCGGAAAAGCTATCCGTTTGTGGGGCTGCTGTTCGGCACCCACGTGCTGCACCGTTTTCCGGAGCTGCTGTATCGGGCGCTCACCGAAGGGGGGCGCGTGATCGAGCGGCCGCAGGAGGACGGTGTCATCGCGGAAGGGATCCCGGTCCGCCGTGACGGGGAGTTCAAGGCGTTTGTACCGATTATGTACGGGTGCAACAATTTCTGTTCGTACTGCATTGTGCCGTATGTCCGCGGCCGGGAACGCAGCCGTCATCCGGAGGATATTCTGGCGGAGGTGCGGCAGCTGGTCGAATCGGGCTACAAGGACATCACGCTGCTCGGGCAGAACGTCAATTCCTATGGGAAGGGAACGCAGGACGGGGTGGATTTTCCGGAGCTGCTCCGCCGGATCAATGCGCTTGACGGGGATTTCCTGATCCGGTTCATGACCTCCCACCCGAAGGATGCCACGCCGGCGCTGTTCGATGTCATTGCGTCGTGCAAAAAGGTGTCCAGGCATTTTCACCTGCCGTTCCAGTCGGGCAGCAACCGGGTGCTGAAAGCGATGAACCGCGGCTATACCCGGGAGCAGTATCTTGATCTGATCGCCTATGCGCGGCGGGTGATTCCGGATATTGCCTTTACCAGCGACGTGATTGTGGGATTTCCGGGCGAGATGCGGGAAGACTTTGAACAGACGCTCGACCTTATCCGTCAGGTGGGGTTTGTGTCACTGTATACCTTCATCTTCTCGCCGCGGCAGGGTACGCCGGCGGCGAAGATGGCGGATCCCATTCCGGCGGAAACCAAAACCGCCTGGTTCCAGGAGTTGACCGCTGTGCAGGAACAGCTTGCAGAACGGCGGCTGCAGCACCTGGTGGGGACGACGCGTCGTGCGCTGATCGAGGCGGACAACGGCGGTTTCCTGGAGGCACGGCTGCCGGAAAACATCATCGTCCGGGTGAACGGCCCGGCCGAGTGGGTCGGCTGCGATGCCGAGGTGACCATCACCGAGGCCAAGACATGGATTCTTTACGGCAGGGTTGACCGTATTCTAAAATAAAAAGAAAGAGGTTTTGGACATGAACGATATTTTGGATCTGGCGAAGGAAATCGGTTTTGCGCTTCAGGAGGACGACCGGTACATCCGCATGCAGATGGCGCAGGCCGCGGCGGATGAGGACGAGGTACTGCAGGGGTTGATTGGCGAATTCAATCTCAAGCGCATTGCGGTGAACAACGAAGCCACCAAAAGCGAAGAGGAGAAGAATCCGGAGCGCATGAAGGTGCTCGATCAGGAACTGCGCGAGGTGTACGCGCGTATTATGGCGAACGCCAACATGGCGGCGTATCAGCAGGCAAAAGAGGAAATGGACGTGCTGATGCGGCAGATCAACACCATCATCACGCTTTCCGCGCAGGGGGTAAATCCGGACGAAGCGCTGGAAAGCGGCAGCGGCTGCTCCGGCAGCTGTGCCACCTGCGGCGGCTGCCAGTAAGGCCGGCGGCGGGGCGCCGCATTTCGGGAAAAGGGAAGTGTCGTGGATGGCGGAATTGACGCCGATGATGAAGCAGTATTTCGAGATCAAGGAGCAGCATCCCGGCTGCCTGCTGTTTTTCCGGCTGGGGGATTTCTATGAGATGTTTTACGACGACGCCAAGATCGCGTCGCGTGAACTGGAACTCACCCTGACCGGAAAGGACTGCGGACAGGAGGAACGTGCGCCGATGTGCGGCGTGCCGTTCCACAGCTGCGAATCCTATATCGCGCGTCTGGTACAGAAGGGCTATAAGGTCGCCATCTGTGAGCAGATGGAGGATCCGGCGCTGGCGAAGGGGCTGGTCAAGCGGGACGTGATCCGCGTGATCACCCCCGGCACGGTCATTGAAGGCAGCATGCTCGACGAGAGTAAAAACAACTATCTCTGCGTGCTGGTGCTGGGTGATGCGGGCGACGAGGCGGGGCTCTGCTTTGTGGACTGCTCCACCGGTGAAGCGCATGTGACCACAATCAGCGGCGCGGATGTGATCGTACGGGTGAACAACGAGCTCGGCCGGTTTTCGCCCAGTGAAATCCGTCTCAACGATATCGCCAGCGCAAATGCGGAGCTGGTGTCGTTTATCACCGAGCGGTTAGGCCGCCGGGCGGATGCCGCGCCGGCGTCGGATTTTGAGTATACCGGTGCTGTGCAACGGCTTCTCCGCCATTTCAAAGCGGAAAGCCTGGAAGCGCTTGGCCTGGAGGGACAGACCAGCGCGGTGCGGGCGCTCGGGGCGGCGCTGCAGTACCTCTACGATACCCAGATGACCGGCCTGGAACGGCTGAACAGTCTTGATATCTATTCCGACGCGCGCTTTATGAAGCTGGATCTGGCGGCGCGCCGCAATCTGGAACTACTGGAAACCATGCGCTCGAAGGAAAAGCGCGGCTCGCTGCTGGGGGTGCTCGACCGGACCAAGACGGCGATGGGCAAGCGGCTGATCCGCAGCTGGATTGAACAGCCGCTGATCAATCCGGCGCAGATTATCCGCCGGCACAACGCGGTGGAGGAGCTGACCGGGGATTCCATTCTGCGCGGCGACCTGCTCGCCCAGCTGGCGGATATCTATGACCTGGAACGCATCATGACCCGCATTGTATACGGCAGCGCTAATGCCAAGGAGCTGCGCGGTCTGGCGTTTACCCTGCGCAAAATGGCGCCGATCCAAAACCGGATGGAAGCCTGTAAAGCGCAGATGCTTGCCGAGATCCGGGACGGGATCGATCCGCTGACCGACATCTGTGATCTGATTGAACGGGCGATTGTGGATGAACCGCCGTTTACGGTGCGGGAAGGCGGCATGATCCGCGAGGGCTACAGTGAGGAAATCGATCAGCTGCGCACCGATATGACCGACGGCAAAGGGATCATCGCCCGTATAGAAACCGAGGAAAAGGAGCGCACCGGCATCAAGAACCTGAAGGTGGGCTATAACCGGGTTTTCGGCTATTACATAGAGGTGTCCCGCGCCTACCACGGCGAGGTGCCGGAGACCTATATCCGCAAGCAGACCCTGGCGAATGCGGAACGCTATATCACCCAGGAACTCAAAGAGCTGGAAGCCCGCGTGCTCGGCGCCAAGGATCGTGTTGTGGCGCTGGAATACCAGCTGTTCACCGAGCTGCGGGAGACGGTTGCCGGCCAGCTGCCGCGCATCCAGCGTACTGCAGGTGCCGTGGCGCGGCTGGATGTACTGTGCTCCTTTGCGGAGGTGGCCGTCCGGCAGAAATACTGCCGCCCGCTCATCGACATGAAGGGGCGCATCGACATCAAAAACGGCCGGCATCCGGTGGTGGAGGCCCTTCTGGACGCGCCGTTTGTGCCGAATGACACGCTGCTCGACAACGGCGAAAATCGTGTGGCGATCATCACCGGGCCGAATATGGCGGGAAAATCCACCTATATGCGGCAGACGGCGCTGATTGTCCTCATGGCGCAGATCGGCAGCTTTGTGCCGGCGGATTCCGCGCAGATCGGGATTGTCGACAGCATCTTCACCCGGGTCGGCGCTTCGGATGATCTGGCGGCGGGGCAGTCCACCTTCATGGTGGAAATGAGCGAAGTGGCCTCGATTCTGCGCAACGCCACCTCCGACAGCCTGATTGTTTTCGACGAGATCGGCCGTGGTACCTCCACCTTTGACGGGATGAGCATTGCCCGGGCGGTGCTCGAGCATGTGGCCAGCATCAAAAAGCTGGGGGCCAAGACCCTGTTTGCCACCCACTATCACGAACTGACCGTGATGGAGAACGAGCTGGAATGCGTGAAGAATTATAACATCGCGGTGAAAAAGCGCGGGGACGATATCACCTTCCTGCGGCGGATTGTCCGCGGGCCGGCGGATGACAGCT
>USCI01000064.1 GCA_900553255.1 uncultured Oscillospiraceae bacterium | reverse complement strand
GTAGCACAGCCCTTGGAGAGGGGCTCTAATAACTACTACTCTATTATACAAGGATGAAGCACATGATCGGACAAGCACCGGGCAGCTCCTGGGCCATACGGCAGATGTACCAGACGCAGGAGAAACGGCAGATCCGCCGCGACAGCAATTTCATCGGTGCCGGGATGCTGGCGCTGACCATCTTTATGCAGCTGACCTTTACCGGCGTGCTGCTGATGATGGCCTTATTCGGCATCGTCTCCCCCGCGGCGCTCGCCGGGCAGGAGGGAGCCAATTTCGGCCTGTCCGAGAACGCCTATCTGGTGACCTACATGCTGGTGTACACCATTGCCATGGGGTTCCCCATGCCTCTCGTGGCGCTGGTCTGCCGCCGCAACATCAACCCGTTCGGGCCGCGGCAGCGGGTGCGTCCCGGGGTGTTCTTCTGCCTTGTCTTTCTGGGGATGGCCATCTGTATCCTGGCGAACTTCATCACCAGCTATATCATGACCTATCTTGAGTATTTCGGGGTTCCGCAGCCGGAAATGCCCGATTTGATGAAGCCGGATGCGATCGGCCTGGTGCTCAACATCCTGATCTTCTGCGTGCTGCCGGCCTTCTTGGAAGAAATGGTGTTCCGCGGCTATGTGCTGCAGGCGCTGCGCCCCCACGGCGACGGCGTGGCGCTGCTGGTGTCGGCGCTGCTGTTCGGCCTGATGCACGGCAACGTGCTGCAGATCCCCTTCGCCTTTGTGGTCGGCCTGGTGCTCGGCTTCGTGGTGATCCGCACCAACAATTTCTTCGTCGCGGTGGTGATCCACTTCCTCAACAACTTCATGTCCACGATGCTCGACTACGCCGGCTATTACCTGAGCGATGCCGCACTCAACGTGCTGACCATCGTCATCTTCTCCCTGCTGGCCGCCATCGGCGGCATTGCCGCGCTGGTGCTCTATATCCGCCGCAGCCCGGTGATGCAGTCCACCGACGCCCCGCGCTCGCTGCTGACTGCCGGCGAACGTGGATCCGCCGTCCTTTTTCAGTCGCCGGTGATGCTCATCAGCGTAATCGTGTTTATCCTGCTGACCGCCGTCAGCACTTTTATGTAACGCAAAGGAGACCCTTTATGACCGAGGACGAACGGTTCATGCAGGCGGCGCTCGAGCTCGCCCGGCAGGCCGCAGACGAAGGCGAAGTGCCGGTCGGCGCCGTTGTGGTGCGGGACGGCGCCGTGATCGCCGGCGGGCGCAACCGCCGCGAAATCGGCCGCCACGCGCTGGCGCACGCCGAAATCGAGGCAATTGACGGCGCCTGCCGGGCACTCGGCGGCTGGCGGCTCGGCGGCTGCACGCTCTATGTGACGCTGGAGCCCTGCCCGATGTGTGCCGGGGCAATCATCAATTCCCGCATCGAACGGGTGGTATACGGCACCGCGGATCCCAAGGCCGGTTCCTGCGGCTCGGTGGTCAACCTGTTCGCGCTGCCGTACAACCACCGGCCGGCGCTGACCGCCGGCGTGCTTCAGCCGGAATGCGCCGGCATCCTGACCGACTTTTTCCGCCGTCTGCGCAGTGCCGGAAAGGGATAAAAAAAGAGCGCCCGGCGGGCGCTTAATGGCGGTATTCCGCCGGAGGGTGCGGAAAAAGGAGGGTGCGGACAGTCCCACCTTTCCACGCCCTCTCGCAGTCCTACGACCTCACCTCCCGCGAGGCGCTCGAGCCGGTGATCGCCTGCCGCCGGGGCCGCGAGACCTGAGAAACGCAAAACCCCCGCGCAGACAACATCGTCTGCGCGGGGGGTTCCTGCTTATTCCGCCAGCGACCGGAGCACCTTCAGGCATTCCTCCAGCTGATGCGCATCCGGCATGGGGTTGGCGCATTCCAGCGACACCCCGCCGTCATAGCCGATACGGCGCAGCGCCGCCGCAAACGGCCGGTAATCAAAGCCGTCGTCCGGCGCACAGATGCCCCGGGTAACCGGCTGGGCCATATGCACATGCCACAGCGCGCTCCCCAGCGTCTCCACATCCGCAAGCGGTTCTTCCTCATGGTACAGGTGATAAATATCCACCAGAACACCGAGCGCCGGGTCGCCGATGCGCTGTGCGAGGGCAAGCGCCTCATCCGCCCGGGTCAGGACGTTGCACTCGGCGCGGTTGAGCGGCTCGATGACCACCCGCAGGCCGGAACGCGCCGCCAGCCGGGCAAGCCGGCGGGCGAAGGCCTCCACCCTTGCCTCCCCGGCTTCGCGCGGCAGCTCGTCCGGAACCCTCCGGGCGGCGCCGCTGCCGAAGACCACAAGCGCACCGCCGAGCGCTGCGGCGCGGTCGAACAGGCCGTCGAAATACTCATCCAGCGCCGCTTCCTCCCGCGGGCCGCCGCAGATCCGCAGCCCGGGTGCGAGCAGGCCGTTAAACGCGAGTGCCGGCATACCGGCGTCCCGCAGGCGGGCCGCCGTTTCCCGCACTTCCCTTTCCTCCCACGCCCGGACGGCCGAGAGCGGCAGCTCCAGAAAATCGAAGCCGGCGCGGCGCATAGCTTCCGCCCGTTCCGCCGGCGCACAGATGCCGAACTGCATACGTTTTCCTCCTCAGACAGCCTGCGCCGCATCCCATTCGGGATACGGCGCAGATTTCATCACCAGACAAAACCGAACTGTACGAAAATAAAGCGGCTGCGCACCTCATCGGTGCGGGCGCAGTCCCCGAAGGTCGGGGGGCCGATGGAATAGCTCTCCTCCGCATAGTGATGCGGGCCGAGCAGGTTGCGGCACGAGGTGAAGCATTGCAGCACAATCTCATTGTCCCCGGCATGGACATACGGGGTGATATCCACCGTAAACGGCGCATACGCGAGCGTGCCCGCGTGCTGCCCGTTGACCAGTACCTCGGCCACCGGCATATGTACCGCTTCAAAGGCCAGCACACAGCGTTTTCCCGCCGGCGGGTCGATGTTCACCGTCTGCTTCAGCTCCAGCTCACCCGCGAAGAACCACAGCCCCTCCTCGGTCAGCCGGGAGGCATCGACCTCCCGCTTCGGCGGCACGAGGGTGAACGGCGCCTGCACCCGCATGGCGCGGCGCGGCAGGTATTCCACCGGGCTGTCGCAGCGCACGAAGAAATCCCCGAGCAGGTAGATGCTCTCGATCTCCGCATCGTAGGTCAGCTTATTCGTCTCGCTCTCGTGGACATTCGGCGTGAAGAGGATGTCATACACCTTCTGCGGCTGCTGGAAGTGGGTTTTCAGCCGGATGGTGTTGCGGCCGGCCTGCAGATAGGCGCCCACCGGCACACGGAAGAAGCTTGAATCCACATAGGTGCCCACCGGGTCGAGGGGCAGCGCACGGCCGTTCATCTGCGCCGTGTATTTTTCCGGCGTTTCGATGACCAGCTCCAGCCCGCCGCACTGCTCCGCCAGCGCGGAATCCGCGTCAAAGGCAAATTCCAGCTCCACCTCGCAGGGGCGGCGCAGCTCGAGCAGCAGGCGCTGCAGATGGATGGTCAGCTCCGGCCCCTGCCATTCGCCGCCGTCCAAACGGTAGCGGCACTGGTCGAGGGTGAGCGCATTGCGCACCGGGTTCGCGATGGCAAAGGTCTTTTCCAGCGGCACCACATACGTCTGCGGCTGCTCCGCCTCCGGCTGCCTGCCGTCCCGCACCCGCAGCATACGCGCGCCCATCTTCGGGAAGGCCAGCGGCACAATGGTGTCCCCTCCGGCATATTCCACCGGCAGCGGCTTCGCGCTGTCGTCGAGCAGATCGATCTCCTCCACCGTGCAGGCGCCGGCCAGCCGCAGCCGCGTACCGGCGCACAGCTCCCGGTCGATCGAGGTGAAAAACAGCATCCGGCTACCGTCCTCCAGCCGCGACGAACGCATGTGGACGTTGTGCGCGTTCTCACCGGTCAGATACGGTTCATCCGCATCCAGCAGCGCGGCCCGCAGTTCGGCGTCGGTGCCGAGCGTCTTCACGCCGGCCATAAACGCGCGCACCTCTTCGCTCTCCCGGCCGTCCAGACGATCGGGCCGCCCGCCGAGAGCATACAGCCGCCCGCCCTGCCGCACAAATTCCTTAAGCAGTGCGAAGGTCGACGCGGATATGGTCAGCATCTCCGGCAGCACCACCCGGCTGTACGCGCACCGGCCGATCACCAGCTTGCCGCCCTGCACCGCGCCGTGGCGCTCCATCAGGGTTTCGTCCCCGTAATGGTGCTCGATCTGCAGGCCGTTGAGCCGGCTCGAGGCATTCTGGAACAGGCAGTTGAGCTCGGCAATGCGGCCCTCGTTTTTGGTGTCGTACACCAGGTAGGCGCTGCGCATCGGATGGAGCATCAGCACGTCGATGCTCGGCTCGCCGTCGCTCATATACGCCGCCATCCGGGCGCCGTAATCCATGAAATAATGGTATTTATCGTACCAGGGCTGCTGAATGAACATGCCCGGCGGATGGTCCCGCTTGCGCAGGCCGCGGATGGTATACCCCTCAAGATGCGGGCACAGCACATTCACCCCGTTGACCACCTGCCAGCCGAGGATCCAGCGCATTTCATCAAAGCTCAGGTTCCAGCCGCAGCAGGCGTAGGTCTCGGTCAGTTTTTTGGATTTGCCGAGCTGCATGGCCGCCGAATCCAGCTGCTTGGGGGTCAGCGGCGAATCCACCCTCCGCCCCAGCCAGTCGATGCCGGGGAACTGGAAGTATTCATAGGCCGGCATCACGCCCGCGGTGGCAAGCATCTGGGAGTACAGATCGTCCTCGAGCATCATGTGGCCGGTCAGCTCACAGTTATGCGCCGCACACCAGTCATGGATCGGCTCCATGAAGTTGTGCATCATCATGTCGTTGACCAGGCAATAAAAATCATAGCGGAAGCTCTCTGCCCCTTCGGCGTCCACAAACAGCAGCGCCAGCCGGTCGAGCGCACTGTAGCCGTACCGCCGGTGGAACTCCTCCTCCAGCGCAAAGGTATACGGAATCATATACCGGCCGTACTGCGGCTCGTCGGTAAAAAAGCCGCGCAGGCCCTTGCCGAATTCATCGCCGAATCGCCTGTAATACTCTTCGTGCACGCAGCGGATAAACTCGTCGGTGCACTCGCGGCTGAGCGCGTCGATATAATACCGGTTGATGATCAGGATCACCGCGCAGTCAGCGCCGTCCGCCGTCT
This sequence comes from uncultured Oscillospiraceae bacterium, assembly GCA_900553255.1. Classification (GTDB taxonomy): domain Bacteria; phylum Bacillota; class Clostridia; order Oscillospirales; family Acutalibacteraceae; genus UMGS1591. The sequence goes on along the minus strand of USCI01000064.1, from coordinate 9,464 downwards.
CCTGCCGGATGCAGCGGCCGTCCTGCCGGCGGAAATAGCCGAGCACCCGGTCCTCCGGCGTCAGATCGCCGATCTCCCGGAATTCCATGCGCTTCTGCTGGAACGCTTCGCCCTTCTGCGGCACCCGGCCGTCCGCAAACCCGCTCGGCCAGCCGTTTTCATCGTACGCCCAGGCCTGCATTCCCAGCTCCTTGGCGGTTTCGATGCATACCCGCACCGCTTCAAACCATTCCTCGCCCATATACGGCGTTTCCAGGCCGCCGCGTGCGTGCATGAAGAAGCCGCCGATGCCCTGCTCCTTCATCTGCCGGATCTGTTCCCGCAACCGTTCCGGCTCCAGCCGGTCGTTCCAGCTCCAGAACGGCAGCGCGCGGTAGGTATCCGCGTTGACCTTCATCCTTCCCATGTTTTCCTCCCCTTCTTTACCCGCCTCTCGGCCGGCTTATGTAAGAGGAACCGCCCGCTGCGGCCGGCCCTCCGTAAACCTTTCCCGTTTTCCCTTTTATTGTATTCGGCCGTCCGGCAGATTACAATAGGTTTTCTTGCCATTCCGCCCTCTTTTTTTGCCAGACCTGCGGTCGCCGCATGCGCGGTCGGCAATTCGTGATGAGTTGCCGGCCGCTTTCTGTTTACCGCCCGACTGCAGGCAGGCATCTTTTTGGTAACTCAACCCCATGTCAAAACCCGCCGGCACCAGAAAAACACCGCTGTTCCCCAAAACAGCGGTGTCCCCTTTTGCCTTATCCTACCCGCTGGAGCTGCTCGTTGCGGCGGCGGTTCACCGCGCGGTGAATCATCCACAGATACGGCAGGCCCAGGTTGGTTTCCAGCAGCGAATTCACGATCAGCGTCTGCAGGCTCTGGTTGCGGATGCCGGTCACGGCGAGGGTCGCCTCCCAGCCGAACTGCACCAGGATCCCGATCGCCAGAATCCATTTGATATCGATTTTTTCGCCCCTGCCCAGCAGGTTATGCACAATCAGCAGGCCATACCCCACAAACAGAAGCAGCGCCATGACGCCGTGATAATCCGCCGTGCCGCGGGAAATGCTGATGGTGGAAAAATCCCGGCCGAAATTCTGGCTGAGCAGCGACACGCACAGCCAGCCCGACACGATCAGCAGCGACCACTCGAGCGCGTGCCCGTCCCGGTCGAGCCATACCCAGATCCAGACGAAATTCGTAAAGCCGTAGCTCATCGACAGCCACAGCAAAAACCAGAACGGATCCGCACCGGTCACCACCCGGGTGCCCAGCGCAAGGTAAAAGATGCCGTAATCCACCAGGAAATACAGCACCCCGCCGAGCAGGCCCACAATCGCGGCCTGGTACCGCTTGGTCCAGAGCAGTATCCCCATGAGAATACACAGGAATATAATGTCGAACACGATGTACAGCCCGTTCATCGTCCGGGCGGCAATCACTTCACCCGCCAGCAGCATAAACACACCTCTCTGTCAAATCGCCCGCATAACGGCACCGCCGCACGGCCCCCGCATACGGCATAGGAGCGGGGTTCCCCGCTCCTCGCTTATTTTACCGCGTTTGCCGATCATGGCAAGCGGAACCGGCCCGCAGGGCGCCTCAGCAGCCATCCGCAATCCGGTAAAGCAGCGACTCGGTGTCCTTCCAGCCCAGGCACGGGTCGGTAATCGATTTGCCGTAGACCCGCTGTACCCCGATCTTCTGGCAGCCCTCCTCGAGGTAGCTCTCGATCATGACCCCCTTCACCAGCCTGCGTATGTCCGCATTGTACCGGCGGCTGTGCAGCACCTCGCTGACGATACGGATCTGCTCCCGGAACTGCTTATTGGAATTCGAGTGGTTCGCATCGATGATCGCCGCCGGGTTTTTCAGGTCGAGCTGCCCGTACATCTCCAGCAGCCGCGCAATGTCCTCATAATGGTAGTTGGGGATGCAGGTTCCGTATTTATCCACCCCGCCCCGCAGGATCGCATGCGCGAGGTCATTTCCGTCGGTGGTGACGTCGCAGCCGCGGTAAATAAAGGTATGGGGGTGCTGTGCCGCGATCACCGAATTGAGCATAACCGAAAAATCCCCGCTGGTCGGGTTCTTCATCCCCACCGGGATATCCATCCCGCTGGCCGTCAGACGGTGCTGCTGATCCTCCACCGAACGCGCGCCGACCGCCTCGTACGACAGCAGATCGTCCAGATAACTCCGGTTTTCCGGATACAGCATCTCGTCCGCCGCCGTCAGCCCGCTTTCCGCCATCGCCCGGATATGCATCTTCCGGATCGCGATGATCCCGCCGAGCAGGTCCGGCGCCTTATCCGGCTGCGGCTGATGCAGCATCCCCTTGTAGCCCTCCCCGGTGGTGCGCGGCTTGTTCGTGTAGATCCGCGGGATCAGCACCAGCCGGTCCGCCACCTTTTCATTGACCGCCGCCAGCCGGCTGACGTATTCGCACACGGCGTCCTCATTATCCGCCGAGCACGGGCCCACCACCACGATAAACTTATCCGACTGCCCGGTGAATACCGCGCGGATCTCCCGGTCACGGCTTTCTTTCCGCCGCGCCAGGCTGCGGCCCAGCGGGTATTCCCGCTTGAGCTCCGCGGGCAAAGGCAGCTGCTTATTGATTCTCATTGCCATACGGTCGTCCTCCCAGCGGGCACCCTTTTCTTCCTGCGGCCCTTCGCCGGGACGCGGGCTGCCCGCCAACAGTATAGCACAAAACCCGCATTTTACCAAACGGATTTGCCGGGCGCTTCCCGCTGCCGATAAAAAAGAACCGGCGGCAGACAACCGCCGGTTTTACGAACCGGCGGCAAAGGCAGGCCGGCTACCGTCTTTTTTTAAGCAGGCGCATATACCCTATTATCCCCAATATCAGGCCGCCGGCCGCTATGGCACACGCCAGCACTGCCCCAAACAAAATGCAGAAAAATGCAAAAAGGAACCACCCGTTGAAAACCGGGCCGGTAAGCAAGGAAACAAGGGCTACTATTAACCATACGAAAAAAAGCGTCGCCACGGCAGGGGCCGTTATGGCAAAGGCAAACAGACCGTTTATGCCGATATCCCCGGCGCTGTATGGGATCCGCTTTTTCCTTACATGCAGGTGTACCGTTAACACAGAGGTCGCCAGGGACAGGACAGCCGGAACCAGGAGCGGGAAAATAAGGCCGGGCACAGAGGCTGCCAGGCCAACCAGGTTAACAACTGCGGTCATTGCCAAAAAAGAGAAAAGCTGAATGCCGATCGACAGGGAAAAAACGCCGATCAGTACCTTATCCGTTCTTTTCCTCGCCGTTGGCGGCTGGAAGGCGTCCGGGCCGGCGGCAGGATTTTCCCCCGCGGCCGCTTTGGACTTAAGCGACGACAGGCCGACGACACCTCTTTTGATCACCCCCAGCAAGCGGTGCCTGTTTTTTATGACCACATACAGCAGTGTCCCGCCCCAAAAAACGCCGGCGACGACACCGGAAAAGATTTCTTCGGGAAAGACGCCCAAACCGGCATTGATCTGGACGCTCACGAAAGCCAGTATATAAAGCAGTCCGAAGATCAACAACACTTTCTTCATTGGGGTTTCCCTTCTTTCCGCCTGCTCTTCTTCCCACCTTCTTTCTTCAGTATAGCATACACCCACCGGAAAGCAACACATTCTTTTGCCGGGTGTTCGGCGCGGTATCCCCTGAAAACGGCCGGAAGTCCATCCCAAGCCAATGCCGGCCGGCCCCTCCCCACGGGCACCGCAAAAAGGCGGCGGCAAACACCGCCGCTGCGAGCACGCTTGTATGTGAACAGGCGCAGTGCGGCGTGCCTTTTTCCGGGAAGAAGGGGCGACGGCATGCGTGAGCCGACGGCCTTTTCAAAATGAACCGTCATTACAAACGGTACATAGCCGCGGCAGCGTTGGGTTGACGAAAAGGATACCTGCCCCCGGTTGAACGGCAAAAAGTAAAGCCGCCGGCAACTCCTCACGAATTGCCGGCGGCTAGCCGGGGCGGCAGGATACCGAAGGTTCAGCTCCTCCCTGCGGTACCATAATCCGGGTGTATAAGCAATGTACGCCCCTCAGCAGAGGCAGCATTTGCGAATACCGCAAAACATATACTCCGCCATTTTCAGCGCTTCGTTTTCGATGCTGCCGAACAGCCGGATATCGGCCGTGTAATCCCCCTGCAGGCGCAGCGCCGCCTCTTTTTCCGTCATTTCCAGCTGGCTGTACAGCATGGTTTTCCATTTGGCCTCATCCCAGCACGGGTTTATGCAAGCGAGAAACCGGGCGATATCCTCCGCATTTTTATACCATTTTATGCGGGCTTCCTTTGCCTTGGCCGCTTCGCCATGCTTCGCGGCGTTTACCAGATCAGCGGCTATCCGCAGATGCTGCGTAAAAAGCTCCTGGAACTGTCCGGCCGCTTTTTCGCCGAAAAGCGGCTTAAGCAGCCGGGCAAAATCCTTCGGGTTTTGGAGCAGCCGGTTTGTGACCGGCTCTAAATCACGCAGATCCGCCGCCGTACTGATGATGAAAAAACGCGTCCAGTAGACATGCTGTTCCCACAGCTGCCGGATGGCATTCATCAGGCTGATCTGCTGCGGGGTACATCCGTCACACATACTTCTCCTCCTTTCCTGTCAACGCCGTCTACTATTACTGTATGACGCAGCGGAAATAAGGTTCCCGGGAGGATCACATGGAAAAAGGGCCGGAATTCGGATCGCCTCATTTTGGCGTTCCCCATTCCGACCCCGGTTTCAAGCCGATTAATCCAGCTCCAGCGCGCCGGTATACAGCTGATAATATGTGCCCTTCAGTTTAAGAAGATCCTCATGTGTGCCCCGCTCGATGATGCGGCCGTGATCCAGCACCATAATGGCGTTGGAATTCTGGACGGTGGAGAGACGGTGTGCGATGACAAACACCGTGCGCCCGGTCATCAGCGCATCCATACCGCGCTGCACAATGGCTTCGGTGCGCGTATCAATGGAGCTCGTCGCCTCATCCATGATCATCACAGGCGGATCGGCCACAGCCGCACGCGCGATGGCAAGCAACTGCCGCTGTCCCTGGCTGAGATTCGCGCCGTTGCCTGTGAGCATGGTGTTGTAGCCCTCCGGCAGACGCCGGATAAAATCATCGGCGCCGGCGAGCTGTGCTGCGGCGATGCACTCTTCATCACACGCATCCAGGTTGCCGTAACGGATGTTCTCCATCACCGTGCCGGTGAAAAGGTTGGTATCCTGCAGCACGATGCCCAGGCTATGCCGCAGATCGGCTTTCTTGATCTTATTGATATTGATGCCGTCATACCGGATCTTGCCGTCTTCAATATCATAGAAACGGTTAATGAGGTTCGTAATGGTGGTTTTGCCCGCTCCGGTAGAGCCGACGAAGGCCACCTTCTGGCCGGGCTTGGCATACAGGGAAATATTATGCAGCACGGTCTTTTCCGGCGTATACCCGAAATCGACGTCGAAGAAGCGCACATCGCCCTGCAGGCGGGTATAGGTGACGGTGCCGTCGTGGTGCGGATGCTTCCACGCCCAGACGTTGGTGCGCTCCTTGCACTCGCTCAGGCTTCCGTCGGCATTCTCCTTGGCATTCACCAGAGTGACATAGCCCTCGTCGGTCTCGGGCTGCTCGTCGAGCAGAGCAAAGATGCGGTGTGCGCCCGCAAGGCCCATGATGACCATGTTGATCTGGTTGGACACCTGTCCGATGGCGCCGGCGAACTGCTTTGTCATGTTCAAAAACGACACCACGATGCTGATGCTGAAGACCATCTCGGAAATGCTGGCACCGGAGATTATGCCGGAAATGCTGATGTTTGGCACCGCATTGGTCAGCAGCAACGCACCGCCCACCAGGGCCACCACAACATACATCACGTTGCCGATGTTGCCCAGCAGGGGCATCAGGATATTAGCGAAGCGGTTGCCGTTGCGGGCGTTAAAGAAAATCTCGCCGTTCACCTTATCGAAGTCGGCCTTGGCGCCCTCCTCATGGCAGAACACCTTGATGACCTTCTGGCCGGTCATCATTTCCTCCATAAAAGCCTCGGCCTTGGCCAGCGTGACCTGCTGACGCAGGAAGTATTTGGAGGAACGGTTGGTGATGGCCCGGGCCGCGAACGCCATGCAGATGACCCCCACAACCACCAGCAGCGCAAGAATAACGCTGTAATATACCATGATGCCGAACACCACGAGCAGCGTGATGCCGGAGATGGTTATCTGCGGCAGGCTCTGGCTGATCAGCTGGCGCAGGGTGTCCACGTCGTTGGTGTAATAGCTCATGATATCGCCGTGGCCATTGGTGTCAAAGTATTTGATGGGCAGGTCCTGCATGTGGCTGAACATTTTTTCACGCAGCTTTTTCAGGGAGCCCTGCGTGATGATCGCCATCAACTGGGTGTAGAACGCGCCGGCGATCAGGCTGATGACATACATAACCACCAAAATGACCACGTATGTGAGGATGCGTCCGGAAACCGACGCCCAGTCGCCGCTTTTATAGCTTTCATCCACAACGGCGATGACATTCTGCAAAAACACAGCCGGCGCGGCGCTGACAATCGCGTTGATGAGGATGCACACAAGCGTGATGGGAAGCAGCACCGGATAAAACTCAAACAGCGTGCGCAGCAGCCGGCGCAGCACGCCCTTGGGCGCGCGCTGTCCCCGGGCCGTCGTGGCAGGAGCGGACGTGGGAGTGGATGTGGTTTTATTTTTCGCCATCTTGATCACCTGCCTTGTTCTGAGAGGTATACACCTCGCGATAAATCTCGCTGGTCTTCATCAATTCGTCATGATTGCCGATGGCGCTGATGCGCCCGCCGTCCATTACGATGATGCGGTCGGCGTCCTGCACGGAGGCGACGCGCTGCGCAATGATGATTTTCGTGGTATCGGGGATGAATTCGCGGAACCCCTGACGGATCAAGGCGTCGGTGCGCGTATCCACGGCGCTGGTCGAATCGTCCAGGATCAGCACCTTTGGCTTTTTCATAAGCGCACGTGCGATGCACAGCCGCTGCTTCTGGCCGCCGGAAACGTTGGCACCGCCCTGTTCGATCCACGTGTCATACTTATTCGGGAACTGCTGGATAAACTCGTCGGCCTGCGCCAGCTTACAGGCTTCCACCATCTCTTCGTCGGTGGCGTCGGGATTGCCCCAGCGCAGATTATCCTTGATGGTGCCGCTGAACAGCACGTTTTTCTGCAGCACCACAGCCACATTGTTGCGAAGCGCTTCCAGGTCGTACCTGCGCACGTCCTCGCCGCCCACCCTGACACAGCCTTCGGTGACGTCATACAAGCGGGGGATCAGCTGCACCAGCGTCGATTTGGAGGAACCGGTGCCGCCCAAAATACCGATGACCTCGCCGGATTTGATGTGCAGGTTTACCTCGGACAGCGCCATGCGCTCCGCCTTCTGGGAATACTTGAAACTGACGTTGTCGAAATCGATCGAGCCGTCCTTTACCTCGGTGAGAGCATTCTCAGGGCTGGTCAGATTGCTTTTTTCCTTCAGAACCTCCACGATACGCTCAGCCGATTCCATCGACATGGTGATCATCACGAACACCATCGACAGCATCATCAGACTCATAAGAATCTGAAAGCTGTATGTAAGGATGGCGGACATCTGCCCCACGGCAATTTCAGTGCCCCGGCTGGTGATTACGGCATACGAACCGAAAGACAGCACAAACACCATGCCCGCATACACACAAAACTGCATCATGGGGTTGTTAAGCGCCATGATCCGCTCGGCACGGGTAAAGTCTTTGCAAACATCCTCGGCGGCGGCGGCGAATTTCTTTTTCTCGTAGTCCTCACGCACATAGCTTTTTACCACGCGCATGGCCTGCACGTTTTCCTGCACCGAGTCGTTGAGCGCGTCATATTTGCGGAATACCCGCCGGAAAATCGGCGTGGCCGCACGGATGACCAAGATCAGTCCGATGCTCAGCAGCGGAATGGTAACCAGGAAAATCATGGCCAGGCGCCCGCCCATGGCAAATCCCATAATGAATGAGAAGATCAGCATCAACGGGCCGCGGATGGCCACGCGGATAATCATCATGAACGACATCTGCACGTTCACAACATCGGTGGTCATCCGCGTTACCAGGCTGGATACCGAGAATTTGTCGATGTTTTCAAAAGAATAGTCCTGGATGCGGTAAAACATGTCCTTGCGCAGGTTGCGCGCAAAGCCTGTGGACGCGGTGGCGCAGGTGTTGCCGGCCGCAACGCCGAAAACCAGGGACAAAACCGCCATGATCACCAGCTGGATCCCATACCGGACAATCACGTCCATACCGCAGCCGGCCTGCATCTCGTTTACCAGCTTGGCGATGATGAACGGGATAATGCATTCCAGAACCACTTCGACTATAACCAAAAGCGGCGTCAGAATAGCCGTCTTTTTGTACTCGCGGATACTGCGAGCAAGGGTTTTTATCATATGTGACATTCCTCCAAAGCCCGACGCACCCGGCGCGCGGTGCATCGTAAAAAATAATACGGGGAAGATGCGGGCTGGGCGCCAACTATTTCTCCAGATTCTCGGACATATGCGCTACGGTTTCCAGGAACAGCGCAATTTGCTCGTCAGACAGGCCCTGTGTGAGCCGCTGCTCAGTCTGGCGAAGGGACTCGCCGATCTGTGCATCAAGATGTGCGGCCTTATCCGTAGGAACCAGGCTTTTCAGCCGCGCATCGCTGGCTACGCTCTCCCGCAGGATCAGGCCGTTCTTTTCCATCAGCTGCAATATGCCGGTGGCTGTGGAACGGCTCATGCCGAAGGCGCTTTCCACATCGCGCTGGAACACCGGCCCGTCGGCGCACTTCACAAGGATGTAGTGCATGATGCGGCTCTGCACCCCGGTGAGTCCCAGGCTCTGCATGTTGGCGTTCATGCGCTTTTTCAGCTTGTGGGACAGGATGTGGATCCACATCCCACAGTCTTTCTCCACTTGCACGCTCCCCCTCTCCAACGGCAAGACTCCGGCCTTTTTGGGTAATTGTTCGGAAACAAACAAATTTTAGCGCACGACAAAAATATTGTCAATATTACATTTGATCGTTTTTAGGGTGGGTTCAGCCAAAATTTTGTGCTGAATATTTTGAACCGCTTCACAACGGATCCCCAGCAACAGGCCGCCGAATAACAGACTGCCCGTTGAAGCTTTCCCGAATGAGCCTTTCAAAGCAGGGCGGCCTATTGTGTTGTTTGCGGGAGATGGGGATTTTTGGTGTCATAAATAAGCCCTCCATGCCAACTGTATTGCAGGAAGGGTGATATAGTTGATATAAGTAAACATCCACCGGCATAGCCGGTGGCTTTACAGAAGACGCCTGAAAGGCTCTGATACTAGCAGCGCCTGCAGGCGCCTTTTGCGGCCTGACACCTGCGAGGGGATTGTTACTTGCTACCCGTAAACGGGTCTATGTATTCTTTCAGTGTCAGTTGGTCGTGAAGT
>USCI01000063.1 GCA_900553255.1 uncultured Oscillospiraceae bacterium | reverse complement strand
CGTTCCGAGCTATTATTTCCAGCTCATGGAGCTGAAAGCCTGCGGCGAGAAGACCGGGGAGCTGCCGCCGCCTCCGCAGCGGCCGAACATTGCGGCGGGCGAGGAGGTTACGGTATCGGACGGGGTTAACCAGTATGTCGATCCGCAGAACTTGACCGACGGAGACGATGCCACGTTCTGCTCCAGCGCGAATTTTTTTGCCACCGAAGAGGAGTGCCAGCCTATTTCCTTTACGGTGGATCTGGACGCAGTGTACGCGATCGATGAGGTGTCGTTCCTGACCCGCAATATCGGATATAACGTTGGCAATCCGCTGGATTTTACCATCGAGATTTGGGACGGCAGCGATTGGATCAATGTCGTGGCCGAAAACGGTTTTGTGACGGCGAATGCACAGAACACCGGCACGTACGATGTGTTTGCCTTTGAGGCGGTGGAGGGCTACCGCATCCGGATCACGGCGACGAAGTACGGGCCGGAATTTGCCAAGGTCGACGGGGTTGACGTGCCGAGCTATTACTTCCAGCTCATGGAGCTGAAAGCCTGCGGCGAAAAGACCGGGGAACTGCCGCCGCCCCCGCAGCGGCCAAACATCGCGGCGGGTGGGAAGGTTACGGTATCGGATGGGGTTAATCCGGATGCCGGACCGCAGAACCTAACCGACGGAGACGATACCACGTTCTGCTCGAATGCGATTTATTTCTTAGAGAAAGACGAGCTGGCGCCCCTCTCCTTTACGGTGGATCTGGACGCGGTGTATGCGATCGATGAGGTGTCGTTTCTGACCCGGTTTGACGGGTATAACAAAGGCTGTCCGTACGACTTCACGATTGAGATCTGGACCGGTGAGGAATGGGTGACAGTGGTCACCGAGACCGATTTTCTGACGGCAAATCCGCTGGGTTCCGGCGATTATGACGTGTTTACGTTTGAAGCGGTGGAGGGCTACCGCATCCGGATTACGGCGACGAAGTACGGGCCGGAGTTCACCAAGGTCGATGGGGTTGACGTTCCGAGCTATTATTTCCAGCTCATGGAGCTGAAAGCCTGCGGCGAGAAGACCCGGGAACTGCCGCCGGTAGCGGAACGGCCGAACATCGCCAAATACCGGCCGGTCAAGGTATCCGGCGGTGAAAACCCGTATGGCCCGCCGGAGTATCTCACCGATGAGGACGACACCACCCTGTGCTCCAGCGTCGCCTATCCGGCCTGCCGTCCGGTGTCGTTTACCATCCTGCTCGATGCCATGTACGATATCGATGAAGTGTCGTTTTTAACCCGGAACATCGGGCACAATGTGGGCAATCCGCTGGACTTTACCATTGACATCTGGAATGGTGAAAAGTGGGTTAATGTCGTGACCGAGACCGATTTTCTGACGGCAAACCCGCTGGGTTCCGGCGAATACGATGTATTTTCCTTTGAACCGGTCAACGGTTCCCGCATCCGCATCACGGCGACAAAATATACTCCGGAGGGAACCGACTACTATTTCCAGCTTATGGAGATGAAAGCGGCTGGAACCAAGACCGGGGAACTGCCGGAAATCAAAACGCCCAGCGGGCGGACGAATATCGCCGAATATATGCCGGTGACCGTTTCCGACGGCGCGAATGAAAAAGGACTCCCCGGCAGTCTTACCGACGGGGATACGACTACCGCGTGTCTCAGCGGAGGCAGCTACGATATCTGCGTGCCGCTGGCGTTTACCATCGACCTGGATGCGATGTATGCCATTGACGAAGTGTCGTTTTTAACCGGCGGTGCCGGTGCTCCGAAGAATTTTCGGATCGATATCTGGAACGGAGAAAAGTGGATCTGCGTGGCCAGCGAGACCGATTTTGTCACGGCCGGCGGGGAAAACCGTTATGATGTGTTCACCTTTAAGGCGGTTGAGGGCTGCCGGGTGCGTCTGGTCGCCACCTCTTACGATGCGGATGCCGCCGCGGAGGCCGGACACAGCCTCAAGCTGATGGAGATGATGATTGCGGGGGAAAAGACGGGTGAGCTTCCGGCGGATTCGGCCGGACCGGAGCCGGTCAACGTGGCCGCAGGAAAACCCGTGACCGTGTCGGATGGGGAAAACGAGTACGGGCCGCCGGAACATCTGACCGACGGCGATGAAAGCACGTTCTGCTCTTCGAAAGAGGGGTATGCGGACTATGGCCCGCTGTCGTTTACCATCGATCTGGAGGGCACGTACACGATCGGCGAGGTGTCGTTCTTAACCCGGAACATCGGATATACGGTCGGCAATCCGCTGGATTTTACCATCGATATCTGGGACGGCAAGGTCTGGAACACGGTGGTGGCCCGCAAGGATTATGTGACCGCGAATCATGCCGGCGGAAACGTGTACGATGTGTTTACGTTCCCGGAGATGACCGGTTCGAGGGTGCGCATCACCGCCACGCGGTATACGCCGGATGATGGGGAGAAGCTTCCCATGCTTCAGCTGATGGAAATGCGGGTTATGACCGGGGACGCGGTCGAGGGAATTCCGGAGACCGGACGGACGTTTTCGGTGGTGCCGCCGCTGGTGGCTGGCGCCGTCGCGATGCTGGCGGTGCTGTTGAGCGCCGGCCCGCTGTATACGAGAATCAAAAGGAGAGCACGATAATGAAACACATCACCATCAAAAGATCCGTTTCTCTTGCGGCTGCGGCGGTGCTGTGTGCCGGACTGCTGTCCGGCTGCAGCGATGGAACCAACCCCGGCGGCAAAGGAGGAAATGACGGCGAGGAAATCACACTGACCGTTACGGTCAACCGCAAGGAGCTGGGCAACCCCGATATCTTCAAAAAATACGAAGATGAGCACCCGAATATCAACATCAGTGAGCAGCCGGTGGCCTCCAACGACACCAAACTGCTGGCGATGATTACCTCGGGACAGGCGCCGGATATCATCCGTGTCGTCGGCGTCGACGATCTGCCGGCCTTTGTCTCCCGCGGCTTGCTGATGCCGCTGGACGATATGGTGGCCCAGAGCGAGGTGCTGGATCTGGAGGATCTCTATGAGGTCAACTCGCTGTTCCGGTTCGACGGTACCACCATCGGGCAGGGGCCGCTTTACGGCGTGGTGAAAGACTGGAGCTATGACAGCGGCATCTGGATCAACAAAAACGTGTTCAACAGTGCAGGGATTCCGCTGCCGGAGGCGGATAAGCCGTATACATATGAGGAATTCGCGCAGATTGCCAACAGACTGGTGATTAAGGAAGGCAACACAGTTAAGCGGGTTGGATTTATCTCGGCCTCGCCGATTTCGACCCTGGCGGAAATGAAGCTGGCCTCTGTCGGCAAATCCATCTGGAGCGAGGATTTCAAGTCGACGACGCTGACCTCAGCCGACACGCGCGCCGCATTTGAGTACTGGCATGATCTGCAGATGAGCGGAGCGATGGCCAGCGCGCTGTACAGCGTGACCGACAATATCGGTTATACCTATCTGGCAAACGACCAGGTCGGCATGGTGATGTGCGGCTACTGGATGGTCGGCAACCTGCGGCAGGCCGGCTATTCGGAGGATATTTTCGATAAGCTGATGTATATTCCCGGGCTGTCGAGCAGCGGCGGTCTGGAGCCGTTCGTCCTTTCGGCCACCGGTGCGAGCATCTTCTCCGACACGCAGTATCCGGAGGAGGCCTATGAGCTTTGGGAGTACCTGATGACCGCCGAGGATTCGTCGGATTACCGGGCGAAGCTGGGCTTCGGTATTCCGGCCTTCAAGTCGAAATTCGATCTCCTGCCCAAAACCACTACGCTTGACCAGACGGTGCTGGCGACGCTGGACAAGGAATTTGAAGCGTATGAAACCAAACAGCTGAAGGTGCGCACCAATCCGTACATCAGCTATACCAGTCTGCTCGGTCTGTTCGACCGGTATTATACGCCGGTACTGTTCGGCCAGTCGACCCTGACCGACGCGCTGGCGTCCATCGACCAGGAGACCCAGCTGCTCATCAGCGAGGGACTGGATCTGATCAGCTGAGATACGCACAGTCTGCCGCCCGCCGGCAACCCCTGATTTCCGGCGGGCGGCGCTTATGCAAGGAGACGAGGGAGAATGAAGTCCTCAGCGAAGAAAAAGGCGTTTCCCATCGTGCGTGAAAACCGCCGGGTGTTTCTGATCCTTATGACGCCGTTCACCTTAATGTTTCTGGGGTTTCGCGTCTTTCCGGTGGTCTGGGGCATTTTCATGAGCTTCACCAACTATTCCGGGTTCAACATCAAAAACCTGAAAATGGTCGGCTGGAGCAACTATGTCCGGGTGTTTACCGATACGCTGGCCTTTCAGTCGTTCGGCCGGACGGTGCTGATCGCACTGATTGTGGTGCCGATTACCCTGCTGATCTGCAACGTGCTGGCGATCATGCTCAGCCGGCCGAGCAAGCTCAACGGCTTTTTCCGCACGATTTACTATATCCCGTCGATCATTCCGGTGGTGGCGGTGTCCACCATGTGGCAGGGCGTATTTGCACGGGATTACGGTATTTTGAATTACATGCTGCGGGGCCTGGGATTTGAGGAGATCAACTGGCTGGGATATGACTGGATTTTCCGTTCCCTGATCATCATGTTGCTCTGGGGCTGCGGCGGCGGCATTCTCAACAATATCGCCGGCATCAAGAACATACCGCCCGAACTGTATGAAGCGGCGGAAATAGACGGGGCGGGGTCTTTCCGGCAGATTTTTCATATCACGCTGCCGCTGACCTCCAACATGAACTATATGACGCTGACCACCTCGCTGATTGCGACGCTGCAGCTTTTTGCCGAGCCGGTACTGCTGGCGGGCGGCGGGATGACCAGTGTGCCGTATCTGCCGATTTATACCTATGTGGTGCACTGTTATCAGCAAATATTCGTCAACCTGCGCTTCGGATACGGTTTGGCGCTCACCTGGGTGATCTTTATTATCATCATGGTGTTTACGCTGGTCAATGAAGCGGTCAGTAAAAAATGGGTCGTCACGAGCATGGACTGAGGTGAAGCGGTTGAAAGTCAGAAAACGTATCGTCACGGCGATTATTTTTCTTATAAGCGCGGTGGTGGGGATCATTTTCTTTTTCCCCTTGTACTACACCTTTATCAATTCGATCCGGCCGCTGTTCGGCCTGCCGGCGATCCTGCTGCCTACGGCTTTTGAGTTTGAGAACTATAAGTTGGCCGTCACGCTGATTCCGTTCTGGTCGTACCTGCTGAGTTCGTTGAAAATCATGGTGATCGGCATCGGCATCGGTCTGGTGACCAACTTCCTGTACGGCTATGCGCTCGCGCGGCTGTCGGTTCCGGCGGCGAAGATCTTTTTTATCCTTGTGCTGTCTTATATGATGGTGCCGTCCATATCGCTGGATATCCCGCAGTATATCCTGTTCAGCAACCTGGGATTCCGCGGTACATACTGGATCTGGTTTTTTGACGCCCTGGCCGGGAATGCCGCACTGATCTTTTTGTGCCGGCAGTATCTGCTGGGTATGCCCAAGGCACTGGACGAGGCGGCGCTCATCGACGGCGCCTCCCGCTGGACCATCATCACCCGTATCACGCTGCCGCTGTCCAAACCGGTGCTGGCGGTGGTGTTTTTCCGGCAGTTCATTTATCTGTGGAACGATTATATGCGTCCGTATATGTATCTGGAAAAGGATACCTATCCGCTGATCGCGGCCCTGTTTTCGGTGGACTACTCCCTGCCGTCCAACCCCGGCGTTCAGCTGGTGCCGGTAAAAAATGCCGCCGCGCTGCTGTTGGCGCTGCCGGTGTTCGTGGTCTTTATTTTCTGTCAGAAGCAGTTGGTTCAGGGTGTGGCGTTCTCAGGCGTTAAGGGCTAGCGACAAATAGAGGAGAGGAGATCGGTATGAAAAAAGTTGCCTTGATCCTGCTGTCGGTATGTCTGGCGGCCAGTACCTTTTTCGGCGTGCTGTTCGTGACCTCCGGCGTGAGGGAGGTCTCGGCCGGCGATGCCACTGCCGCGGAGGATGACCGGCGCAGCGCGGCCATCAGCCAGCAGGTCAACCTGGCCACCGGCGGCGCGCAGATTCCGGACGTATCCTCCGCGCGGCGCGTCTATTATGTGGATGCGGAAAACGGCGATGACAACAATTCCGGGGATATTGACAGTCCGCTGCGTACCCTGCTGCGGGTCAACCGGCTGGAGCTGGAACCCGGCGACCAGGTGCGTTTCAAATGCGGCGGCACCTGGTACGGGGAACTGTTGATCCGCCATTCGGGTGCAGAGGGTTCCCCGATTGTCTACAGCAGCTACGGCGAGGGCGCCAAACCGGTTATCGACGGCCGGGGCGAGGTGCAGGCGGCAGTGTACGGTGAAGATGTCAGCTATATCGTCGTGGAAGGGCTGGAGGTGACCAACAACAGCGAGGTCGACGACCAGCTGCGCAGCGGCATCCATTTTGAGGCGGTTTGGGAGACAATCTATAACCTCAAAATCCTCAACTGCTATGTGCACGATGTGAGCGGCGCCGTGGGCGGCCCGTTTGACGAGCTGGACAATGAGGCCTACGGCGCCTATCTGGAGAACTATTCGATGGAATCCCACCATTACGGCGGAATCATCGTGCGGGCGTTCACCATCATCGGATACAACGAGGAGGTGGCCCCCACTTTCCATAACGTGCTGGTGCAGGGCAATACGGTGGAACGCTGCTCGCAGAGCGGCATCAATATCGCACGCTTTGACTGGGGTGCCGAAAAACCGTCGGTCAGCTCCACCAACGTCTGCCTGCGGGACAACAAGGTGATGCACAGCGCGGGGGACGGCCTGTTTGTGCTGGGGGCGGACGGCTGCCTCATCGAACACAACGAGGTCGGCTACAGCGCACAGTATTCGCTCAAGGATGCCAGCCGGTATTTTGCGGGACTGTGGATCATCCACAGCCACAACAGCCTGATTCAGTACAATGAGGTGTACGGCACCGAGCTTAACGGTGACGCCCAGGGCTTCGATATCGACGGCGACAGCACCAACACCATCCTGCAGTACAACTATTCCCATGACAACAAGGGCGGTTTTCTGCTGCTTATGTGCAACAACAACGGCCGGTCGGTCGTGCGGTATAATATCAGCCAGAATGACGGCACCCAGCTCGTCCGTATATGGGAGTCGGCTACGGCCCTGACCTCCGATCTCATCAATCAGCTGGATTTTTATAACAATACCCTGTACAGCAACCAGCCGCTGACCACACCGGTGTCGGGCGACTATTTTGCCAAGGTGCAGCTGGATACGCATCCGCAGGAAATGTGGAAAAAAGCGCTCGGCCGCAACTGGAAGTTCCGCAACAATATCTTTTATCTGACCGGTCCGGTCAGCGGGGAGTTCGATCAGGACTGGGCTTATGCCGACTGGCAGTCCAACTGCTTCTACGGCTTCCCGGAGACGGCGATCCCCGATGATCCGACCCGCATTACCGAGGATCCGCAGTTTGTTGCGCCGGGCGAAGCGTCGTTTGGTTTCGATTCCCTGTCGGCTTATGTGCTGAAAACGACTTCGCCGTGCCTGAATGCCGGAGTGCCGATCGGGGTGCGCGGCGTCAAGGACATTTTCGGCAACCCGATCGATGCGAGTACCGGCTGCAACATCGGGGCGTATATGGGAACAGGCACCGATATGCAGCAGAGCCATAACATTGCGCTGAACACGGATGTGACGGCTTCCTCGGCCGAGGGCAATTCGGTCTATACCCGGCAGACCTATATGAAGAACGTTACCAACGGCGAACTGGATGACCTGTATCTGAGCGGCAGCGAGCTGACCGAGAATCATACCGAATGGGTGGAGATCGATTTCGGTGCCTCCTTTGACGTAAAATCGGTGGTGGTTTACGGCGCCGCGGACGGCACCCTGTTCCCGAGCCGGTTCAGGCTCCTGGCCTGGGACGGCAGCGAGTGGAAAGAGGTAGGCAGCGAAAAGAACTTTAAACGGGAGAAAACCGACAGCGGCCAGATCCAGGGCACCTGGACGCTCGAGGGGGTCAACACCAGCAAGATCCGTTTTGAGGCAACCTCGCTTGAGACGAACGAGGACGGTGAATACCGGCTGGCTCTGGCGGAAATCCAGGCGTTCAACTGAGACGGACAGCTTGAGGTGAAGCGGGGAAAGAAATGCGTTTTTTCTTTCCCCGCCTCCGTGAGAAAGGTATGGTCATCATGATGAAAAAACGGATAGGCGCTCTGCTGCTGGGCGCGGCTGTCGGTCTGTCCGGTATGCTGCAAGCGCTGCCGGCCGGCGCCGCCTCGGTGAACGTGGCGAGCGGCAAGCCGGTCACGGTGTCGGACGGTGTCAACCCTTACGGCGAACCGGCCAACCTGACCGACGGCGATCCCAACACGATCTGCTCCTGTAAAACCTACTATGAAGAGTGCGTTCCCCTGTCGTTTACCATCGATCTGCAGGAAACGTTCGCCATCGAGGAAATCGCCTTTTTGACCCGAAATATCGGGGCGAATACCTGCCAGCCGCTCGATTTCACCATCGATGTCTGGAACGGGAGCGAATGGCAGACGGTGGTCAACGTCATCAATTTCGGCACCAAAAACTGGGACAACAGCGGGACTTTCGACCACTTTCCGCTCAATACGGCGGTCAACGGTTCCAAGGTGCGGCTGACCGCTACCAAATATGAAAAGAATATCGCCGACGGTGACGGCCTGTATGCCCTGCAGTTGATGGAGATGCAGGTGTTCGGCGGCGAACCGCTGACCGAAAACACCAACATCTGCCTGGGCAAGGATGTCACGGTATCGGATGGCTATCATCCCTACGGGCCGCCCGCCAACCTGACCGACGGGGACAAAACCACCATCTGCTCGTCGGTGGACGGATACGACGAGTGTGTGCCGCTGTCGTTCACCATCCATCTCGGCGGCACCTATGATATCGATGAGGTGGCGTTTCTCACCCGGCATATCGGCCGGAGCATCTGCTGCCCGAAAACCTTTACCATCGATATCTGGAACGGCAGCGAATGGCAGACGGTGGTGAACCAGCAGAATTACATAACGAAAAATTCGGACGGCAGCGGCACTTACGATACGTTCCCGTTGTCCTCGAGCGTGCGGGGTTCCTTTATCCGGATCACCGCCACCGATTATGAACTCGATCCGACCGAAGACGTGACAAACTACCGGTTCCAGCTGATGGAGTTCCGGGCGTCGGGTGAGATGGTGCCCAACGTCACGCTGGATTATCCCATCATCGAGCGGGAGGTCGGCGAGAATATCGCGCAGGGCGCCTATGCCACCGCAAGCTCGGCGGACAGCGAATGGGGGTATACCGCCGACAAGGCAATTGACGGCCGTTTGAGCTCCGAGTTCCGCACCCTGCCGGTGGAAAAGGCGGACAACACCGCCTGGATTGAGCTGGATTTGGGCGATTACTATGACGTCAGTGAGATCATCCTGCGCCCCGCTTTTCTGGCAGACGGGTTTCCGCGCGATTTTACCATCCAGGTAAAAGGGGAGGGCGACTGGACGGAAATTGCGTCCCACACCGACTATCCGCAGCCGTTCAGCTGTTCGGATCAGGTGTTCACTTTCGAGACGATGCCGGTCAAAAAGGTGCGGATTGAAGCCACCGAGCTGACCGCCTCGTATAAAGGGTATGCCCTGGCGTTCAGCGAGATTCTGGTGTATGAAAAGCCGTCCGGACAGGTGACGCCGGATGAGATGGCGATCACCGATGTACAGTGGAAAGGCACCGTCGAGGACTTTGATGTGCCGCAGCAGCCGCAGAAAGCGGTTTCGGCGGGCGCGGTCGGGGTACGCCGAATCTGGATCGGTGCGGCGCTGCTGGTGGTCGCGGTTGCCGCCGGCGTGACCGGCGGATGGCTGCTTTTCCGGCGGCCGAAAACACCTGCGGCAGGAGGGCGGACAGATGGGGAATAAACGACAGAGATTTACCGCTGCGCTGGCGGCGCTGGTGATCGGCGCGGGGGCGCTGTGCCCGGTTTCCGCGGCAGAACCGACGCAGTCCGGCAACGTGCTGTTGGGCAAAAGCGTATATATCAGTGACGGCGGGGACATGTTCGCCGTGGCGACCGACGACTGGGTAACCCATCCGACGGGGCTGACCAATGGTTCCCTGGAGGAACCCATTGCCGCCACCCGTTTTTATACCCGTCAGTTCACCGAGGGGGAATCGGCCTCTTTTTATGTGGACATGGCCGGGCAGTATACCCTTCACGAGATCTCCCTTTATCTGCGGCAGGGCATCTGCATTCCCAAAGCGTTTACCATCGATGTCTGGAACGGCAGCGAATGGCAGACCGCTGTGCAGGAAACCGGTTTTGAATCCGCCATCAGTCAGGGGCAATGGGACGTGTTTCCCCTCGCGGAACCGATTACCGGGACGTGGGTGCGGATACGCTGCACCGAACTCGGGATGGAGGGCGACCGGTATGGGATGCATATCTTCGAGATGCGGGCTGTGGGAGAGCGGACGCCGGGCGGCGAGGATCTGGCGCTGCCGCCGGAGTTTGCGGGGAATGCGGAATACCGCACGCTGGATGTGCAGGAACTGAAAACGTCATCCGCCTCCTATCTGTTCAATTACCGTCCCCATTTCCTCACCGACAAAAACCGGAATTCGGTCTTTTCTTCGATTCCGACCGATACGGCGGATACCGTTCAGGAAATCGAAATGACGGTGCACGGACTGGTCAATGAGATCATCCTGGTGCCCATCGACGACGGGGCCGGGTTCCCGGTCGATTTTTACATCGATGTGTGGAACGGCGAGGAATGGGTGACCGTTGTGGACGAGACCGGTTACAGGACGCCGGCAAACGGGCTGCCGCAAATCTTCCCGATTGAGAGCATTTATGTCGATAAGGCAATCCTGACGGTCACCCGGCAGGGCAATATATACGGCCGCTATGGGGTTCGACTCAAGGAACTGGAACTGTGCCGCTGGAAAAGCGGGGAGGCTTCCGGAAAAACCGGCGACAGCGCGCTGGATTACGACCAGAGCGTCTGGGTGCTGGGCGGTCAGGATTCGGCCGGACTCGCGCAGGTTTCGGCGGAAAACGGCGCCGCGGGCGGCACGGCCGGATCGGTGTTTTCCGACTGGACGGCCATTTTGATCGGCGCGGGTACGGCGGTCGGTGTGACGGCGGTTTATCTGGTTGTGATGCTGCTGCTGAAAAGGAAGCGCCGTACGAAAAGCTGAATGCCGTAAAAAGGGGGGACAGCGGTGTATAAACTGCTGATTGCGGAGGATGAGGGCGCACTTTGCGACCAGTTCCGGCTGCTGGACTGGGCGAAAGTGTCCCTCGAGCTGACCGTCTGCTGCCGCAACGGGCTGGAAGCCTATTCTTACCTGCTTGAACATCCGGTGGATGTTGTGATGACCGATATCAAAATGCCGTTTATGGACGGTATCGAACTGATTAAAACGATCCGCCGGGAATTCCCCTACATTGCGGTGGTCTGCCTGAGCGCTTACGGCGATTTCGAGTATACGCGTGCCTGCCTGCAAAACCAGGTGTTTGATTACATCCTCAAGCCGTTTTCCGAGGAGATGCTGTACGACTGCTTTTCCCGGCTGCTGGCGCGTCTCAACGACGAAAAGGCGCAGCAGGAGAAACAGAAGCTGCTCAGCGAAAAACTGAGCAAATCCACCGGTCTGTTCCGGGAGGCTTTTTTAAGCCGTTGGTTTACCGAACCGATGGCGGAGGAGGAGATTCGGGAGTATGCCGCCTACAGCGAACTGGATGTTTCCCAGCCTTTTGCCGCCATCTGCTGTTTCGAGGTGGACGCCTATGCGGACAATGCGTATTCACGGCGCAACAAGCGGCTGATTTACGATTATTTTAACAAGGTGATGACAGAATACGCCGGGCTGCTCGACGGCGGTTTCAGCTGGACCGAACCCGAAGTTTCCTATATCATTGCTGTCTTTGGCGCGGGTGAGGAAGAGGCGGGGGCGGCCGCTGTGCGGCGGGAACGGTTGAAAGACAAGGTGCTGCAGATCAAGAAGGCGCTGTTTTCGATTAAGGGGATTCTCAAGAGCACCATCTCCGCGAAGATTGCCGAGGATGTGCAGGGGATGACCGCGGTGTATCCGGTCGTCTGCCAGTTGCGGCAGAAGACGCTGCCGTATGGGGATATGGTGTATTTTATGACCGATATCCGTGCCGGGGAGTGGGGGAATACCGCCGATGCGGCCGAATCGCCGCCGCTCGACAGTCTTGCCGCTTCCTCACAGAAGCAGATCATCCAGACCGCGCTTGATTACATACATAAAAACTTCAACCAGCCGTTGACATTAAAGGAGGTGGCGGGTATCGTGTATCTGAATCCGGCGTATTTCAGCAGCCTGTTCAACAAGACGGTCGGCAGCCGGTTTGTCGATTATCTAGCCGACATTCGCATCGAACATGCCAAGAAAATGCTGCTGGATCCCCAATACCAGATACAGGATATTGCGGCGGCGGTCGGCTATGAGCATCATCGGTATTTTTCGCATGTGTTCAAAAAGAAAACCAACCTGACTCCCTACGAGTTCCGCAACAAATAAGGGGGGCACGTGGGGGGAATTGCGATGCGGACAAAAAAGAAAACGTTCTATCGTACTACCGTATGGCTGACCATGGCCCTCGCGGGGGCCATGAGCCTGATGATCCTGCTGTTCAGCGGCACGCTGCTGGCGCTCGACACGGCGGACATGCAGGCGCAGCTGCGCGAGGAAGCGGCCGGTTCCCTGCGCTGCCGGCTGAATACGCTTTCGGACGTGACCGGTACGCTGAGCGATTACTTTGTGCGAAACGGCTATGTCGCTTTTACCGGCGAAAACAATCGTCTGCGCGATCCGGCGCAATGGCTCCCCAGACAGGAGGCGCTCGACTCCTGTACGGCGTCCCTGCGTGTCCCTGAAAATCTGCTGGAAGCGGTTTTTATCCTCGGCAAGAATGATAACCAGATCCATTATGTGATGGAGTATAACCCGTCGACGGGGCGGCTGGAGCGCAGCGAACAGGCGGTACCCGCGCTGGATCGCCTGCTGTCCAGCGCGTTCGGGGAGCTGTTTTCCTGTTTATATGAGATCAACCGCATGCCCGAGCAGATGGATACGGCCGGGATGGATGAAACCCAGCGGGCCTTTGCGGAAAGGATTGCCGGCCGGGCGGTATATGTCGATATCAATGAACCGTCCGCCATCATTTATCTTTATGAGGACGCCGCTCTTCCTTCTCCGGCGCCGGACTTCTCCGGAGAGATTTATAATTCCCGGAATGTGCCGATATGGCGCTTTGCTCCCGAGCGGCTGGATACGGCGGACAGCGGCAGGGAAGTGCTCGCCAGCGTATATTCCATACGGTACGAGATCGGCGTGCAGGCGGCGTATGCCCCGCTGCTTTGGGTGCTGCCGGCGATTATGCTGGCGGCTATGCTGCTGGCGTTCGGGATCATCCGCGGGAAAACCCGGCGGATCATCCGCCTGCTTTCGGATTTTCATGAAGTGCTGCTGCGGCAGGCAAGAGAAAATAAGCTGGTACAGGCGCAGCGGCTCTCGCTGAAAAGACAGACGGTGTCGATTCGTGCGCAGGTGTTTCGGGCGGTTTCCGCGTCGGTGATTTCGGCGTCGGTGCTGTGTGCCCTGCTGACCGCCGTTCTGCAAACCGGCCAAATGGCCAGGCTGCAGGACGAGGTTTCGGACATTGCCGTACAGCATATTGCTGCGGATTTCGACGCCGGTATCTCGGAGATGCAGATGCTGGATATGCAGTTTGACCGGGCTGTCATCCGGGAAATCAGGCAGAATCCGGCTGCCGCGGAAACGTATGCCGACATGCTCGACATAGCCCTGGCAAATACGGCGTTTCAGGCGATGACCACCGTTGCGTTCATTACCGATACCGACGGCGAGATCGTATACCGGTCTTCGCACGGCTATACGGATGAAGCGTTACAGGCGATCGCCGCGCAGGCGATTGCCGCAGCGCAGAAGAATGGACGGGAGCGGATGTACCTGCGGCTGCCGGCGGAGTCTGCCGGCGAACTGCTGCTGACAGCCATCCGTCTGGACAATGCGGGATATTTTTTCGGAGTCATCAATAAAAACGCGCTGCTGTCGGAGATCGACGCGAACAAAAATACGGAGTTTGTAATTGAAAGCGCGGATTTTCAGCTGTCGGACACCGCAGATACGGCCTTTGCCGGACAGCGGGAATCCGGACCTTTTGTGAATGTGCTGTTCGGGGATTCGCTGATCCGGCGGGTAACGTTTCCTCAGGCGTATCTGGGAGACACCACCCTCACGATGCGCACAAGCCTGTACGAGATCCAAAACCGGGTGCTGGAAAATATCCTGCTGTCGCTGCTGAGCACGGTGGCGGCGGTCATTGCAGGACTGCTGTTGACCGGAAGAATCTCCCATCGTATGCTGCGTCAGCTGAACAGTATACAGAATCTGCTGCTGCAGGACAGCATCATTCCGCTGGAACAGGAAAAGGACAGCTATCATGAAATCGATCAGATTGTTCAGGCATACAACCAGATGACCCGCAAAGTACAGGCGCTGATTGCGGAAAACCGCCGGCAGCAGCAGTGAACCGAACCATAAAAAACGGACAATAGACAAAATACCCCCTGATGTAGGAA
>USCI01000062.1 GCA_900553255.1 uncultured Oscillospiraceae bacterium | reverse complement strand
CCACGGGCTGCTGGCCGACTATCCTTTATATTTTTTCTCTGTCCTCTTGACGGGATGCGGTTCACACGCCGGTTCCCGTTTTGTTATTCAGAATCCCGATCAGGTGTCCACCCGGCGCAGCTCAGCGAGACCAAGCGTCACCAGCGTGTTGCCGATCTTTTCAACCCGCTGGCAGTCCTGCTGCACCTCGACCGGCGTGCCGAGTCCCTTGAGATCGGTCTGGTACAGCTTTCCGGCCACCAGCAGCAGTACGCCGTTGTCGGCGGGGGCCACCTGCCGGAAGGCCTCATCAAACGTTTGCGTAAAGGACACGTCCCCGGTGGGCAGCACCATCATCAGTTCCCCGCCGTCGCTGCTGCCATATTTCTGCAGCACCAGCGCCGCACAGTCCTCGCCGATCGCAAAGCCCGCCAGCTGCCGGTCGTCGTATTCCTGCTTTTCAAACAGCGCGCCGTTCGGCTTGGCGACCCACACCGCGTTGTCGCCCACCGCCGCCACCGTACCGCCGGCAAAATAGTCCACCCCCAGCAGCATGGTTTCGCTTTCGGTGTGCTCCCAGGGTGCCTGGTCCGGTGCATTCAGATCGTACACCTTCAGCGTCGAAGTAACCGGACCGCCCTCGGCGGATACGCCCACCACCGCCACCTGGGTGCCGTCCGGGCTCAGGGCGACGTCCACCGCCATCATTTCGGTGTCCTCCGCCCGGAACAGCTGCTGGCCTTTTCTGCTGTATACTACCACCTCGGAAAGAAAGCTCTGCGAAGCCGCGGTTACGAACGCCATCCGTCCATTTTCATCGACATCGGCGGCGAGGATGTTGTTGCCCAGCGGCACATCCAGGATCTGCGCGACCTTGTTGTTTTCATCCACCGCCTGGTTGTCGTTGGTCACATTCAGCACCGTTTCCGCCCGGGTTTCGAGCCGGAACCGGCTGCCGCCGAGCTCCGCAATCAGCGCATATTCTCCCGCCGTGCATAGCTGCGCATTGCTGTAGCCGAGCGTGCGGCGCAGAAGCTCGGCGCCGTTTTCCCTGTACATGCGGAACTCGGTATCGGTCAGCACGGCAAGATTGCCGTCCATCTCTTCCATACCGACCACCGTCCCGCCGGAAAGCTCCACCGGGAAGCTCCCGTTTTGCCCCTTGCCGGAAAAGGTGTCCTCTATCCAGACGATCAGGTTGGCCGGCGACAGCTTGTCCCAGTTCTGCCACACCAAATAGACCGCCAGTGCCAGCGCGGCGAGGATAATCAGCCGCGATATCACCCGCAGCACCCGGCGCCGCCTGCGGCGGGACTTCCGGCTGACCTCCCGGACGGGGGACGGCTCGGCGCCTTCCTCGTCCGGCGCATCCGCCGGCACCTGCAGGCTGTCGCGGATTTTTTGATACGGCGACTCCCGCTTTTTCCGCGTTTTCACCCGTAAATCCTGTTTTTTCGCCATCAGCCGTGCCCCCTTTCATCAGGATATCCCGTATTCTGTCGGATAAAACACCCGGTCGAGCCATAATCCGCACGCCGGCGCGGTGAAACCCGCCCGGCCGCGGTCGCAGGAAGCGAGGACCGCCGGCAGCTCCTCCGCCGCCATCCGTCCCGCCGCAATGTCCAGCAGGGTACCGGCCATGATCCGCACCATGTGATACAGAAAGCCGTCCGCCTCCACCGTGAAAAGCACCATATCGCCCTCGCGGGCAACCTGCGCGCGCCGTACGGTGCGCACCGTATCCTCCACCGCACTGCCGGCCGCACAGAAACCGGCATAGTCGTGCCGGCCGATGAAGGCCGCGGCAGCCCGGTCCAGCACCGCCTCATCCAGCCGCCCGCGCCGGTGCAGCGCGCGGCCCTCCCAAAACGGGTTGCGCGCCGCCGCGTTCCAGACCCGGTAGATATACCGCTTGCCCAGCGCGTCGTACCGCGGATGGAAATCCTCCGGGACCTGACGGCACCCGTACACTGCGACATCCGCCGGCAGCCAGGCGTTGAGTGCCAGCACCATCTTGTCCTCCGGCAGCCGGCTTTCGGTGTCAAACGCACAGCAGTACATATCCGCATGCACCCCCGCGTCGGTGCGGGAGCAGCCGGTCAGCCCGGCGCGCACGCCGGTCACCCTTTCGATCGCGTCCTGCACCGTCTGCTGCACCGAAACGGCGTTTTTCTGTACCTGCCAGCCGCAGTAGCGCGTCCCGTCATACCGCAGGGTCAGCAGCAGTCGTCTGTGCATGGTCGCCCTCCTTGGCCCGGCTCAGATCGAGGCCGGAATCACAAAATTCAGCGCGATGATGCCGCCGATAAACACGAGCAGCACCGCGAACGCCACCCAGTCCCGCGCCGCATAATGCAGCTGCTTCATCCGGGTGCGGCCTGAACCGCCCTGATAGCAGCGGCACTCCATCGCAATCGCCAGCTCGTACGCCCGCCGGAACGCCGAAACGAACAGCGGGATCAGCACCGGGATCAGCGCCCGGATGCGCTGCAGCAGCCCGCCGCTTTCCATATCGGCGCCGCGCGCCTTCTGGGCGGACATGATCTTGTCGGTCTCGTCGATAAGCGTCGGGATAAACCGCAGCGCGATGGTCATCATCATCGCCAGCTCGTGTACATTGAGATGCACCACCTGCAGCGGCCGCAGCAGCCGTTCGAGCCCGTCGGTCAGCGCGGTCGGCGAGGTGGTGTAGGTCAGCAGCGAGCTGCCCGCGATCAGGCAGAGGATGCGTATGGCGATGAATACCGCCGTCACCACGCCCTGCACCGTGATGTGGATGAACCCCCAGTCGAACAGCGGGTCCCCCTTGACATAGAACATGTTGATCAGCGAGGTAAACAGGATGATCGGCAGGATCGGCTTCACGCTTTTGAAAATGAGCCGCAGCGGCAGCCGGGAGACCAGCACTGCCAGCACCAGCAGCGCAATCGCCGCGGCGATGCCGACCCAGTTGTGCGGGATGAACACCAGCACGATGTAACCGATCGTCCAGATCAGCTTCATCCGGGGATCCATCCGGTGCAGCACCGAATTGCCGGGGAAGAACTGACCGATCGTGATGCCGTTAAGCATGCGGCGCACCCCCTTTTTTCAGCAGGGGAAGCAGCTGCCCGACCGCCTGTTCGACGGTGTAGGCGTTGTCGCCGGGATCAAGCCCTTTTTCGCGCAGCAGCATAAACACCCGGGTCACCGCGGGCACCGACAGCCCGATCGCCTCAAGCTCGGCCGCGCGGGAAAACACCGCGGGGGTGCGGTCGACCATCGCGATTTCCGCCTGATGCATCACCAGCACCTTGTCGGCCACCCGCGCGACATCCTCCATGCTGTGGGAGACCAGCAGCACCGTCACATCCTTTTCGCGGCGGTAGCGGCGCAGCTGCTCGAGCATCAGGTCGCGGCCCTTCGGGTCGAGGCCGGCGGTCGGCTCATCGAGGATGAGCACCTCCGGCTCCATCGCCATCACACCGGCGATCGCGGCCCGGCGCTTTTCCCCGCCGGACAGCTCAAACGGCGATTTTTCGAGCAGTTCGGGCTTAAGCCCCACAAATTCGGCCGCGCGCCGCACCCGCTCGTCGATTTCCTGCTCGTTCAGCCCCATATTTTTCGGGCCGAACGCGATATCCTTGTAGGTGGTTTCCTCGAACAGCTGGTGCTCCGGGTACTGGAACACCATACCCACCCGGAAACGCACCGCCCGGATTTTCTTCGGCTCCTTCCAGATGTCCTGCCCGTCGAGCAGCACCTGGCCGGCGGTCGGGCGCAGCAGCCCGTTGAGATGCTGCACCAGCGTGGACTTGCCCGACCCGGTATGGCCGATCACCCCGACGAATTCCCCGTGCTCCACCGTCAGGGAAACCCCGTTTATCGCGGTCTTTTCAAACGGCGTGCCCGGCGAATAGGTATAGGTCAGGCCTTTTGTCTCAATCAGCGGCATTGCGCGGCCCCTCCCATACCAAAGATAACGCCTCGGCGCATTCCTCCGCCGTCAGGATCCCGCCGGGCAGCGGTACGCCGGCGGCGCGCAGGCGTTCGCACAGCTCGGTCGGCTGCGGCACATCCAGCTCCACCGCGCGCAGGCGCTCCACCTGCGAAAAAATGTCCCGCGGTGCGCCGTCCATAAGCACATGGCCGTCATCCATGACCACCACCCGCTCAGCCTGCACCGCCTCGTCCATGTAGTGGGTAATCAGCACCACCGTAATCCCCCGCTCGCGGTTGAGGGCGCGGATGGTGTCCATCACCTCGCGCCGGCCCTGCGGATCGAGCATGGCGGTCGGCTCATCGAGCACGATGCATTCCGGCTGCATCGCAATGATGCCTGCGATGGCCACCCGCTGCTTCTGCCCGCCGGACAGCTTGTCCGGCGCATGCAGGCGGTAGTCGTACATCCCCACCGCGCGCAGCGCATCATCCACCCGTTCGCGGATCTCCTTAGGCGGCACGCCGAGGTTTTCCGGCCCGAAGGCCACATCCTCCTCCACGATGGTGGACACCAGCTGGTTGTCGGGATTCTGCAGCACCATACCGACGATGCGGCGCACGTCGAATTTTTTGCTCTCGTCGCTCGTCGGAATGTCCTTGACGTACACCGTACCGCCGGTGGGCAGCAGGATAGCGTTGAAATGCTTGGCGAGCGTGGACTTCCCGGATCCGTTGTGCCCGAGCAGCGCGACAAAGCTCCCCTGCCGGATCGACAGGTCGATCCCGTCGAGCACGGTCAGGGGCGCCTCGTTTTCGCCCATATCGTATTGAAAATGCACCTCCTGAGCGCGGAGGATGGCATTCTCCTCAAGAAATTCCACCTGTGCGTCCATTCCTTTCGCCATCGGGTTTTCAAGCCTTCTGCCAGATCGCGGTCGCGCCGCACGGCAGCACCAGTCCGCTCGCCGTCACCGGCAGGCCGATCTCATCCGAGTGCACCCGCCCGCCCCATCGGGGCACGAGCAGCGCCCCGAGGATATACTGCATCACCGACGGGGATAATCCCGCGGTATAGGAGTTGATGGCAAAAAACAGCGGCTTATCGCCGAGCAGCGCCGTGCACTGCTCCACCAGCCCGTAAATCTGCTCCTCGAGCTTCCACACCTCGCCGCCCGGTCCACGGCCGTAGGAGGGCGGATCCATGAGGATCGCGTCGTAGGTGTTGCCGCGCCGCTGTTCCCGCTGCACAAACTTGCCGCAGTCGTCCACCAGCCAGCGGATCGGCCGGTCGGCAAGCCCGGAGGCCTGTGCGTTTTCCTTGCCCCAGGCCACCATGCCCTTCGAGGCGTCCACATGGGTGACGGCGGCGCCCGCCTGCGCGCACGCGAGGGTGGCCGCGCCGGTGTAGCCGAACAGGTTGAGCACCCGGACCGGCCGGCCGGCGCCGCGGATGAGCGCGCCCATGTAATCCCAGTTGACCGCCTGCTCGGGAAACAGGCCGGTGTGCTTAAAGCCCATCGGCTTGAGCCGGAAGGTCATCCCGCCGTAGCCGACCGACCAGACCTCCGGCAGCGGCCGGCGGTTATCCCATGCCCCGCCGCCGGAGGACGAACGGACATAGCGGGCGGCCGCCTGCTTCCAGCGGGGATCGCGGCGCGGCGTATGCCAGACCACCTGCGGATCCGGGCGGATCAGCAGGATATCGCCCCAGCGCTCCAGCCGTTCGCCGTCCGAAGCGTCGATCAATTCATAGTCTTTCCACCTGTCCGCCGCTCTCATCCGTTTCCAACCGCTCCTTTATTCTTCTGCCGCAATCGACGCCTTGATGCGCTCGGCGATCTCCACCGCACACCTGTTGATTTCATCGAAATCGCGGCCTTCCACCATCACCCGCAGCAGCGGCTCGGTGCCGGAAACCCGCACCAGCACCCGGCCGTCGCGGCCAAGGCTGTCGTTGGCGCCGCTGATGTAGTCGGCGAGCGCCTGATCCGCGGCATAGCGCGCCTTCTGCTGCGCGTCCGCCCGGACGTTGATGAGCACCTGCGGATAGCGCTCCATCACCGACGCCACGCGGGACAGCTTCTGCCCCTTTTCGCGGCACAGGGAAAGCAGCTTGACCGCCGACAGCTGGCCGTCGCCGGTGGTGGCATGATCGAGGAAAATGATGTGGCCGGACTGCTCGCCGCCGATCTTGTAGCCGTGCTCGCGCATTTCCTCGAGCACATAGCGGTCGCCGACCTTGGTCGCAACCGGCTTGACCCCGTTGGCCTCGCAGCAGCGGAAGAAGCCGAGGTTGCTCATCACCGTGACCACCGCCGCGTCGCCGTCGAGCCGGCCATCCGCCTTCATCTGGATCGCCAGCGCCGCAATGATCTTGTCGCCGTCGACCAGGTTGCCCTCTTCATCCACCGCCAGGCAGCGGTCGGCGTCGCCGTCGAAGGCGATACCGGCGAAATAGTGCAGCTTCTTGACGAACTCCGCGAGCTGCTCGATATGGGTGGAACCGCAGTTCTCGTTGATATTCACCCCGTCCGGCTGGTCGTTGAGGAAAACGCAGTCCGCCCCAAGCAGGGAGAACAGCCGCCGGGCGGTGGCGCTCGCCGAACCGTTCGCGCAGTCCACCGCGATCTTCATGCCGCGCAGGTTGACGTCGGTCACCGAGGCCACATGGCGCACGTAGTCGTCCGCCGCCTTGTCGCAGCGGGAGATGCGGCCCACGTCCCCGCCCACCGGGGTGGGCGGCGTCTGTGCGCCGTCGAGCACGATCGCCTCGATTTCCTCCTCGAGCGCGTCGGACAGCTTATAGCCTTCGCCGTTGAAAATCTTGATGCCGTTGTATTCGCAGGGGTTGTGGGAGGCGGAAATCATCACGCCGGCGTCCGCCTTGTACAGGCTGACCAGATACGCCACCGCCGGGGTCGGCACCACGCCGAGCAGCTCGACGTCCGCGCCCACCGAGCAGAAGCCGGCGGCCAGGGCGGCCTCGAGCATGTCGGAGGAGGCACGGGTGTCCTTGCCGATCACCACCCGCGGGCGGCCGTGCTTGGCCTCGATGAGCACCATCGCCGCCGCGCGGCCGATCGCCATCGCCTGCTCACAGGTCAGTTCGGTGTTGGCCACGCCGCGCGCGCCGTCGGTTCCAAAAAGTCGTCCCATAGTCTGTTACCTCATTTCGTCAGATTTAATCGGAGAAGGTCATCTGGACCGCTCCTGTACCGGGAGCACCGCCCGCATAGGGGATGCCCAGATGCTGATAGGCCGCCGGCAGCACCACGCGCCCGCGCGGTGTGCGGCTGATGAAGCCGATCTGCATGAGATACGGCTCATAGACATCCTCGATGGTCACCGCTTCCTCACCGATGACCGCCGCCAGGGTGTCCAGCCCGACCGGGCCGCCGCCGTAGTGCTTGATCATCGCTTGCAGCATCCTCCGGTCGACCATATCCAGCCCCAGCTCATCCACCTCCAGGCGGTCGAGCGCCTTGGCAGCGGTTTCGGCGTTGATTTCGCCGTTGTTCATCACCTGCGCGAAATCCCGCACCCGCTTGAGCATGCGGTTGGCGATACGCGGCGTACCGCGGCAGCGGGAGGCGATTTCCAGCGCGCCGTCGTGGTCGCACGGGATGCCGAGGATCCGCGCGCTGCGCGTGACAATTTCGCCGAGCTCCTCCGGGGTGTACAGCTCCAGCCGGAAGATCACCCCGAACCGGTCGCGCAGCGGGGCGGAAAGCTGTCCCGCCCGGGTGGTCGCGCCGATGAGGGTAAAGCGCGGCAGCGGCAGATGGATCGACGCCGCGCCCTGCCCCTTGCCGTTGATGATGTCGATGGCAAAATCCTCCATTGCGGGATACAGGATCTCCTCCACCGTGCGGGGCAGCCGGTGGATCTCGTCGATAAACAGCACGTCGCCCTGCTCGAGGTTGGTCAGCAGCGCCGCCAGATCCCCCGCACGCTCGAGCGCGGGGCCGGAGGTGATGCGGAAATTGACCCCCAGCTCCGCCGCAATAATCGCCGCGAGGGTGGTTTTGCCAAGTCCCGGAGGGCCGTACAGCAGCACGTGATCCAGCGCCTCACCGCGCAGCTTGGCCGCGTCGATGAACACCGACAGGTTTTCCTTGACCTTCTGCTGTCCTATGTATTCCTTTAACAGCCGTGGGCGCAGAGGGTTGTCGCCGTCGTCCTCCGGCAGCGCCTCCATCGACACCATGCGGTTTTCGTAATCCATTTCCATCCTGGCATTCCTTCCCTTTGCCGATGTCCGTTCCCTTGCGGGCAGTGCTTCTTCCGGCGGCTGCAGTGCCTGTTTTCAACATCCTGCACCGGCTCACTCCTCATGGGTCCGCCCGCGCATACCCGCATTCCGCCGCAGCTTTAAACTCCTATCCTTTTTTTGCCATCGCCCTGAGCGCCTCGCGCACCAGCGTTTCCACCGGCAGGCTGCTGTCCAGCCGGCCGACTGCCGCGCTCGCCTCGCCCGGCGTGAAGCCGAGCACCGCCAGCGCGTCCACCGCCTGCGCGGCATTTCCGGACGCGGATACCGGTCCCGCCTGGACCACGCTGAAATCGGCGGAAGTCTGCAGCTTGCCGACCTTGTCCTTGAGCTCGAGCACGATACGCTGCGCGAGCTTCGGCCCGACCCCCTGTGCGCGGGTGAGGGTCTTGTAATCACCCGCTGCGGCCGCCAGCGCCACCTTTTCGGGCGACAGCTCGGACAGCACCGCGATCGCGGCCTTCGGCCCGACGCCGGAAATGGAGGTCAACTGCCTGAAGCACTCGAGTTCGGCCTGGTCGGCAAAGCCGAACAGCTCGATTGCGTCCTCCCGCACCGACATAATCGTGTACAGGGTGGCCTCGTCCCCCACCTTCGGCAGCTCGCGTGCGGTATTCATCGTGATATGGCACCGGAAGCCCACGCCCCCGCATTCCACCACCGCCACCCGCGGCTCCATATGAATCAGCGTTCCGCGGACACTGTACAGCATGGCCGTATCCTCCTTTGTTGAGGCCGTACCGCAGACCGGCGGCCGGCCTTATCCTTTTGCTTCCAGCGGCACCGACAACCCCTGGGCCGGCCGCAGCAAAACCTAAATCGTCTTTTGCACGATACTGCGCTTAAGCGCGGTGCCGCCCATCTGCCCGTGGCAGATAGCGATCGCCAGCGCGTCGGCGGTATCGTCCGGCTTGGGCACCTCCTTGAGGCGCAGCAGCCGGCGGGTCATTTCCATCACCTGCGGCTTTTCGGCCCGGCCGTAGCCGGTGACCGCGCTTTTGACCTGCAGCGGCGTGTATTCAAACAGCGGCACGCCCGCCTTGCGGGCAGCCAGCAGGATTACCCCGCGCGCCTCCGCCACATCGATGACCGTCTTCTGGTTGTTTTTGAAATACAGCTTTTCCACCGCAAGCGCATCCGGCCTGTACCGGGCGAGCAGCACCGTCAGCTCGTCGTAAATCTGCTCGAGCCGCAGCGAAAAATCCTCGTGCGCACGGGTCAGCACCGCGCCGAAATCCAGCGGAGTGAACCGCGCACGCTCATAGCGCAGGCATCCCCAGCCCACAATGGCATAGCCGGGGTCGATGCCGAAAATGATCAAAACGCGCCCGCTCCTCCCTGCCTGCCGCCCAAAACCGGGATAACCCGGCCCGCCGGCAGTTTTACGTTTTATTATAGCATATTCTCCTCCCGGCAGCAATATTTTGTTTTCATGCTCTCCCGTTCATACAAAAGTTCCCCGTTTGCAGCTACACGTTACCGTATCCCGGACAAAAAGGCGGCCGCATCGTAAGACGGCGGCCGCCCATTCCTGCACAGGAAAACCGGAAATTCTCTGCCCCACAGCACTCCTGTGCTGTTTTTCTTCGTTTACTGTGACCCTCGTATCGCGTCGTACACCTCACCGGAAAATCTGCCCGGTCACTCCAGCCGCAGAGCATATCCCCCCAGCTCATCAAACAGCCGGAAAAAGCGGTCGCGGTTGTAGCGGACCTTTCCGCGCAGCGGGTCGCACACCGTCACATAGGTGTCGTCGTATCCCACCAGCACATAGCAGTGCTCGTTGCCCGGCCACGGAAAATATTCGTCCGTATATATCCCGTCGCGTTTGATATACCAGCCCGGCATGGGGACAATTTCCTCCATCCACATCGTGGACCATACGCACAGCGGATGCCCGCTGTCCACCACGGCCAGGATCTCGCTTTCGGAGGTCCCTTCATACACCCGGACCGTATGCGGCCCGCCGGCCTCGTCGATACAGTCCTGAAGCGTCTCCTCAAGCGCGCCGGGAAAAATGCCGGATCCGGCTTCGGAAAACGGGTCTCCGACAAACGCCTCGCTCGGATGCGGCGCATAGGCTCTCCCGTCCCGGTATTCCAGAGCAGCTTTGGGAATCGCCGCCGCCAGCCCGACCATGCTGACCGGGTATCCGTACGCCTCAAGCAGCATGGTCGCCGCCGTGGTTTCGCAGCCGCTGGGCAGCTCCGGGTTCTGCAGCAGCGGCTCTACCTCCGCTGTGCTTTCGCTCGTCCGGCTCCATGTGCCGCGCACCGGTGACGTGGTTGTCTGCACCGACGTATAGGGATCCTTGTCCGGCTGCGTGACCTCCGGCTCCACCCTGCTTTCGGCCGTCGTCCCCGTCCGTGACGGCTCCGCAACGGAGGCTGTGATCCCATACTCCACGGCATAGCTGGTTTCTCCCGCTATGCCGCCGACGGTACGGCATCCGGCCAGTATTGCCGCCGCCGCAATCAGCGCCAGACAGCCGCATGGCCGCAGCCTGCCGCGTCTATGTTCTTTTTGCCCCCTGCCTTTTCTCCTCATATCTTCAATTCCTTATTTTAAAGTTGCCTTATGTCAAACCCTTCCCTGCCTTGCTTTTCTGTATTATCCACCTGCACGCGGTTCCATTCCCTTGGCCCGCTCCCGCGGCGCAGCCTATTTGTCCTCCCGGATGAGCAGCCGCAGCGCCTCCACGGCGGTGTCCGCCGCCGCTGCAGCGCCTTCTGCAGCCCGCGGGTTGGGCATACCGGCCTTTTCGCGTTCCTGGTTCCAGACCGCTTCCAGCACGCAGCCCGCACGGAATCCCAGCGATGCGCCCACGATATACAGCGCCGCAGACTCCATCTCGGAAGCCAGGCAGCCGCCCTTCAGCCACGCCTGCCAGCGGTTGAGCAGCGCATACGAAACCGGGGAATCCTCCGGGGAATGCTGGCCGTAAAAGGAATCCTTGCAGTGCACCACCCCGGCGTGTACCCGCCGTCCGGCCGACCGGGCGGCGCGCACGAGCGCGGCGGTCACTTCCAGATCGGCAACCGCCGGAAACTCGACCGGCAGATATTCCCGCGATGTCCCCTCCGCACGGATGGCGGCGGTAGCCACCACCACATCGCCGCCGACCACATCCAGCGCCATACCGCCGCAGGTGCCGATGCGGATCATCGTGCGCACACCACAGCGGTACAGCTCCTCCGCGCAAATGGCGGTGGACGGCCCGCCGATTCCGTGGGAGATCACCAGCACCCGCTCCCCCTCGAGGAATCCGGTAAAGCTGCGGTATTCCCGGTTGCCGGCGGTAAAAACCGGATCATCGAGCCGCTCGGCAATGCTCTCCACACGGCCGGGATCGCCGGTCATCAGGGCATACCGGGCTCCCTGGTCAGGCGTCAGCCCGATATGGTACATTTTTTCCGCATTGAAATTCATCAACCGTACCGCCCCCTTCTATTCCGATTGCCTTTTCTCATTATAGCATACTTTTTTCGCGTACACATATAAATTGTATAAAATTTTCCCTATAAATTTTTTGCTTTTCTTTTCCGCTTTTGTTATACTAAGGAAGATATGCGGAAAATATCCCCTTTCAGAAAGGAAGGCATACGATAATGATCTGGTACAGTGAATCGCTGGATAAGGTATGTCAGGAGCTGGGAACCGACCCGGAAACCGGCCTGACGGAGGAAGCCGTACAGCACCGGCGGGAACAGTACGGCGCCAACAAGCTGGGGGAAAAGCCGCCGCGCAGCTTCCTTATGCGGTTTTTTGACCAGATGAAGGATGTCATGGTGATCATTCTGATCATCGCGGCGCTGGTTTCGCTCGGGCTGAGCATATACCATGCCCTGACGGGCGGGGAACCGGACTGGATCGAACCGATTGTCATCCTGGTGATCGTGGTGGTCAACGGGATCCTGGGGGTGATTCAGGAAAGCAAGGCAGAAGCGGCGCTGGCGGCACTGAAAAATATGAGCGCCCCCACGGCGAAAGCGGTTCGTACCGGCGTTAAAACGGTGGTGAAGGCGGCGGACCTCGTACCGGGCGATATCATCGAGCTGGAAGCGGGCGACCTGGTGCCGGCGGACTGCCGTCTGATCGAAAGTGCGGGACTGAAATGCGACGAATCCTCGCTGACCGGCGAATCGGTGCCGGCGGATAAGGACGCCGGGACACAGGTGGATACCATCGCACCGCTCGGCGACCGGGTGAATATGGCGTATTCCGGCTGTGCGGTCACCTACGGACGTGCCCGGGCGGTGGTGGTGGATACCGGCATGAACACCGAAATGGGCAAGATTGCCGCCATGCTGGAAAGCGAAGAGGAGGGTGCCACGCCGCTGCAGCAGAAGCTCGCGCAGCTGGGCAAATACCTCGGCTTCCTGGCGCTGGGCATCTGCGCGGTCATCTTTATCGTGGGTCTTATCGACGGCCTGCCGCTGCTGGATATGTTTATGACCGCGATCTCGCTGGCGGTCGCGGCCATTCCCGAAGGCCTGCCGGCGATCGTGACCATCGTGCTGGCCATCGGCGTACAGCGGATGGTGGCCAAAAATGCCATCATCCGTCGTCTGCCGGCGGTGGAAACGCTCGGCAGCGCGTCGGTCATCTGTTCGGATAAGACCGGCACCCTCACCCAGAACCGCATGACCCTGACGAGGGTGTTTGCCGCCGGGCATATGGTGGAGCTGGACGATCATCCGGGCGAGGGAATCAAGGCGCTCATCAAGCTCGCCGCACTGTGCACCGACGGTACCGTGCGTGTCGAGGACGGCCGGGAAACGCATATCGGCGACCCCACCGAGACGGCAATCGTCGCCTATGCGCTCAAATGCGGGATGACCAAGGAGCAGCTCAATGAGGACCATCCCCGCCTCGGTGAAATCCCGTTTGATTCCGACCGGAAGCTGATGACCACCATCCACTGGATCGAGGATCATATGGTGGTGGTGGTCAAGGGTGCGCCGGACGTGCTGTTCGCCCGCTGCGTCAGCGGGGATCTCGAAGCCGCCGCAAAGGCCAACGAGGAAATGGGCCGCGACGCGCTGCGGGTGCTCGCGGTCGCGTATAAGTATATCGACCAGCTTCCGGTGGAATACCGTTCAGAGGAACTGGAAAACGGCCTGACCTTCGCCGGCCTGGTGGGCATGATCGACCCGCCGCGGCAGGAAGCGGCGGATGCGATCCGCGAGTGCGACGCCGCCGGCATACGCACCATCATGATCACCGGCGA
This sequence comes from uncultured Oscillospiraceae bacterium, assembly GCA_900553255.1. Taxonomy (GTDB): domain Bacteria; phylum Bacillota; class Clostridia; order Oscillospirales; family Acutalibacteraceae; genus UMGS1591. The sequence continues at coordinate 1,355 of USCI01000062.1, read as the reverse complement.
CCACGTGGTAACCGCTTCAGCGATTGCGCGCCGGCTGGGGATCCTGCACAATGACAGTGAGGCGATCACCGGCGCACAGCTGGCGGAGCTGTCGGATGACGAGCTGTTCGAAAACATCCGCCGCTACCGTGTGTACGCGCGGGTGTCGCCTACCGATAAAATCCGCATCGTCAAAGCCTGGCAGCGCGCCGGGGAGATCGTCGCCATGACCGGCGACGGGGTCAACGATGCCCCTGCTCTCAAGGCGGCGGATATCGGCTGCGCCATGGGCATCACCGGCACCGATGTGGCGAAGGGCGCGGCGGACATGACTCTGACCGACGACAATTTTGCCACCATCGTCACCGCGGTGCGCGAGGGGCGCGGCATCTACGACAACATCCGGAAATCGGTGCATTTCCTGCTGTCCTGCAACCTCGGCGAGATCCTGACGGTGTTCCTCGCCATGCTGCTGTGGCGGGAGACGCCCCTGCTGCCAATCCAACTGCTGTGGATCAACCTGGTCACCGACGGCCTGCCGGCACTCGCACTGGGCATGGAGCCGGTGGAAAAGGATGTCATGACCCGTGCGCCGCGCGCTAAAAACGAAAGCATTTTTGCGCATGGGCTGGGCATTTCCGCCATCTGGCAGGGCGCTATGATCGGCCTGCTGACCCTGATCGCCTATTTTATCGGCTCCCGCGTGTTTACGCTCGACGGCGGCGCGCTGAATATTCCTCTGGGCGAATCGATGGCGGTTGCCACCCTGGCCATCGGCCAGCTGGTTCATGCGTTCAATGTGCGCTCCTCCCATTCGCTGTTCAGGGTGGGCTTTTTCTCGAATAAATATATGCTCGGCGCGTTCGCCGGATCGCTGCTGCTGATGCTCGCGGTGCTGCTGCTCCCCTTCCTCGCGCCGATATTCGGCGTATCCGCGATGAACGCCACGCAGTGGCTGATCGTCGCCGGCCTGGCCATCACGCCGCTCGTGGTGATGGAGGTGTATAAGGGAATTGCCGCGCTGGTGCGCCGCAGCCGGAAAACACCGCCCGCACAGGAAGCCGCGGATGAGCAGACAAAAGAACCCCCGGAAGAAAAAGCATAATCCCGAAAAAACGGTTTTATAATACGTTTTGGACCGCCTTTTCCAAAAGGCGGCGGGAGCGCGGGCGTAACCGTTCGCAGTGAGTTTGCCGCAAAGCGGCAAACGTCACACGAGGGCTTTCCCGATGCGACGTCTCACGCCGCATTTGTGCAACTTGTTATCTGCCAACCAGTTTTTCGACACGCTTATCCCCCTCCGGAGAATTTGAACAGCTCCATATTGTACGGACAGGAGAAAAAAGCCCCTGGTAGGAAAATATTGAGTTTTAGGA
>USCI01000061.1 GCA_900553255.1 uncultured Oscillospiraceae bacterium | reverse complement strand
TTTCCTACATCAGGGGGGATTTGTCTATTGTCCGTTTTTTCTGGCGCGGTTCACCTGTGCCGGGGATTTTTTACCACTGGGTCTCCTTCACATTGAACGCCGACAGGCGCAGCCCGTCGGTATGGCTGACCGCCACCGTACGGCTCTCGCCCGCATCCAGCCAGAACACCCCTGCATCGCAGGTGAACGCGGTGTCGTGCGCCGGGCACTCCACCAGCACGCCGACCGCCGGCACGCTGCCGGTGTTGACGATGCGCACATGCCCCGGGCCGGCCTCCCGCACCTCCAGCGCCGCAGGCGGCAGCGCCTTCAGGCAGCCGGGATTCTCCTTGTAATTCTGCCAGTAAAAGGTGTCGTCCGCCGCCGCGCCGTCCACCGTCAGCCGCACATGGATGAGCACCGGCCCGCCGCCGGCAAGCGCCGCCGGCAGCGCAACGTCGCCCAGCGGGTTCACCGCCGCCGCGGGGACGGTTTCGCGCGTTTCACTCCCGATCAGCCGCAGCCCACCGTCGAAAAACCGCACCGTGACCGTGCATGGCCGGCCCGCCGCCGCGCCGTCATCGTCGAGCAGATACAGCGGGTAGCGCTCCGCCGCATGGATGGAGCGGATCAGCAGCATCGCATGCAGCGGCGCGAACGCCTGCGCGAGCACATAATAGCTGCTCTTCGGCACACCGTAATAGTCGACGGTCGCCCATGAGCAGGCTGGATACACGTCGGTGAGCTTGTAATAGCAGATGCCGGCCGCCTGCGGCCAGGCGGCCCGCGCCGCCTCCAAGGTGTGCCGGATGGCGGTGGACTGCGCCATCTGGGTGCCGAAGATGAAGTCGTCAAGGCTGTCGATCGGCCCGAATTCCTCCGCCCGCTTGAGCAGGTGGTCCATATCGTTGTAATTCTCCGGCCAGCGGTTCTCGTTGAACTGCGGTGTGTGATAGTTGAAGGCGTTTTTCGCCGCCGGATCCCACATCCCGCGCTCCTCGGCCGGGATGTAGCGGTACACGCTCTCCCGGTTGGGGCACGAGGCCATGCCGAATTCCCCGATAAACGGCGCGCGCAGGTTCAGCGCGGCGTCCATCTCCTCCATATCCCAGTAGGTGTTGTAGCTGTGCAGCGAGCCGCCGTAGGGGGATGTGCGGTGGAACGGCCGGGTGCCGTCAAGCTCGTAGGCGATGCGCGCGAACGCGTCCATTGCGTCGCCGTCGGCCGCAGCGGACTCGTTGCCGCCCGCCCAACGCACGAGGCTCGGGTGGTTGCGCAGACGCACCGTGTGCAGCCGCGCGGTTTCCACCAGCGCCCCGATCGGCTGCACCTTCTGGCTGTCCCAGCAGGTGGGCCATTCCTGCGCGACCATCAGGCCGAGCTCGTCGCACTTCTGATAGAAATAATCGCTCTCCGGCATACCGCCGCCCCAGGCGCGCAGCAGCTGGAGATGCTGCGCCTTTGCGAGCGACAGGAACCGGTCGTACCGCTCGTCGGAGAAACGCAGCAGCGCGTCGGTAGTGCACCAGTTGGTGCCCTTGATAAAAATCTCCCGGCCGTTGACCGTAAAGGTCCAGTTGTAAAAATCCTCCCGCGGGCCGTCCGGCAGCGGGCGCATCTCGATCTGCCGCAGGCCGGTCACCTCGCGGAACACCTGCGGCAGGTCATCCTCCGGCTCGACGGCGACAATAACCTCGTAAAGCGCCTGCTCGCCGTAGCCGTTGGGCCACCACAGCCGGGGATTCTCCACCGTCAGCGCGTACCGCAGCCGGGTTTCCTCCCCCTGCGCGTCGAAATCCGCCGTAAACCACTGGGCATTCCCCGCGAAATTGTGCGGGCGCACCCGGATGCGCACCCGGCCGCACCCCTGCCCGGTCAGCCTGATACACACGGTCAGCCCGCCGGTACGGTAGTCGCTGGTGACGATAAACGGCCGTTCGGCCGCCAGCCGCGGGGTTTCGCGCAGGGCGACCGGCGCCCAGATGCCGCGCGACGGGATGCACGCATAGTGCCAGCCGTACACGCAGTTGACCACCACGCCGTATTTCCAGCCCTCGTCGTGGTCGGCCCATTCCGAATAGGGCCGCGGGTCGGCCGGCGCGTTTTCGACCTTGACAATGAGCACGTTGTGCTTTTGCAGGATGTCTCCGACCGGGAATTCCGGCCCGCCGAACATGCCGATGTGCCCGCCGAGGAACCGGCCGTTGAGCCAGAATACCGCGTTGTAGCACACCCCTTCGAAGCACAGCCGCGGTTGCCGCAGCGACCCGTCGTAGTCGAATTCCTTTTTGAACCACCAGGTTTTGTAGCTGTTTTCCCGCGCAATCTTATCGTTGCGGCCGAACAGCGGGTCGGGGATCGCGCCGTTTTCATAAAGGATGGTGTGCACCGTCGCGGGGACGCGGGCGGCGTAGGCGCCCTCCCACGGCACCGACAGGTCGGTGCGTGCGGCGACGGTTCCGCCGTCGATCATCTGCCAACCGTCGCCGTTGAGCGAGAGCTGCCGCAGCCCGCAGCCCGGCAACTCCCCGGCTGCACACGGCTCCAGCCGCTGCACCGGCCCTTCAAACGGCGCAGGGCCGGGTGCCCACAGCGCCTTTTCCTTCTCGTCGAGAGATCGTGTTCCCATACCGGTTATCCGGCCGCGTCCTCCGGCCGGACCCCCCCTTTCCTAATGATAATGATGCAGAAAACTGCCCGGTCCTTCCGCCGGCCGCGTCCTCCGGCCGGACCCCCCCTTTCCTAATGATGCAGAAAACTGCCCGGTCCTTCCGCCGGCCTCGCGTGCCGCCGGAACAGCCAACGGCCGCCGGCCGGAATCGTCCTCTGTCTTGTAAAGTGCCTGTAAAGCGGTAGCGCAGCCGCTGTTCACCAAAGACGCCGGATACACGTCCATCCGCGGCCCGCCACCGTCTGTTACCATTGCCGCCCCGCCGGTTTCACGCGGAAAGCGCGCTGTCAGGCCTGCTGTGCCTTGAGCTCCTCCACGATCGTGACGCCCGCGCTCGTGCCGATGCGCTCGGCGCCCGCCTCGATCATCGCCAGCGCATCCGCGAGGGTGCGCACCCCGCCGGCCGCCTTGACCTTGATCGCGTCGCCGACCATGCTCTTCATCAGCCGCACGTCCTCCACCGTCGCGCCGACCGCCACGCCGGGCGCCGGGGTACCGAAGCCGGTGCTGGTCTTGATGAAGTCCGGCTTCACCTTCAGGGCGATTTCGCACAGCGTGCGCTTCTCGTCGTCGGTCAGATAGCAGTTTTCAAAAATCACCTTGGAAATCTTCCCGTGCTCGCGGCACACCGCCACGATCTGCCGCATCTCGTCCTCGACATAGGCGAGATCGCCGCTCCTGAGCTTGACGAGGTTGACCACATAATCGATCTCGTCCGCGCCGTCCGCGATGGCCTGCCTGGTCTCGAACACCTTGTCCTCGATGGTGGTCTGGCCGAGCGGGAAGCCGATGGCCGCGCCGACATGCACGGCGCTGTCCTTGAGGATGCTTTTGCAGAACTTCACCGGGGCGGAATTGATCGCCACCATCGCAAAGCCATAGGCGTCGCTCTGCTTGCAGAACGCCTCAAAATCCGCCTCGCTGACGTAGGCCTTGAGCAGGGTCTGGTCGAAATACTTGGCAAGCTGTGCCGGGGTAAGGCTGGTTTTCATGGATATAACGGCTCCTTTCGTATGCAAATGCAGTCAGGCAAAAATCTGGTACGGGATATCCAGCAGCTTCGCAACCTGCACGAGATCGTCGACATAGTCGCCGTAGACCCCGTGGATGTGGTTGCAGGGGAACCGGCTGATGAACTCGTCCGCCGGCACCCGGATGCGGGTAAACGCGCACGGCCAGGAGGGGGTGGTGGTGGCGCCCATGGCGCGCATCTCCTCCTCAGGGAAATTGACAAATTCGCCAGGAACAATGGTTAAATAGTAACCACCGTTTTTGCGTGCAAGCCGGGCGAGGGTGACCTGTCCGGCCTTGGCAAAATGGTGCACCGACGCGCCGCCGGCCGGGTAATAGTCGGTCTCCGGCAGGAAGGACACCTTTTTGAGGTTTTCCGCGGGATCCATCGAGCCGCCGGCGAAATAGGTCGCGTGGGTGCCGGAATTCGAGAAGAACCACACGTCGTGCGCCTTGTCGTAATGGCGCACGTCCGCAAACAGCACCGGCGTGCCGGCGAGATGCTTGAAGATCTGCATGGTCAGCGCGCCGTCCATGTCGCTCTCGGTCGCGGCGACGACCGGCTCCTTCGGGCCGTCCCAGTCGTAGGGGTCGTTGAGCAGCGCCTCGGCGACATCCATCGTGCAGTAGCGGTCGGTCAGATCGCCGTGCGCCTTGATGCCGACAAAATCGAGCTTGCGCTCGGCGATGATCTTCCGCAGCCCGAGGTAGGAGCGGATCTGGGTTTTCAGCTTTTCGGGGGTCAGCCCCTTGCCGTCGTAGGCGATGTTGCCGACGTATTTGGTCAGCCACGCGAAGGCGCGCTCCACCTCCTCGGCGGAAGCGGTGTCCCCGGCGCGGATGATGTCGTCCTGCTCGATGTTTTCGACGTCGATGCCGAACAGCTTCTGCCACTGCTCGAGGTTGGCCACCGCCGTATACATGCCGAGCGGGCGGCCACCGAAGTTGCCGAAGGTCAGCCCCTTCAGGCGGGAGACCGCGGCCGCGGCCTTGAGGAAGGACACCATTTTGCCGAACACCTCGGGGTCGGCGACATCGCCCCACAGCCGCGCGTATTTGACCCCGATCTGGTCGAGCGAGCCGGCGGCGGCGAGCATGCCCACCATGCCGCACTCGGACGGGTGCAGGTTGGAGAACAGCAGGTACGGGCCGGGCGCGAAATTCTGCGCGACCATCGTATACTGCGGGTAGCACCAGATGGTGTAGTTGAAGATGGTGGCCTCCACCCCGCTCTCGCGCAGGCGGATGCCCTCCTCCCTGGCGACGGTGTTTTCGTTGATGATGCGGGTGCCCTCGACCACCTCAAACAGGCCGGTGGCGGTGAGCGCCGCCGCGATAGCGTGCTGCTTTTCAAAGTTGAGCTGCTCGTATTCCTCGTGCAGGTAAATGCGTCCGTCGGACATGGTCAGCAGTCCGACCCTGATTTTTTTCATCCGAATCTCATCCTTTCCCGTTCGGTATCGCGCAGAGGATCAGCCCGCCGCGCGCAGGCCGTTTTTGACAAAGGCGGCGGAGGCGGCGGCGAGCCGGTCCATTTCGGCCGCATCGGCGCCCGCACTCACGTCGCGGTACATGCGGATATCCCGGCCGACCTGGCCGCCCATTTTGATGAACGGCTCCATCACCACCGCGCCGTCGTACCCGGTTTCCCGCAGCGCGGCAAAGATTTCGTCCCACGGCATACGGCCGGTGCCCGGGGTTTTGCGGTTGCACTCGCCGATGTGGAAGTGGCCGAGCAGCCCCTTTGCCGTGCGGATGGCGTCGGCAAAGGAATCCTCCTCGATGTTCATGTGGAAGGTGTCGAGCAGCAGCTTCGCCGCCGGATGGTCAAGCTCCCGCAGGTAATCGACCCCCTCGGCCGCAGTGTTGAGGATGCACTGCTCGAAGCGGTTGACGATTTCGAGGCAGTAGGCGATGCCGTACTGCTCCGCCCGGCCGAGAATCTCCCGCAGTGAGCGCAGCGACCGCTCCCGCGCCGCCATTTTGCCGTTGTAGTCGGGCGCGCCCTGCATCGGCCAGTAGGCGTAGTTGATGCCGGAAAAGACGCGGCTGCCGATCTCGTGGATGCAGTCGAGCACCTCGCCGACATACCGCACCCCTTCGCGGCGCACCGCCTCGTCGGCGCTGGACACGTCGTGCGCGGGGTCGAGCCCCATACAGCAGGTCAGCTGGATCCCCTCGGCCTCCGCCTCGTCGCGCAGCGCGCGGCGCGCAGCGGCGGTCATATCGGGCAGCGCGCCCGCCGCGATCTCCAGCGTATCAAAGCCGAGCGCCTTGACCTTTTTGACGTACGGCCGGAAGTCGGCCGCCCATTCCCGCTCCCAGAAGGCATAGTAAATCCCCACTCGGTTCATCGGAATCTCTCCTTTCAGACGGCTTCCACCGCAATCTCCAGCTCGCGCATGCGCTCGAGCAGCTCCGGGTCGGCCTGCCGGTCGGTGACCACCGCGTCGAAATCCGCAAGCTCCGCAAATTTCGCGAAGCTCTGCGCCCCAAACTTGGAGCTGTCGCACAGCAGGATGCACTGGTTGCCCATCTTCATCAGGTTTTTCTTCACCTCGGCCTGCTCGATGTCCGGGGTGCACAGCTCGCCGGCGGCGTTGACCGAGTTGGTGGCGAGGAACGCCTTGTCCACCGCCAGGCCCTTGAGCATGCTGTTGGTGAGCGCCCCGACGGTGCAGGAAAAACCCTTGCGCACCTGGCCGCCCGCGAGGATGACCGCCACCCCCGGAAAGTCCTCGAGGATCTTGGCGATATTCAGGTCGGAGGTAACCACCGTTACCTTGTTTTTGTCTGCCAGCGCTTCGGCGAGGTAGTAGGTGGTGGTGCCGGTATCCACCGCGATGGTGTCGCCGTCCTCGACCATTTCGGCGGCCGCCCGGCCGATGGCGATCTTGCGCTCGCGGTTGGCAACGTCCTTTTCGATGGAGGTCGGCTCAAAATTGATCTTGGTGCCGGCGATGGCGCCGCCGTGGGTGCGTTTGAGCAGCCCGCGTTTCTCAAGATCGTTGAGATCGTTGCGGATGGTGGCCGGGGATACCCCGAACACCTCGCACAAATCGGTCACCAGCAGCTTTTTCTGCTTTCGGAGCATCTGCAGGATTTTGCTGTGCCGTTCCTCGGCAAACAGCGGTTCATTCGCCATCGGATGACCCTCCTTATGTGGTTTTATCGTCCCGGCACAGCGCGCCGATGCCGTCGAGAATCCGGCGGTAGCGCGCGGCGTGTGCCGTATACAGCCTGGTTTTTTCACGGTCCGCCCGGCAGCAGGCGCCCTCCTCGGGATAAGCCGCGCACACCTCCGCGAGCGGCCGGTCGGCATAGCCCGCGGCGTCCGCTGCAATCAGCGCGCAGGCCGCCGGAGCGGTATCGCTGTTGCGCAGCGCGCGGTAATCCACCCCGAGCACATCGGCCTTGATCTGGGCAAACACCGCGCTTTTTGCGCCGCCGCCGGCCCCGCGGATGGATTCGAGCGCCTCGATGCAGCCGTTTTGCCGCAGGATGTCGAGATAGCTGCGGTATTCGTAGGCGACCGCCTCAAGGATGCTGCGGTACAGCAGCCCGGCGGAGGGGGCGCCGTGCAGGCCGAGGAAGGCCCCGCGCACGTCGTTGTCGAGCGGGCAGGTGCGCCCGGAAAAATGCGGGATGAAGGTGATCCCCCCGCAGCCGGGCGCCTCCTGCGCGGCCAGCTCGTCGAGCTCCCGCAGGCTGCGGCCGCACAGGCCGGCGAACCACTTCAGGCAGATGCCGCCGCCGCTGATGTAGGCGAGCGGTATGTACAGCCCCTCGATGACGCTGCGGGCGAAGAGGATGGTTTTGTGCGCGGTATCGGGCGCATAGCGGTCGGTCGCGCAGGCGAACACCGAAGCGGTGCCCGCCACGTCGTAGGCGACCCCCGGCCGGGTGATACCGGCGCCGAGGCTTGACGCCGCGGTATCGCCGCAGCCGGCCGCCACCTTCACCCCGCGGGGCAGGCCGCAGGCGTCGGCGTATTCGTCGGTCACCTGCCCGACGACCGCCGTCGGAGCCACGACGCGCGGCAGCTTCTCCGGCGCCACCCCGAACAGCCGCAGCAACTCTTCATTGAAGCCGCCGCCCGGATTGTCCGAAAAACTGTTGAAATGCAGGAAGGTGTAGTCCATGAAGGCGTCTTCGGCCTTCAGCCCGCACAGCCGGCCGGCGATGTAGCCGTTGGGCATCACGAATTTCCGGATGCGGGCATAGGCCTCGGGCCGTTCGTGCTTCCACCAGAGGATTTTGGGGGCGTGGGCGTTGATCACCGGCCCGCCGCTCGAGCGGATGCACGCCGCCTCCGCCTCCCGGCGGATATGTTCGGTGTAGGGCGCACACCGGCTGTCGAGCCAGGAATCGAGCGGGGTCACCGCCTCAAAATCCGCCCCGATGCCGAGCAGCCCGGCCATCTGGGCATCCATCGCGAGCGCGGCGATCTGCTGCGCCGCGTCCCCCGCCTGGGCGGTCACGGCGCGCACCGTGCGCACCACCGAGCCGAAAAGGCGCTCCGGCTCCTCGTAAACGCTGCCGTCCCCCGGCCGGATGAGCTGCGAGGGCTCAAACGCGTCGGCGAGCACCCGGCCGGCGCGGTCGCACAGCACCGTCTTGGTGCCCTGGGTGCCGATATCGATGCCGATCAGCAGCGGCTGGGGCATACGCATCCCTTCCCTTCGTTCAAAAGCTGTCTGTTTTGCCTGTGATGCAGCATGCCGCACTCAGTCCATAACGATAACCGTCTTGATCCCCTCGCCGCGCTGCGCCATCGCCAGGCCGTCCGCGATTGCGGACAGCGGCAGCCGCGCGGTGACCAGCGGCTTCACGTCCAGCACACCGGAGGCGATGAAGCCGAGGGTCTTGCGGTACTGGGCAAGGCTCGCGCGGGTGGTGCCGGAAACGAGCAGCTGCTTGTAGTGGATGAGGTTGGTGTCGAGCGGTACCGGCTGCTTGGCCGCCGGGATGCCGCCGAAAAAGATGACCCGCCCCTCGAGGGCGGCCAGCTCCAGCGCCTGGGTCTGCACCGCCGGCACCGGGCAGGCGGTGATCACCACGTCGCAGCCGTGGCCGCCGGTGACGCGGCGGGTTTCCTCCGCAACGTCCCCGTGCAGCGTGATCACGTCGGGATACAGCGCCTTCACCGCCTGCAGCCGCGCTTCGATGGGATCGCTGACCATCACCCTGCCGGCGCCCGCCATGCGCGCGAGGGCGAGATGCAGGATGCCGATGGGGCCGGCGCCGAACACCAGCACAAAATCGCCCGGCCGGATGGCCGCGCGCTCGAAGCCGTTGCATACGCAGGAGAGCGGCTCGTTGACGGCGGCCTCTTCAAAGGACACCCCGTCGCCGAGCACCGTGACGTTGCCGCCGCGCACCGCCGCCTCGGGGATCACGCAGTATTCCGCGAAGCCGCCGTCGAGGTTGATGCCCAGCGCCTTGTAGGTCGGGCACAGATGGCCGTCGCCGCGCACGCAGCAGTCGCAGATGCCGCAGCCCATGTTGGGAGCCACCGCGACCCGCTGCCCCTTGTGGTAGCCGGTCACCCCGGCCCCGACCGCCTCGATGACCCCGGCGATCTCGTGGCCGAGCACCCGGGGATGCTCCGGGTCGATTCCCGCCGCGCCGTTGGTGAACATACGCACGTCGGTGCCGCAGATGGCGGCCGCTTTTACCTTTAACAGGAGCTCCTGCTCCCCGATAGCGGGGACGGGAACCTCCTCGAGCCGGATATCCCCCGGCCCATACATTCTTGCTGCCAGCATAGGTATGTTCTCCTCCTACTCTATTACACGAGACGGTCGCCGTCAATATGGACGATGCGCTTTTCCCGGATGGACAGGTTCCCGGCGTTGACGGTAAGCACCGCCATCTTGCCGTCGTAGGCGGTGATCAGCGGCTCGCTGTCCTCGAGCACGGCGGCGGCGAACGCCTTGTCCTCCTCGAGATACGCCTCCCGGAAGAGGTACTTCCAGCTGTTCATGTACTCCTCGGTGCGCAGCATGTTCGACGAGCACAGGGTGACGGTGTTTTCCTTCGTCTGGCCGAGGTAGATGCAGCCCTTGGTGCCGAGGATCTCGGCGCGGGCGTCGTAGCCGTACAGCACCCCTTGCGCGCCGTCGATAATGCCTTGGCAGCCGTTGCGAAAGGAGCCGGTGAGCACCACATTGTCGTAAAAGTCGGGGAAATCGGCCTTCGCATCGGGGCAGCGGTAGTTGCCGCCGATGGCGTACAGCGACGCGAAATCGCTGCCGGTGAACCAGCGCAGGGTGTCGATGTCGTGGCTGTTGACCTCGGCGAGCGGACCGTTGCTCTTGCGGATGTCGTACATCCACGGCTTCGGGATACTCGGCCCGCGGGTGTTGGAGCGCACCATCACCACGTCGCCGATGGCGCCCTCGTCGACCAGCTTTTTCGCCTGCACGAAGGAGGCGTCGAACCGCCGCATGAACGCGAGCTGCAGCTTGACGCCGTTTTCCTTGGCGGCGCGGTCCATCTCGTTGCATTCCTCGACGGTCATCGCCATCGGCTTTTCGCACAGGATGTGCTTGCCCGCTTTGGCGGCGGCCACCGCGATCTCGCAGTGGTACTTGGTCGGGGTGACGACGATCACCGCATCGATGGCGTCGTCCTCAAGCAGCCGGCGGTAATCGGTTTCGTACCGGTCGATCTCCAGCTCGCGGCAGGCGGCCTGCGCCGCCTCCTCCACCGGGTCGGCGACCGCGACAATCCGGGCGTGCGGCACGCCCGCCTTGAAATTGCGCGCATGGATCATGCCGGCTCGGCCGGCGCCGATGAGCGCGACGGATAGTTTGGCGTTCTTCATGGGGCAACCATTCCTTTCTGAAATAAAACCCGTCCGAAAGCGGCAGACGCTCTCAGGCGTCCCAGCGTGTCGAAAAACTGGTTGGCAGATAGCAGGTTGACCAAATGCGGCGTGAGACGCCGCATCGGGAAACCCCTTGATAGGGTTTCCCACGACGCAACAGCCCACCGGGCTGTTGCGTCTCCCTTCCTGATCCTTATGAAAGCAAAGGATTTCGCGTCCGGCGGGACGCGACCAAAGGCTCTGCCTTTGGAATCTGCGGCCTTTTGGAAAAGGCCGGCGAAAACTTTTTGTGCACTATTTTTTGCGAAACGACTTTTTTGACAGTCTGAGACGCTCTCAGGCGTCCGTTTCCTCCGGGATCAGCGCATACACACGGTAGCGGCATTCGTTCCAGCTCTCCCGCAGCGGCCGGATGGCGATCTCGACGCGCGTTTTGCCGCGGGTGAACGGCTCCGGCAGCAGGTAGGCGTCCTCGAGCAGCCGGTAATACGGGTTGCCGTCGGGATACAGCCAGTGCGCGGGCGCCTCCTGCCCGTCCGCGAGCACCAGCGCCTCCATCGGGCCGCGGTCCTGCATCGACACCCGCTGCAGGTACACCCCGCGGTTGTCCGCCGGCAGCGGCACCGTCAGCACGGTCTCGCGCATCCCGCTCACGCAGGCGAAATCGGCATACCGCTCGTGGATGCCGTTTTCAAAGCGGTCGTGTACCGGCGCGGCCGTCCCGTCGGTGCGGTAGCCCGGCAGCCCCGGCCCGTACTCCCCGCACGGGACCATCGCGATGCGGCCCTCCGGACGCATGTAGGCGAACACCTGCCCGGAGTGGCAGCCGCCGCCGTCGTTGTGGTCGCCGTGCTCAAGCTCGAAGCGCAGGCGGCGGCGGAAGGGGTAGCTGTCGGTGAAGGTCAGCCGCACCTCCGACCAGTCGCTGTTGACCTCCGGCGCGCCGTTGTAGGCGCTGAAGGGGTTGGCCTGCGGCGGGGTGACGAAGCCCCAGCCGTAGGAGGCCCAGCTCTCGCTGCCGTCGCTTTCGACCACAGGCGAGCGGCCGCCGTCGATGAACACCCGCACGTCCCCCTCGCAGCCGCCGCTGGTGATGCCGTAGCCGGACAGCACGCCGTACGCCATGTGCCCGCTGCCGGCAAGGTCGGCGATCACGCTGTTCTCGCCCGGGCGGTTCAGGGTTTTCGGATAGTAGGGCGAAGCGGTGAAATACCCGGTGTGCCGCGGGTCGTACTCCGCCGCGTCGTCGATGTGCACCGTCACGTCGGCGAACACGGCCTCGTGTTCCCCGCGGTTTTGCAGCTCCACGCGCACCCGGCGGAAAAACGGCTGCGGGAAGCGGTTTTCCAGCACCGCGTCCCGCCCCGTGATGTCGAAGGTGAGCAGCGCCGTGCGCAGCGCAGCCGGCGTCGCGCCGTATTCGCAGCCGAAAAAGGTGCCCAGCGGCGCCTGCACGAACGGCGCCTCATAGCCGTCGTAAAACAGCCGGATCCACAGGCTGCCGAGCTGCGCCGGGTCAAAATCCCGCAGCACCGCCCGGATCGCGGTCACCGCGCCGCGCCCGTTTTCGTCGAGCACCGTCCGGGACCCGCCGGCCGGCAGCCGGAAGCCGCCCTGTGCGGCGGTGCGCCCCGATACCGGCAGCCCTTCGGCATACCGCTGCGCCGGCGCCGCCATATCCATCGTCGGGTCAAAGGGCGCAAGCCCCGCCGCATCCGGATACAGCTGGTAGGTCACGTGCCCCCAGCCGCCCTCGCCTTTGGCCTTGTCCGCCCCCTCGAGCTTGATCGACGAGGTGATTTTGCAGTGGGTGGTGAACGCCATCGGCACAAAGCTGCGCACCACCCAGATCGGGCCGCGGCCGCTATCCTCCGGCCCCACGTATTTATCGGCAAGTGGGCGCAGGAAGGGCGCCTTTTTCCCGAACTCCGCCGGCGTTATGGTAAACTGCGGCTGCTCGGCATGATCGAAGTAAAACCGGAAAACCGGCGTTTCGCTGGTCGGGTAGCGATGCTGGGTGAAGTTGAAAATGCACCCGGGCCCGTCCGCCTCCATGAGCACCCACTCGCCCCGCTCATCCTGGTACAGCCCCCAGTCCCAGTCGGCGTTGTCGCCCGCCTTGGAAATGCTGCCCTCGTAGCCGATGCGCACACTGTCGTCAAGCACCGGCAGCGCTGCAATATCCGTCAGCCGCGCCGCCCCCCGTGCCGCCTTTGCTGTCATACCGTCCACCGCCTGTCGTTTACTTTCATTTTGTATTATATCATTTCGTTTCTGACTGTCAAGTACTGTTGTTTATTTTTGATTATTATTTTTTGACTGGCAGAAAACAAAATTGTAACGGCGTATTACAGCTTTGTGGCTTGCCGGCGCCGAAGCCCGCGCCTATACTGGAAGACGAAGAATGGTGCCCGAAAGGAGCGGAGCCTATGCCAAACTGCCGCCGGCTGGCCGTTGCCGTGCTGCCTGCCGCACTGCTTTTGCTGCTGTCCGGCTGCGTACCGGATGTGCGCACCGACCACCCCCGCGAATACGAATACGCCGCCTCAGACGAGATCCGGGTGTACAGCATCGACGACGGCAGCGTGCTGATGACCCTCACCGTCACCGGCGCGCGGGTGATGGATGACCAACCGCAGACCTGGGTGTACGAATATGCGGATACCTCCGGCGAAACGGTGCGCCGGGAGACGGCCATCCGGCAGGTGGTGGAGATCACCTGCCGCTACGCCGGCCCTGCCTCGTCGTCCGCACCGCGGGCGGCGCATTTTTCGCTCGCCGACGGGCAGGGAAACGCCGCGCTGCCGGCGGAGGAAAAATACGGCCTGCCGTTCCCGCAGGAGGAGCTGACCCGTCGGGAAGACGGCGGCGAGGCGGTGTTCCGCTTCGGCCTGAGGGAGGCGGCGGATTCCCTGCTGCTGACCTACCGCTACGGCGGCGGCAAAACCACCGCGAAAATCCGCCTGACCCCTGACGGCTCGTCGTCCGCACCCGCAGCCACGACAGACGCCGCAGGAGAGGACCCGTCCGCCGGTACCCGCCCGCCGGAGTCCGCGATACCGGACGCCGGCGCCTCGCCCACCGCACCGCCGGATACGCCGGAAAAGGCCGGCACCGTAACCCTTCCGGTCGGCTGGCTCGCCATTTTGCTCGTGGGTGCGGGGCTTGCCGGAGGTGCAGCGGCGGCCTTGGTGCTGCTTCTCCTGCGCCGGCGCTGATCCGGCCGAACAGCAACCCGTTTCCTTCACGCGGCCGTGCGGCAAAAGGCGGACTCCTGCACGAGCAGGGGCTGTCCGCCCGCCCGCTGCGTCAGCGTCCCCCGCCTGTCCGGAAATTTTGCCGGCCATCCCCCGATTTTGTGATGGTTTTTCCCCGCGGCGTATGCTATACTGAAGACATCTCCCACACGAAAGGACGGAATACGATGCGGGTACTGAATTTTGGATCGCTCAACCGGGACCTGGTATACAGCGTTGACCATGCCGTGCGGCCGGGCGAAACACTCGCCTCCGTGAGGCTGGAGACGTTTTGCGGCGGCAAGGGACTCAACCAGTCGCTCGCGCTTGCCCGCGCGGGGGCACAGGTGTACCACGCGGGCTGCATCGGTGTGGACGGCGGAGAGCTGCGGAAAATGCTCGCGGACAGCGGGGTGGACACCCGGTATGTCCGCGAGGTGGACGGCAGCAGCGGCCACGCCGTCATCCAGGTCGACACCGCAGGGCAGAACAGCATCCTGCTTTACGGAGGTGCCAACCAGCGGATCACGCCGGCCTTTGCCGACGAGGTGCTCGCGGATTTTGGGGAAGGCGACCTGCTGGTGCTGCAGAATGAGATCAGCGCCATCCCCCATATCCTGCGGCAGGCGCAGGCGCGCGGGATGCGCATTGCGTGGAACCCCAGCCCGTTTGCGCCGGAGCTGACCGGTTACCCGCTTGATGCGGTGACCTGTTTTGTGCTCAACGAAATCGAGGGTGCGGAGCTGACCGGCGAAACGGCGCCGGACGCCATCCTCGCGCATATGCGGGCCGCCCACCCGTCGGCCGGTACCCTGCTGACCCTCGGCAGCCGCGGTGCGGTATATGACGACGGCACCCAGGTGTACCGCGCAGGCTGTTTTGCCGTGCCGGTGCAGGACACCACCGCTGCCGGCGATACCTTCCTCGGCTACTTCTTCGCCTCGCTCGACCGCTGCGGCCCCGCCGCCGCCCTCCGGCTCGCGTCCGCCGCCGCGGCGCTCGCGGTATCGGTCAGGGGCGCGGCCAACTCCATCCCGGTGCTCGCCGCGGCCGAAGCCTTCCTCGCCGAACGGGAATAACGGTACTTATGCCCCCCGCCGTTACGGGCAGGCAAGTAAAAATCTTCCACAGACGCAGAACAAAGCCGGCGCCCTTTACAGGCGCCGGCTCAGCTTGTCAAAGAAGGAGGCGTTTTGCTCAGGCGAAGCGCCTTTTTCTTTTGT
>USCI01000060.1 GCA_900553255.1 uncultured Oscillospiraceae bacterium | reverse complement strand
CCATTGTACCAGAAGGGCTGACGGGTCCTCAACTTTCATTTAACTTTACAGTCCGCTGCCGACGCATGGGAGGGGTGCGTATGAAAAAACGTTGCGCCGTTCCGGTTTTTTTGTTTCCGCTGCTGTCCTGCGTTTTTCTGACCTCCTGCGCTGTATCCGAAAACATCCCGCGCGACCCGGCTTCGGTTTCCGATACGACCGCGTCCGCCATGCTGACAGACGGCACAACTACCGCCCCAACCACCACTGTGCCCACAACGAAACCGACCGAACCGGATCGTATCGGCAGCGACCAGATGGCGGTGCAGGCGGTACTGGATCTCTTCGGCACCGACGGCGGCACCTGGATCGTCGAGTCCGACGGCAGGCGGCAGGCCGGCGCGGCAGAATACACGCTCGTACACGTCTATTCCGTCGCCATGGGCCGCACCTATACCACGGCCTGGTGCTGGGTGGACAGGCGTACCGGGCAGATTTACGACGGCCTGCGCAGCACGGGAGAGCAGCTGGTTCCCCTGCAGGGAGAAGCGGTCACCCCTGATCCCCGCACGTCCGCCAACGGTGTGACGTATGATCTGAACCGCGTATGTCCCATTTGGATGGCGGAAGAGGGGTATGCGGAGGCAAGGAAGCTGTTGCGCAGCTGGTATCCGCAGCTTGACGGTGCCGGAACACCGGACGTCCTGTACATCGGGCTGCGCGACCTGGATTACGACGGACAAATGGAATGGATTGTCTTTGCCGACGGCGGCTCCGGACAGGAAGGCGCGCTGTATGTCCTCGGAATTGCCGATGACACCCTGCTCTGGTACAGCTGCCGGCCGTTGGCCTGCGGGAATCCGCCGCCGGCGGTCGGTGCGGTAACCTCGCCGGAATCCCCGGATCTTCTGCTGCTCGGGGATTTCGTCTGGGACTGGACGGCCGAAAAAACCGACGCGGCTTAAAACGGCTCGAGAAAGAAAAAACGGCGTGCGGGCTTGACCCGTGCGCCGTTTTTGTTTGCTCTTATTCAAAAAATTCCTTATGCACAGCGGAAACCGCGCGGTCGGCGTCCTCTTTGTCGATGAGCACCGACACCTTGATTTCGCTCGTGGAGATCATCTGGAGATTGATATTCGCATCGGCAAGCGCCTCGAACATGCGGGCTGCCACCCCTTCATGGGTTTCCATCCCGGCGCCCACCACCGAGATCTTGGCGACGTTCGTATCGTACGACAGGCTCTTCGCGCCGACCATATCGCAGTATTCGCGCAGCGCCTCGACCGCTTCCTCGCCCTTGTCCTCCGCCACGGTAAAGGTGATATCCTTCGTGCCGTCGCGGCCGACCGACTGCAGGATGATGTCCACATTGATGTGCGCCTTTGCCACGCGGGAGAAAATCTTGAACGCGATCCCAGGTTCATCCGGCACGCCCACGATCATCACGCGGGCCACGTTGGTATCCTTCGCCACACTCTTAATCAGCATTTTCTCCATTTTGACCGCCTCCTTGACTTTGGTGCCGGGCACCCGTTTCAGGCTGGAAAGCACCTCCAGCTCGACATTGTACTTCTTCGCCATTTCCACCGAGCGGTTGTTGAGCACCTGTGCGCCCAGCGTCGCCAGCTCGAGCATTTCGTCGTAGGTGATATCCTCCAGCTTCTGCGCACCGGGCACCTTGCGGGGGTCCGCGGTATACACGCCTTCGACGTCGGTGTAGATCTGGCACAGATCCGCGTGCATCTCCGCCGCAATGGCGACCGCACTGGTGTCCGACCCGCCGCGGCCGAGCGTCGTGATGTCCCCATAGCGGTTGAGCCCCTGGAAGCCGGCGACCACCACGATACGCCGCTTATCCAGCGCGTTGCGGATGCGTTCGGGCATCAGCTTTTTGATCCGTGCGGAGGAATAGGTTGAATCGGTATCAAAACCCGCCTGCCAGCCGAGCAGGGAAATCACCGGGCAGCCAAGCTTTTCGATCGCCATCGCCAGCAGCGCGATGGAAATCTGCTCACCGGCGCTCAGCAGCATATCCATCTCCCGCTTGCTGCCGTGCGGATTGATCTCCTTCGCCTTTTCAATCAGGTCGTCGGTGGTGTCCCCCTGCGCGGATACCACCACCACCACGTCGTGTCCCGCCTTGTAGGTGTCGGTGACGATGCCCGCCACATTGAACACCCGCTCGGCGTTGGCGACCGAGCTTCCGCCGAATTTCTGTACAATCAGCATAAACCTTGTTTCCACCCTTTCTTATTCAGCCGCCGAAGCGGCCCAGTACGCAAATGAAGCGCTGCCGTCATCCCACAAACTCCACCGTCGCGCCGCGGCTGTCGCAGCCGAACAGCTGCACCTGCCAGCCGGTAAGCCCCGCCTCACGCAGCCGGAGAGCCGCCTTGTCGGCGAAGGCTGTATCGGCGCTGTCGATAACCGCCAGAATCGACGGCCCCGCGCCGCTGATCGCGACCGCATGGGCGCCGAGCCCGTAAGCGATATAAAACACCTGCTCCGCCCCGGGAATCATCGGGAAACGGTACGGCTGATGCAGGCGGTCCTGCACCGCGACCCGCAGATGGGAAAAATCCCCTTTGCACAGCGACGCGGTCATCAGCGCCGCGCGGGAGAGGTTGTATACGGCGTCCGCGCGGGATACCTGCTCCGGCAGCGCCGCACGGGCGACCTCGGTTTTCAGCTCAAAATCCGGGATAAACACCGCAAAGCGGATGTTTTCGGACACCGGCACGCTGACCGTATACACCCGGCCGCCCTCCATCACCGCGGTCACCAGCCCGCCGAGCAGCGCCGGCGCCGTATTGTCCGGATGCCCTTCCAGCTCCGCCGCCAGATCCGACAGATCCTCATCCGACAGCGGGCAGCCCAGCAGCGTATTCGCCCCGAGCAGCCCCGCCACCAGGCAGGCGGACGAGCTGCCCAGCCCCCGGGTCATCGGGATGTTGTTCTCCTGCCGGATATGCAGCCCGTGAAACGGCCGCCCGCAGCGGTCATACAGCCCCTTCGCGGTCTGGTAGATCATGTTGCTTTCGTCGGTGGGAATCGCCAACCCGTCGGTGCTCTCGATCAAACAGCCGTCGGCTTCCTCCATCCACACCCGGTTGTAAAGCGTCAGCGCCAGCCCCAGCGAGTCAAACCCCGCTCCCAGGTTGGCGCTCGACGCCGGCACGGTCATTTTCAGCAATCCGTTTCACTCCTCAGGCACACCGCGCAGCCGGCGGCCGCACAAGTCAAAAATCCGCCACACGGATGCGGCTGACCACCGTTGCGTCGGTCAATGCCGCCAGCTGCTCATCAATCTTCCCTTCCGGCATGACCGGGGTGACAAACGCCAGTTCCTGCGCCGTCTCCCCGTCGGCATGCAGCCGCTGCACCTCACCGAACAGCTGCTGAACCTGCGCAAAGACCGCCTCGGTATCCGCGCAGTGCAGCCGCAGAAGCATCGCGGTCTCTCCCTCGCGGTAATCCACCACATAGTCCTCGCTGCCCGGCTCCCAGAACTGGTATTTGCGTGCTTTCAGATGCTTGACCTCGTCGATGACGTCGGCGACCACCGCGCTCGCGGTGGGCAGCTTGCCCGCGCCGCGCCCGTAGAACACCACATCGCCGATCGCATCCCCGCGCACCATAATGCCGTTGAACACGTCGTTGACGTCTGCAAGCAGGCTGCTGCCGGGCAGAAGCATCGGCGCAACCAGGGCATGCAGCCGGCCGTCCTCCCGCTTGCGGGCGATGCCGATCAGCTTGATTACGCCGCCCCACACCGCCGCATAGCGGACGTCCATCGGGGTGATCGCAGAAATACCTTGCGTATAAACCTGAGACGGATATACATGCCGTCCAAATGCCAGCGATGCCAGGATGCAGATTTTGCGGCAGCTGTCGTGCCCCTCGATGTCGGCGGAGGGGTCGCGTTCGGCATAGCCGAGCTCCTGCGCGAGCGCGAGCGCGTCGGCAAAGGGCATGCCCTCTTCCGCCATTTTGGTGAGCATGAAGTTGGTGGTGCCGTTGAGGATGCCGGCGATTTCGTAAACCTCGTTGGCCGCGAGGCACTGGTCGATCGGGCGCAGGATCGGGATACCGCCGCCCACGCTCGCCTCGAACAGGAAGTTGAGGTTATTGTCCTTAGCGATGGCCAGCAGCTCGTCGCCCTTGGCGGCGACCAGCTCCTTATTGGAAGTCACCACGCTTTTGCCGGCCAGCAGGCAGCTTTTCACATAATCGTAGGCAGGATGCAGCCCGCCCATCGTCTCCACCACGATCTGGATTTCGGGATCCTGCAGGATCTCGTCAAAATTCTTGGTAAACAGGTCCGCATACGGCAGCTCAGGGAATTCCCGCAGATCGAGAATCCGGCGGATCGCAATTTCCTGCCCCGCTTTATGGGCAATGCTCGCCGCGTTGCGCCGCAGCACCTCCGCCACGCCGGAGCCGACCACCCCATGCCCTAAAATCGCCACATTAATCATGCTATGACCATTCCTTTCCTGCTGGTATTCCCGCCGCGGCCAGGGCGGCGCCGCTCCAGCTTTCGCGCAGGCCGCGCACCTGCCGTCTTATTCCTTACTTATTCGGGGGACGTCTCCGGCGTGACAGCTTCCCGCTGATCCTCCCCGGCAATGCGGGCAATCCGCTGTACGCCGTTCAGCTGCCGCAGCACGCCGATAAACGCATCCACCGGCATCTGCAGCCGGTCGGTGCGCGCCGATACCGAAACCGAAGCGACATTGCCCGCCGGGATATTCTGGTTGACCGTCAGGATGTTGGCCCCGGCGTCCGCAAAAGCGGACAGCACCGCGGAGAGCACCCCCGGCCGGTCCCGCAGCACCATATGCACCGTCAGGATGCGTCCGGACCGCTTTTCATCATAGGGGAACACGGCGTCCTTATACTTGTAAAACGCGCTGCGGGAGATGCCGGCCAGGCGTGAGGCCTCGGCCGCCGTCGCCGCCTCGCCGGTGGCGAGAAAGCGCTTGGCGTCCACCACCCGCGCATATACCTCGGGCAGCGCGTCGGCATCCACCAGCAGCAGACGTTTCCGCTCGGCCGGTTCTTCCATTATGTCCACCACCCATGAACGAATGTCCCGTAGTGAAATACACTATAGCATGCCTGCCGGCAAAATGCAAGGGGCAGGCGGCAGTTTCCCGGTTTCCACCACGAACGCCCGGATCGCCGCCGGGATTCTGGATAAAATGCCAAAGCGGGCGGCCGCATCCCCGGCCGCCCGCTTTGACGGGTGTGCTTTCGCGAAAGATCTGCCCGCCGACAGCAAGGCGCCGCCGGCATCGAATACCGGCGGCGCCTCTCATACTATTCCCACAAGGGGGTATTATTCCCCATCCGGGTCTTCCGGTTTGGAAGCGTCCGAGGAAGTGGAGGGCTCCGAGGGAACGGAACTGTCCGCGCCGCCGCTCTCTCCGGAGGACGGATTGTCCTCCGGCTCGGAAGGCTCCGGTTCGGGCTCGGGTTCCGGTTCCGGCGTGCTTTCGGGATGGGTGGTGCAGTAGCCGGGCGTATTGTCCGCCTTGTACACACCGGTTGCCGTATGCGGGCAGTTGGAGGTGGCCAGCATACCGGTGTCGCTGCAGTACGGCGCCTCCACCGTGGTGCCCCTGAACTCGTCGAAGTTCTTGGCCTCCAGGTTCTGGTGCAGGGCCAGCATCGCGGCATTCCAGAGATTGCGGGCTCCGCCGGTCTGGCTGCTGATCATCTCCTGGTTATCGTCATAGCCGAACCAGCACGCACCGACATAATACGGCGTGCCGCCCGCGAAGTAGAGGTCCTTGTTGTCGCTGGTGGTACCGGTCTTGGCGAACACACCCCAGTCATCCGACCAGGAATTGCGCAGGCTGTGTGCCGTACCGGACGGCCCGCGCACGACCCGCTGCAGCAGCCGGTTCATTACATAGGCCGAATCGGTGTCCAGCGCCTGCACGGTCAGCTGGGTACCGCCCTTCAGCAGTTCCTCCCCTTCGCTGTCGGTCACCCGGTAGAAGGTATAGGGTTTGTTGTATATGCCGCCGTTGCCGAACACCTGATAGGCCGCCGCCATATCGCGGCAGTAGACACCCCTGGTCAGACCGCCGAGCGCCAGCGGCGCCAGGTCGATGTCGGTGCGCACACCGCTTTCGGTATCAAGGCTGGTCACCAGGGAGGTCATCCCCAGCGGACCGGTGAGGAAGTCGAAGCTGCGCTGCGGGGTGATCTCCTGCAGCAGCCGCACCGGCACGGTATTGAGCGATTTCTGCAGCGCGATCTCCAGCGGCGTATACCCGTTATCCGCCAAACGCGACTCGTAGTTGACCGGCCACTGGTCCCCGTTGGGCAGGGTGATATACATGTCGTGCTCCATCGAGGAGAAGTGGGCGATATTCATCTGGATCGCGGGAGCGTACACCCCGATGGGCTTCATCGCCGAACCGGGCTGCCGTGTCGACTGGGTGGAGCGGTTGAGCACCCGGTTGGCGGTTTTCTCCCCGCGCGCGCCGACCGTCGCTACCGTGCGCCCGGTGTAGTCCATGATATAGATGGCGGCCTGCGGGTCTTCCTCGTCGCCCTCCAGCTTGGCGGGGAAATTGTCCTCATTGGCAAAGATATCCTCCACCAGCTTCTGCTGCTCCGGATCCTCCGCCGAATAGATGCGCAGCCCGCCGTGGTAAACCATGTTTTCCGCATAGCGGTAGGTGTACCCGTAGCGCTCCTGCAGCGCGGCGATGACGTCCTCCACCAGCAGGTCGGTGTAATAGCTCTCGACGCCGACATTTTTCACGCTGCTCTGGAAGTGCAGCTCTTCGCCGAGCGCCTGCCTGTATTCATCCTCGGTGATCCACTCAAGCTCATACATCTTGCGGAGCACGAGCCGCTGCCGGCTGCGGACATTTTCGGGATGGGTGTACGGGTTGTACACCGAGGGATTGTTGGTGATGCTCGCGAGCACGGCGCATTCCGCCAGGGACAGGTCCTCGACCTCCTTGCCGAAATAGTAGTTGGCGCCGGCGCCCACCCCCACAATATTGCCGGTCATCGGCATGATGTTGAGATAGGCCTCGAGAATCTGTTCCTTGGTATATTCCTCCTGCTCCAGCTCGATGGCGCGGAAAATCTCGGTGATTTTCCGCTGGATGCTGTGTTCGTTTTCATCGGTAACCAGCCGGACGAGCTGCTGTGTGATCGTGGACCCGCCGTATTCGACGTCCGAGAAATGCAGCACCAGGTTGGCCATAGCAGAAATGGTGCGCTTCCAGTCCACACCGTAATGCTCGTAAAAGCGTTCGTCCTCAATGGCCACAATCGCATGCTGCATATCCAGCGGAATTTCCTCGAGGTCCTTCCAGATGCTGTTGGTACCCTCCATGCGCTGCTGTTCCACGAACTCGCCGGTGGCGTTATCCATCACATAGACGATGCTCGTTTCGTTTTCCATCAGCACGTCAAGCGACGGAATATCGCTCCCGTCCCCGAAGTTGGCAAAAACATAGACCATCATCACACAGCCCACGACACTGACCGTGATGGTACCCACCAGTATGATGGTCGCCAGGCATTTGAAAATGGCAGAAAGGACCTTCAGCGTGATCTTGACCGGCCGCTTGCGGCGAAAGGCCTTCCATTTGGCGGACAGCTTCGAAAACATGCTGTCATTCCTCCTTTATCCCAGAGTGGTTAAGATGGGCAGAACCGGACACCATGCAATTCCGGCAGCGTGAAGAAAAGAGGGGGCGCTGCTTTTCCCTGTCCTCCAGCAGACAGCTGTTCCCGCTCCCCGGTTTTTTCCTCCACAGCCGGCGGGGCGCCCTGTCCGGCCGGGCCCGCTCCCGTCCCGCCCAAACCGCAGCCCCTGCCTCTGCTTTTCCAATCTTATAGCACAGGCCCCCAAATGTCAAATATCAAAATTGTAAGATCTGCCAAACCATTTTGTCATTTTTTCTTAACATTTTCCGGCAGGCGGCCGGACGCCGCGGGATGCTGCGGCGGGCTTACAGCGGATTTTCGGCCGGTTATGGATATTTTGCCCAGAAATCGCCAAGAATATGGACATCCGGCAAAATTACCGCAAAGGTGGTCTGAGTATGCCTATGAAAGACTGGCTTTACCGTTACCGGCTGCCGCTTTTGCTGTGCGGCACCGCGCTGGCCGTCAGCCTGCCGCTGGCGGCGCTGGCCGCCGTCCGGCGTGAGCCGCCGGGCCCGCCGGAATCCTCCTCCATTCCTCCGGCGGTATCGGCGGATGACTCCGCTCCCGCTGTCTCCTCCGTCTCCGCGGCGGCCTACCGCATCGGCGAGTGGGAAGGCAAGCTGGCGGTATTCCTGGCGGGTTCGCCTTCTCCCCACGAGGTATTCGACGTGTATGTGTCCACCCTGCCCCCGGAGGAACAGCAGCGCATTGAATCCGGCATCAACGTCGCCGATGAGGTGGAGCTGGCACGTCTGCTCGAGGACTATACGAGCTGACCCCACACCTGCCGATGCAGGATCGATACACAAAACGCCCTGCGGGCTGCCGGCCCGCAGGGCGTTCTGTGTCAGCGCGACACCAGCTGCACCAGATGAGCGATGCCGGGGATGCTCTCCCCCTGCTGGGAGGAGGTGGTGGACATGAGCGCGCCGGTGCCGATAAACAGGACATTGTGCAGCTCGCCGCGCTCCATCTTGCTGAGCAGATAGGAGCACACGATCGCCGCCGAGCAGCCGCAGCCGGAGCCGCCGGCGTGCACATCCTGGGTGTGGCGGTCATACATCATCAGCCCGCAGTCCGCGTGCCGGGTGCCCAGGTCAATCCCCTTGCGCTGCAGCAGCTCCTGCAGCAGCTCGCTTCCGACGGCGGACAGGTCGCCGGTCAGGATCAGGTCGTAATCCTCCGGCTTGGTATTGGTGTCGGTCAGGAAATTATAAATGGTATCCGCCGCTGCAGGCGCCATCGCAGCCCCCATGTTGTTGGCATCGTTGACCCCGAGATCGGTGATGCGCCCGCCGCATACCGCCTCGACATGCACCTTACCGCCGCCCATCCCGACAACCGCTGCGCCGGACGCGGTGGCGGTCCACTGCGATGTCGGAGTACGCTGCCCGCCGTATTCGAGCGGGAAGCGGAACTGGCGTTCCGCGGTGCAGAAGTGGGAGGAGGTGACCGCGCAGCACAGGTCCGCCGCGCCGCTGTCCACAAAAATGGAGGACATCGCCAGCGTCTGTGCCATGGTCGAGCAGGCGCCGAACTGGCCGAACAGCGGTACATTGTATTCCCGCAGCCCGAAGGTGGACGCGATGCTCTGGTTGAGCAGGTCGCCGGCAAACAGGTAATTCACCTGGGACGGCGACAGGCCGGCCTTGTCCAGTGCGCGGGTAAACGCTTCCCGCTGCAGCGCACTTTCCGCTTTTTCCCAGGTCTTTTCCCCCAGCGTGGTGTCCTCAAAGATATAGTCGAAATAGCGGCCGAGGGGGCCTTCCCCCTCCTTTTTCCCCGCCACAGCTGCGTATCCCAGGATGGTGGGACGGCTCGACAGGGTAACGGTAAACTGTCCCTTGCGTTCCGGCATCGGTATCCCCCTCCCTAAAACATGCCGACAATAAACAGGATCACGCCGTACACCACCGACGCGGTGATGCCGTAGACCAGTACCGGGCCGGCGATGGTGAACATCTTTGCCCCCAGCCCCAGAACGAGCCCTTCCGCCTTGAACTCGATGGCCGGCGACACGATCGCGTTGGCAAAGCCGGTAATCGGCACAAGGGTGCCGGCGCCGGCGTGCTTGGCGATATCGTCGTAGACGTTGAAGCCGGTGAGCACCACGCTCAGGAAGATCAGCGCAATCGACGCGGTCAGCCGCGCCAGCTTTTCCTCCAGTCCTGCCGACATCCCCAGCTGCGCAATCAGTTCCGCAAGCGTGCAGATCAGGCCGCCGATCAGAAACGCCTTGACGCAGTTGACCACGACCGGCGATTTCGGTGCGGCCTGCTTGCTCATCTGCTGGTATTCCCTGCCCGTGACATCCATGAAAAACGCCCCTCTTTCCTGTGCAGTTATGTGCCCTATTTTTTCCGCATTTGCAGCCATTTATGCGGAACCCGATGAAATGCCGGAAGAACGGCTGAAAACACGCCGGTAAACCCTACTTCCTTCGTATGCCCAAATTGGCGCAAAAAAACCGGAGGTACGCCCAAAACAGTGTACCTCCGGTTGCCCGTGTCTTGATTTTTTACAGGCCGATGCTTTTCAAATATCCGATGCTCTTTTCCGCGCATTCCATCGGGGTCAGCCCCTTAGTCGGTTCGTCCTGTTCCACAACCACCCATTCGGTGCCGGCCTTTTCCGCCGCCGCCAGGATCGCCGGGAAATCCTGCGCACCGTAGCCGACTGGCCGCATTTCAAACGCGCCGCCTTCCTCCGCCTGCTGCTCGTCGTCGATCCCGATGAGCGCATACAGCTTCGCGGGCTTCTTGCCCGGCATCACGAAATCCTTCAGATGCACCACCGGCGCGCGGCCGGCGTATTTTTCGATGTAGGCGGCCGGCTCCTCACCGCCAACGTTTACCCAGCAGGTGTCCAGCTCGGTCTGCAGCAGGTCGGCCGGCACACGCTTGTACAGGATGTCCAGCCCGTATTCGCCGTCGATTTTCTGAAACTCGAAATCGTGGTTGTGGTACAGCAGAACCATGCCCTTTTCCTTAGCGATGCGGCCGAGCATTTTCGCGTTCTCGACCATCTCTTCAAATTTTTCGCCGCCCGGACGATAGGCTTCCTCGGCATACGGGATGGCGATGTAAGCGCAGCCGATGGCCGCATAATCGCCGAGCACCTTTTCGGGATCGGTCATCATCTCCGCATACGGCACGTGGGCGGAGATCCCCCGCAGGCCGATCTCGTCGAGCTGCGCCCGCACCTCCTGCGCGCTGCGGCCGAACAGCCCCGCAAACTCCACGCCGTCGTATCCCAGCGCCTTCACCTTTTTCAGCGTGCCGGTGAAATCCGCCTCCATATCCCCGCGCACCGAATACAGCTGCAGGGCAATCGGGAATTTTTTCATAGACCCTCTTCTCCTTTCGGCAAGGTGGAAAAATGTGCCTTTCTGTCTTTAATTATAGCATCTGTGCCGGGGAATACAATCCACTATTTTCGGGACTGACTGGCGTATTTTTTGCACTTTTCCCCGTAACGGCGCACAGCAGGAAGGCTCCCCCCCGGTAAGGCATCGGCCGGTATACCGCCACAGGTTGGTTTCCGCCCTGCCCGGGCGCAGGGCAACACATCTCCCCCTTACAGACGGGAATAGCCGTAGCTGTTGACCAGCGCGTCGATCCGCTGTCCGTCCCGGCAGAACGGGCAGTCGTGCGGGGCATACGTCTCGTAATCCGGCAGGTCGGCGCGGCCGAAAACGTGGTTGACCGGCATCCCCTCGACCTCATCGGCAGCGCTGAATATCGCCGAAACGCCGCTGACCATCCCGCCGTAATACTGCACGCACTCCATGCTTTTACGCACCGTGATACCGGTGGTCACCGATGCCATCAGGATCAGCACATGTTTGCCGCGGATCATCGGCTGGATGTTGTCGCGGAACACCATCTGCCCGGTGGAATGGATCTCCGGCGTCACCACATAGATGGTCTTATGGGCGTTATAGGACAGATTGCCCGCCCGGCTGAGCTGCTCCGCGAGGAACGCCCCGATCACCTGGGTGCCGTCAAAGCAGATGATGGTATCCACCGGAACTGAGGTCAGATACTGCCGCGCCAGGCTGCGGGCCATTTCCTCGGCCTCGTTCTGCCGGGCCTTCAGCGTGGTCATATCGATGTAGTAGTTGACATGGGAATGGCTGGTGACAAAATGGCCATGGATAATTTTCAGCGGAACCTCACTTTTCTGAGAATACACTTTAATGGTATGCGCTTCCACAGCAGAGAACCCCCTTGTCAATTTGGATATTTTTATTATACCCTATTCGGGGCGCGTTGTACAACATTTATTTTCCCCTGGCACCGAATGGCCTCATCCGGCCGAATGCGCACTTATTGCAAAAAAGTCGTTTTGCTTTGTTACGCCTTAGCCGGGCGGCGGCGCATCCACATCACCGTGTCCCGGATGGTCTGGAACAGGTCACGCGGCTTATAGCCGAGCTCGCTGGTGGCCTTATCGTGGGAAAACTTGTCGTTGCTTGTGAGGGTATACAGCGAATACTTCGTATACAGCGGGCGCTGCTTATGCCGCTTGGCCTGCCAGGACATCAGCGGTGCGGCCGCCTTGGCCATCCACATCGGCAGCACCGGCAGCCGCCGGCCGCCGGCAACCTGCTTGACCATGCGCAGCACCTCCTTGATGTCGTAGTGGCGGTTGGACAGGATATAGCATTCCCCGCGGCGTCCGCGCTCCGCTGCGGCCAGGCAGCCGGCGGCCACATCCCGCACATCCACGAAATCGTAACCGCCGTTGACGCAGGCGGGCAGCTTGCCGTGAATATAATCGGTCACCATCTGCACCAGATGGTTGCCGGAACGGTCATAGGGACCAAGGATACCGGACGGATGCACCACCACCGCATCCAGCCCGTGATCCGCCGCATCGAGCACAATCTGGGTGGCCTCCGCCTTGGTCTTGGCATAGCCGCCCACCACCTCGTTCGGGGAAAAATGGCGCACCTCATGCAGCACACGGTTTTTGTCCTTTTCCGGAATTGCGTGCACCGAGCTGACGTACACCAGCCGGTGCACATGGTATTCCTCACAAAGCTCCACCACGTTGCGCGTGCCGCCCACATTGACATCGTAAAGCCGCGGGGAGACATGCTCCGAGATGTCGATGATGCCGGCGGTGTGGATCACCGTCACGCGTGCATCCCCGGTGCCCTCAAACAGCGGGCGCAGAGACTCCTTGTCCCGCACGTCGCCGTGATAATAGGTCACACAGCCGCGGTCGGACGCCTGCTCCTGCGGCAGCAGCAGCCCGCGCACTTCGGTACCCCTGCGCTGCAGCATACGCACCAAAGTACCGCCAAGATGGCCGTTTGCCCCGGTCACGATATACAGATTTTTCATACCAAAGTCTCCTTTCCGGACAGCCGGACACCGCACCGGCCTCCCGTACCGGCGCTTCCTGGCGGGAAGCCCATGAAGGCGCGGAAGGCACAACATCCGCCGATTATGAATCGCATCGTTTTTTGGACAGGTTTCTCAATAAAACGACACGCTGTTGATTTTCCCCTCTGTCTGTATTATAATAACCAGCGTAGCCGGCAATCAACCGGCAAATTGTGAATTTTCAGGCGATTTGTCAACAAATCCGACAGTCGGTGTTGAAAAGGAGGGGCTGTTACGAAAAAATTTACAAATGACCACCGGGCGCGGGTGACCCGCATGCTGATCCGGCGGGCGTTTACCACCCTGCTGCGGCAAAAGCCGATCCAAAGCATATCGGTTAAGGAGCTGTGTGAACTGGCGGAAATCAACTGCGGCACCTTTTATGCCCACTATACCGATATTTACGACCTGCGCGACCAGATCGAGCAGGAGATGCAGACCGATTTTGCCAAAGCGCTCGAGCCGCTGCTGAGCCTGGACGACAGCCAGCTCACACCGATCCAGGTGACCGCCGGTATTTTCCAATGCCTGGCCGACAACTCGGATTTGTGTGTGGTCACCCTCGGGAATTACGGCGACAAGGCATTTGCGATGCGGCTGCTGAATATGGGGCGGGAAAAATGCATGGAGAGCTATACCCGCTATTTTGAGGGGGTATCCCCGTCGAAGGTGGAATATTTTTACGCCTTTGTCAGCTCCGGCTGTATCGGCCTGCTGCAGAAGTGGCTGGCGGACGGTATGGCGGTGCCGGCGGAGGAGATCGCCCGCATGGCGGAGGAGCTTATGCTGCACGGCGTGGGCTTCCTCCGGGCGGATCAGCGGCGGTCAAAATAGCCTCAGGCAGACACGGAATCAGGCGCTAACGGCGCCGAAGGGTTTAATGTAAGCGGCGGAGGAAACCGGCACAGGCGTTCCAGCGGCACGGGAACCGGCTCGTCCGCCGGCTCCTCCCCGGCAGGACAGGCCGGGGAAGCGAATCACCAACGAAAGGCAAGGAACCTTTATGAAAACCGGATTGGTGCTCGAGGGCGGCGGCATGCGCGGCCTGTATACCGGCGGCGTGCTCGACTGCCTGATGGATCAGCAGATCCAGGCGGATTATGTCATCGGCGTGTCGGCCGGCGCCTGCAACGGTGTATCCTATGTATCCGGCCAGCGCGGCCGCAACCTGCGGATCAACACCGAATATGTGACCGACAAGCGCTATGTGGGCCTTCATAACCTGCTGCATACCGGTTCGATGTTCGGGATGGATTTCATCTTCGATGAGATCCCGCACAAGCTGGACCCGTTCGACTATACGGCGTTTCTGGCCTCGCCGTGTGAATTTATCGCCGGTGTGACCGATGTGCTCACCGGCAAGCCGGCCTATTTCGGCCGGGAGGATATGCAGGGGCACAGCACGGTGCTGCGGGCGTCGTCCGCAATCCCGTGCTTCTCGCCGATGGTGCGGTACAAGGGGCGGGACTATCTGGACGGGGGAACCTCCGATCCGATCCCCGTGCGCAAAGCGCTTGCCGACGGCTGCGATAAGGTGCTGGTGGTGCTCACCCGTGAGCGCGGCTTTGTTAAAAAGCCGGAGCAGGGCCGCGCCATATACCGGCGGAAGTACAAGGACTATCCCGCCATGATCGAGGCGCTCGACCGCCGGCACGAAATCTACAACGAAACGCTCGCCTTCCTGCGCACCCTTGAAGCGGACGGCACCGCGCTGGTGATCGCGCCGGCTGAACCGCTGGGGCTCAGCCGGTTTGAAAAGAAGATGGAAAACCTCAAGCGCGCGTATAAAACCGGCTATGCCGACACCGAAAAGCGTATGGGGGAGATCCGCGCTTTTTTGTCGCGGAGCAGCGAAAACTGACGGTGTCCGAAAAAGCGGGGCGGCCTTCGGAATGATATGCTTCCTCTATGAGAGACAGAGAAAAAAGTAACTGTCAACATAGAGGGA
>USCI01000059.1 GCA_900553255.1 uncultured Oscillospiraceae bacterium | reverse complement strand
AGACCCTTTTTGTGCTTTCGGGTCCTATTTCTTCATTTTTTCTTTACAGTGCCGATTATTTTTCGTTATATCTTTATAATAGTAAACAATAATAGTAAACAAACGAAAATCGTTCTTCTTGTTTTTTCACAAATACGATAAAAAACGAAATCAAATGTGAAAAAACAGAAATACTTGCGTAATCTTTGCCTCAGGACCGGTATGCACAGGCCGAGTACATCCATGGACGTAAGAAGAGCGCATGACAAATGCTGTCATGCGCTCTTTTCCGCTTATCTGACCGTCACCGGTATCCCCAGCCGCTGCGGGATCTCCTGCGGAGTGTCCGCCCACCGGGTAATCCCGTACCGCTGCAAGACCTCCGCTTCCCGAAAACCAAAGCCATAGGTGACCGCCAGGAAATCCACGCCGGCATCGACCGCTCCGGCAACGTCGAACTCGCTGTCCCCAACCAGAACGGTATCTGCCGGCATCGCTCCCGCCTGCTGCATTCCCCGGCGGAGCAGGTCCGCTTTGGTCAGGGAATCGGCGGCATCCATCCCGCAGACGCTGTCAAAGCAGCCGAGAATCCCGCAGTTTTTCAGCATTTCGCGGGCAAACTCCTCCTTTTTCAGGGTGGCGACCCCCAGAAAGCCGCCGGCCTCCTTCAGCTGCCGCAGCGTCTGTGCCATACCGGAATACACCTCCGCCTCATGCTTGCCCCGGCGCGCATAATATTCCCGGTACAGCTCCACCGCCCGCGGCACCGCTTCCTCCCGCATCCCGGCCGCGCGGGAAAACACCAGCGGCAGCGGTGCACCGATGGCATGCCGCACAAAAGCCTCCCCGCCGAACGGCAGCCCCAGCTTTTCAAAGGCATAGCGGTAGGCATGATAAATTCCGGCATAAGAATTGACCAGTGTGCCATCCATATCGAACAAAATGCATTTATACATACTGTTCCTCCTGCGCGTAAACGGACGGGGTCAGGAAGGTGAGCTTCATCTGCCGGGACAGTTCGCCGAGCTGATGCCGTATACGCTCCTGCCGCTCCCGGATTTCCGTTTCGTCTATGCGGAAGTCCAAATCGTCCCGGTAATAATTTCCGCTGTCTCTGTGCTGAAAGCCGTCGAAGCCGGCCAGCGCCGCCTCCTGCGCACCGCAGCGCCGCAGCAGATTGAGCAGCATCAGCCCCGCGTTGTCCGCAACCATTTCGTCGTCGTTTTTGTACTGATCGTAGTCCACATACAGCGAATCCGACGCCGCCTCCGGGATGTTGGAGGTCAGGATGGTGCGCACATGGCTTCCGGGCTGGAACTCCGCTCCCAGAACATCCATGCGCTTGTGGTTGCTGATAAAGCAGGCATCCACCGGATACCGGTCGTCCAGGAAATTCACCGCAATCACATACGGCTTTTCCCGCTCGATGAAGGCCGACACGGCGGCGTGTGAGGTCAGGATGCTGCTGCCGGGTGCCAGCAGCAGCAGCTTGCGGCCGCGGATCGACTCAGCAATCTCCTCCACCGCAGCGGTGTCGTCGATTTTTTTGCTCTGGAACTGGTTATAGAGCTTCTCAATCAGCGTCTTGTCATACAGCACCCTGTAGTCTTCCGGAATCGACTGGATGATTTCCTCGATATCCTTCATGGTCAGGGTCTGCTTGTTGATCAGGTAGGCGGCGTAGTTGGGGTGGCAGACGTGGCTCGCGGCAATATGGTAGGGTACCGTATAGCCCCATTCGTGTTCCCGGCGGATGGCGGCGATATATTCGTCGTAAATATCCATCACCATCGTCACATCATACCGAGAAGCGATATTTTTGTTGATATACTGGGTGATCAGCTCGGTGGGCAGGTTGCCGGCGCCGCGTCCCATGCCGTAGACCGAGGAATCCAGGATCAGGGTGCGCTTGGTCTGGATTTTCCCGAGCACCTGCGCATTGGAGAACGCCAGCTGCAGGTTGTTATGCGCATGAAAGCCCAGATGAATCCCCTCGCGGAGGTTTTTGTCGATCAGATAAAAGCGGTGGGACACATCGTTGCGGTACATGCTGCCGAGCGTATCCACGATATAAAAGGCATACGGCTGCAGCCGGTTCATTTTCTCCACCAGCTGCAGCAGCTCAATGTCGGTGTAAAACACCGTGCCCACCGGCTGCATGAACACCTTGTAGCCCTTTTCCATGATAATCTGCGCCCACTGCACCGCCTGCTCAATTTCGTCCTGGTGGAAGGTCAGGCGGATCCCCTCCATGCCGGTGCCGTCATACGGCGTCAGCTCGGAGGGATGCAGCTCCTTTTCGCCGATGGCGATCATCGCCACATACATGGACTCCCGCCGCCGTTTGGGCAGCACCCGCTCCACCGCGTCCACGCTGCCGAACAGCGAGCAGTCCTCATCCTGCACCATGCCGGTCAGGAAGCCGCATTCGATGATATCGATATGCGCGCGCTCCAGCTTGTCGAGGATGGACGCGATGGTGTTCCGGCCGAACCGCCAGTCGTTGATATAGCCGCCGTCGCGCAGCGTACAATCCAGAACCTGAATGCTCACAGCTTGATCTCTCCTTTTTGCAGCCTGTCCCGGATCACTTTGCGGACGTAATCCAGATCCTTCGGCGTGTCCACCGACAGGGTATGCGCCTCCACCGGGATCATCTTCAGCCGCCGGCCGTTTTCGATAAACCGCAGTTCGTTGATGTCCTCGATCGCCTCCACCGGCCCCTTCGGCGTTTCGGCGAAAAAGCACAGCGCCTCCAGGCTGTACGCCAGCACGCCGAGATGCTTGTAAAACACATAATCCATTCCCGCCTTGGGGTGCGGGATCGGGCTGCGGGACATAAACAGCGCATAGCCGTCCCGGTCGGTCACCACCTTGATATTGGTGTCATCCACCACCTCTACCGGCGAGTGAACCGCGGTCATCAGGTTGGCGGCAAAAAAGCCGCTGAGAGAGACGGGGATCACCCGTTCGACAAGCGCCGGCTCGATGAGCGGCTCGTCTCCGTTGACGCAGATGTACACCTGCGCCGGCACCGCCCGCGCCACCTCATACAGCCGTTCGGTGCTGGTCCGATGGGTGTCCGCCGTCATCCGGCAGGGGATTTCGTACTGCCCGCAGGCCCCGCGGATCCGCTCGTCATCGGTGGCCACGATCACCTCGTCAACCCCTTTCGCCCGGCGCACCTGGTTATAGACCCACCAGATCATCGGCCGGCCGCATAAATCCGCCAGCGGCTTGCCCTTAAACCGGCTCGAATTATACCGCGCCGGGATTACCGCAATCGTACGCATGAATTTTCCTTCCTTTCCTGCCGACAGCGCTTTGCCGGCGGATAAACCCGTTTTATCCGTCCCTACCGCCTGAACCATCTGGCCAGCGCACGCAGAGGCTTTGTGACCCGCCAGCTGGTGGAGCTTTCGTAATTGTCCACCACTTCCTGGATCTGCCGGGCCAGTTCCTGCTGCGACACACCGCCGGACACCGGAGCCTGCGGAACCGGCGCCGGTTTGCTGCCGGGCTTGCGGTTCAGCTCCTGCTTGTACAGGTTCCAGTTTTCCAGCAGCCGGTCGGACCACATCTTCAGCACGCTGTCACTGATCAGCTCATAGCCGTCCGGCACCGGGAACTCCGCGCGCTTGCAGCAGTTTTCACCGTCCTTCATGTCGTAGGCCAGTACGCTCGGCAGATATACCTGGATTTCCTTTTTCAGCAGCTGCTTGCGGCCATTGACCTTCAGCCGGAAATGCAGCGCCAGAAAATCCCGCAGCCGGTCCTTCAGCGGAAGGAACGCCTTGTTGAAGATGTTGTCCGCTTCATAGGTGGCCAGCAGCGCCTGAATCACATAATGCCCCTTCACCGCGCCGAAGCAGCCGGCGGTCAGCTCCTCCTCGTTTTCAAAGCCGAAAAAAATCCTCTCCAGCCGGCATCTTTTCATCTGCAGATTCGGCCGCATTTCCGGCTTCAGCACAATTCCGCCCTGCTCCTCAAGGATTTTCAGCGCATAGTATTCCTCAGCATAGGCTGTATGCCCCCCGGCGAGTGCGTCACGCACATTCTGCGGCAGCTCATCGGGGGAAAACCGGCTCTCGTCCGCCTCCACAAGCGCCGCTTTCGGAAAGTGCTCCGCGATGGCCTGCCGGTATCCCTCCGGAATCGGCCGGCCGATATGCACACAGATAAAGGTTTCCGGGATGACCTCCTTATCCACATAATCCAGCAGCTTGCGTATTTTGGCGTCCCGGGCGATATAGGGATTGAGCAGGAAATCCTTTTTGTATTCGTGCAGCAGGCCGATGAAATCCGCCTGAAAGAGCACCCGGGACTGCAGCATGTTCCAATACAGCTGCTTGGCGGTGCAGTAGACAACCTCCTCCCGGTATGCGGGGGCGCTGCGGTCGAGAAAATTGCGGAACGCCTGCACGATATCCACCATCGGCCCGGCAAAGGTGGTGGAGAGGGTATTCGCCCGCCGGTAATACTGATAAAACGGCTCCCGGACATAGCCGATGCGGGGATAACGGGTCATCAGCGCCGGGATGAGCGCAATGTCCTCAAACAGCATGCGCTCATACTGGTTTTCCTCCCAGATGCGGCGGCGAAACAGCTTGTTGACGCTGTAGGTGATGTTGTTGCCATTGGCAATGTAGTCCGCCAGGTCGATCTCCCCGCGCGGATAGGAGGCGACCACCGAGCTGCGGTTTTCCTCCACATACAGGATCTGCACATCGCACATAACGATGTCGTCTTCTTCTTCCCGGGCTTTTGCATACATTTTCTCGTACATATCCGGCAGCACGGTGTCATCCGAATCGACGAAAGCGATGTACTCTCCCGCCGCGGCGCGTACACCCGTGTTGCGTGCGAAGCCCAGCCCCTCGTTCTGCTTGTGGATCACCCGGACAAGCCCGGGATATTCCCGCGCATAGCGGTCACAGATCTGCGGGCTCGCGTCCTCGCTGCCGTCGTCAACCAGGATGATCTCCTTTTCCTCAAGGGTCTGCGCGAGCACCGAGTCCACCGCCCGCTCCAGATAGTTCTCCACCTGATAAACCGGTATAATCACCGATACCTTAACCGGTTCCGCCATGGGAACCACCACCCTCTCCCAGATAGCCGAGAACGGCCTTAAGCTCATACACCGTCTGCGGCACATAATAGTTTTTCCCGGCGAACTGCCGCCGGAAGCGCTGGAGATACCGGCTGAGCACCGCGTCCTCCTTCCAGAGGACCTTTCCTTCAAACAGCCGGTACAGCATCACCGTCGGGATATCCATCCCGAACACCAGCCGCCCGGTCAGCGCGGCATTCGAGCATACGGTGAGGAGCACCTGGTTTGGCCTCTCCTCGTTAAGCAGAAACAGTTCCCACGGTGCATCGCCGGCATATTTGCGGGTCAAGCCCAGCCGGAACGGCAGGTTTTCGGGGTTGCGCGGATGCGGCTTCACCGCAAAGCGGCCCGCTCCGACCGTCTGCTGACACAGCCGCATCAGCTCGATATCGTTGGTTTTAATCCCTTCCGCGCGGAAGGACTGCTCCAGAAAGAGGAAATCCGCCTGGGTTTCCGGC
This sequence comes from uncultured Oscillospiraceae bacterium, assembly GCA_900553255.1. Taxonomy (GTDB): domain Bacteria; phylum Bacillota; class Clostridia; order Oscillospirales; family Acutalibacteraceae; genus UMGS1591. Next base: position 9,620 of record USCI01000059.1, on the reverse strand, counting down.
GGCGTATAGGCAAAAATATGGTTGAGCTGCTCCCGGAGCCGCACATTATCCCGTCGGATTTTGGGCATCCGCAGGTTAGGCAGCGTATCGCCCCGCATCGCCAGACGCGGCTCATACAGCAGGATCCCCTCCACCTTGTCACGGATTTTGCCGCCCTGTGGGTGGCGGTTGATGGGGGCGCGGTCCTCCCGCAGATAATCGATCACATAGGAGGAAAAACCGTCCTCATAGCCGATAAACACGCACGGCATGTCGTACAGCCGGCAGGCGAGCATGCGCGTGAAGGGGTCAAAGTTGGCGAAATACACCGCATCGTAGGTGCCCAGCTCATCGCTGAGCGCAAAACGGAACAGCCGCTCCGCCTGGGAAAACCCCTCGTCAAGCACCTCGCCCTTGGCGCCGGCATATTTTTGGTTGAGCTCCCGCACGGCGGCAAACAGCACCCTGCCGAACACCCCGGTTTCCCTGATGCGGGGCATGCAATCCCGCAGCTGCGGCGTGATATCGGTAACGATGAGATCCGCCTCCGCGTCCGCGAGGAGGGTGTGGCACAAATGCACCGCCGTCAGCAGATGATACACGGAATTGACGATCAGCAGCACGCGGTTATTCGGCATAGGACTCCCTCCTCACGGTTTTAACAAGGAAATGCCTGCGCAGGTTGGCGCAGCCGGTGGAATCAAAGCTGTACACGACCGCGGGCCTGCGGACAAACACGTACGGCAGCAGCTCGGACGGGAACACCGGGCGGATCTGCTCGGCGTCCGGAAAAATGGCGGCATAATCCAGCGTGTCGTCCGGATGCTTTTTGATCAGCAGCCGTATCCCGCGCAGCTCGCCGTCCCGCAGCCGTTCATACAGCCGCCGCTGCTGCCCTTCGCTCATCATGCCGAGGGATGCAAAGCGCTGAGTCAGCAGAATCGCCTGCGCATCGGTGCGGATGCGCCGCCGGAGGAAAAAACGGATCAGCCGCCGCCGCTTTGCCGGCGACAGCCGCTCGAGTGCATCCTCCACCGAAAAATCCCGGTATCTCGCCGCCGACACGTCCCGCCGCTGCGCCGCCTTGAGACAGATCACCTGCCGGACAAGCGGGTTTTCCCCGTCAAACAACCCGTGCCGGCGCGCGATTTCGGCGTGCTCCGGAAACTGTACCCGCAGCGCGTCATACAGCACCTCCGGCCGGCTGAGCATGCCGGCGGCGTCCTCAAACATGGTAAAGGGGACGCCCTGCGCGAGCAGATACAGGGAAAAATAAAAATGCGCGCCCGCGACATAAATTTCCGAAAAATCGGTCACGGCATACGGCAGCAGCCGTTCGGCCGCCCGGCAGACGTCCGCCCGCACCGCTGCTTCCTCCCGGTGCGGGATTCTAAGATAGGGAAACAGCACCACCTTGTCAAACCATTGCCGCGCGGCGAGACGGCGGACCTGCGGATATTTGCCGGTGATGAAATCCGGCAGCACCAGCACCGCCCTTGCGCCTGCGTGCACCAGCATGCGGTGCAGCATCACCTCCAGCAGCTGGTAGGAGCTGACCGCGTGGTACAGCACAAGCGGCCGGTTCCGCCTATCCGATATGCATGTCATCCAGCAACCCCTCCAGCCCCGCCATAAACCGCCGGTTTTTCCGGCTGGCGGCCAGCAGCATCGGCGCATAGGCATCCCGCCCGCTGATCGGCACGGTCAGGCCGAGACGGGCTTCGGTTTCCCTGAACAGCCGGACAAAGTCCAGAATGCCGCGATGGATCTCCCGAATGCGGGATGCCCCGGCGGGAGCTTCCTTCAGCCGGAGCTCCACGCCGCCGTCCGCCGCCGGATAGAATCCCTTCAGGCTGCCTTCCGGTGCGCCAAGCAGCAGTTCCCAGTACAGGTTGTGGCCCTGTGCCGGATCGTGGAACTGCCAGAGATCCCGATTTTCACGCGTCGAGTACAGATAGCTGACCAGCTGCCCGCCAAACAGCAGCGGCTCGGCCGCGTCCGCTTCCGGCGTGGCGGCGGCATTCGTCCCGGCGAGAAGGCCGGTGATGCGGCAGTCGAGCCCCCACAACCGGTTGACGGCGTAATCGAGCATCACCGCGCCGCTTCCCGCCCAGCCGATATCCACCGCAGCAGCCGTTCGGCAGCCGTACAGCAGCCCGCCGTAATACCGGCCGCCGGCCTCCCGCTGCTGGCGGTAGTGTTCTCCCACCTGCGCGAAGATATCCCGGAAATAGTGTTCGATTTTCGCGCTGTTTTTATGCGTCAGTTCCTCCTCCGGCCGCACGCCGGCGCAGCGGCACAGCCCGTCGATCAGATCGGACAGCTCCATTGCGCCGACAATCTGCCGGATGGAAAAGTGCTGGCCGGCCTTGTGCCGGATAAACCGGCGGAAATACTCCGCCTTATAATACTCTGCCGTCAGCTTGACCGCCGCCAGCCGCGACCAGTAGGCGTAAACCGTGCGGTCGGCATCGTCGGGATACAGCAGCCGGTAGGCCTCGAGCAGAACCGCGCCGTCCCGGGACAAAAACAACAGCTTGTCGGGCCGGTGCTCTTTTGCATACGCGTGGATGAACCGGCAGTAGCCGACCACGAACAGGCCGCCGTACACAAAACCGTATTCGTATTCCCGGGAGTATGCCGCAAACCCGCTGTGCAGGTGCGCGTTGACCAGCCCGCGGTACAGGCTGCCAGTAATAGGGGACATCCCCTGCGGCCGGTAGCGTCCGCCCGCGTGCTGCACATTGGTGCACCCGAACGCCGCAATTCCCTGCGCCGCCGCCTGCTTCTGATCCGCATGGGGGTTATCCCCGACATGGACAAAGCGGCGCTGTCCGCCGAAGGAACGGCGCAGGCAGGCATATAAACCGCCGCCGCTTTTGGATACCCCCTCGTCCCCTGAAACGAAATACGCGGCGAAGGGCCCGAAGCCGCAGCCGTCCAGCAGGGTGCGGACCCGCTCGCGGCCGAGATACATGTCCGATACGATGCACAGGGTTTTGCCCCGTGCCCGCAGCGCCTGCACCACCGCCAGCATATAGGGGTTCGCGGTGCAGCAGCGCTGTTCCCACTCCCACTCCGCGCGGATGCCGTCGGCGGCCGGGATGCCGGAGATGCGGGACAGCTCCGCCCAGATTTCCTCGAGGGTCACCTCCACCGAACCGGTTTTTTCCCGCTTAATCTGCCGCGCCTGTGTTTCCGCCTGCACCCGCAGGGCGCGGAAGCCGGGATAGTGCAGCGTCATCCCCACCAGGTCGAACAGGTCGGCGGGGGCGGAAAGCGGCCGGAATAAAAGGGTATCGAAGACGTCAAAGGAGATCACATCATACGCCGCGAGGGTATCGGCAAGGGCCTGCGGAGGCTCACGCACCGACAGCGAGGACTCGCTGCCGCCGCTGTAAAGGCGCCGTTCCTCATACAGCGCGGCGCGAACCGGTTCCCCCAGGCTGCGGCGGAACAGCAAATAATACTGTACATTCAGCCACACGGCATACAGCAGCGCCGCCGTGCGCCCGCCGCCGTGCTGCCGTTTTTTCCGGCAGCGGTCCCGGATCCCCGGCACCCGGCCGATCAGCAGCCGGTAAATCCGCTCCTTCATCCGAAAACACCCTCTTATGCGTCCCTGCTTTTTTCATACGCGTCACATACGGCCTGCGGATCGCCCGACGCGCGCAGGCGGCCCTTTTCGATCCAGATTGCCTTGGTGCAGTTGCTGCGGATGACCGCCGGGGAATGGGATACAATCAGCACGGTGGAACCCCCGTGGATCATCTCCCGGATGCGCTTTTCGCTTTTCTTCCGAAAAAACATATCCCCCACGCTGAGCACCTCGTCGAGGATCAGGATCTCGGGCGAATCCCGTACGGTCGCGATGGCGAACCCCAGCCGCGACACCATGCCGGAGGAATAGTTGCGCACCTTTTCCTCCATGAACCCCTCCAGTTCCGCAAAACGGACGATCTCCGGGTAATGGGCATCGATAAACGCCTTGGTATAACCGATGATTGCCCCGTTGAGATAGACGTTTTCCCTTCCGGTCAGCTCCGGATCAAAGCCGGTGCCCAGCGTGAGCAGCTGCACCTTCCGCCGGTCCACCAGCACCCGCCCGCTCGTCGGGATCAGCGCACCGGAAATGATCTTGAGCATCGTGCTCTTGCCCGAGCCGTTGGTGCCGACGATACCCGCCACTTCCCCCCGTCCCACGTGGAAGCTCACATCGTCGAGCGCCCGAAAGCGTTCATAGTGCTGCTGCCGCCGCAGGGAACGCACCATCCATTCCTTTACGCTCGACGCTTCGTCCCTGGCCCGGCGGAATTCCATGGTCACGTGCTCAACCGCTATATCGGTGCCTGCCGACGGCAGGCCGTCCGCATTTTGTTGCCGCATAGCCGCCTCCTTCATATGCGCTGCATGATGCTGTTGCGGTTTTTCCGGAAGACCATGACCCCGAGCAGGCAGGCCCCCGCGCCCCAAAGCACCATCTGCAGCCACTCCGTCCCGCCCGGCAGCTCGCCGGTCATCACCGCTCCCCGCATGCAGTGGATATACACATACAGCGGGTTGTTTTGGATGACCACCCGGATAACCCCCTGCAGCTGCTCCACCGGATAAAAGATCGCGGAGCAGTACATCCACAGGGTCAGCGCCACCGTATACAGGTGCTTCACATCCCCGAAAAACACATAAGCCGCCGCCAGCATATACGAGATACCCAGCGAAAACAGGAACAGCAGCAGGATAATCACCGGGGACAGCAGCATGGTCCATTTGGGGGCGATCCGGAACACCGCGAGCATGACAACATACGCCGCGAGCGAATACCCGAGATTGATCAGCGCGGTGTATACCCGGGTGAGGACAAACAGATCCATCGGGAACTTCACCTTCAGCAAAAGCGGCTTGTTGTCCACAAGCGTCGTCATCGCCGCGGTGGTAGCGCCGGTGAACATCTGCCAGAGGATATAACCGGTCAGGTAATAAATGGGATAGTTCTCGATGGACCGGCGGAAAAGCTGGGAAAAGATCAGCGAGAGAACCGCCATCGACAGCAGGGGATTGAGCACGCTCCACACGATCCCCAGATAGGAGCGGGCATACTTCCGCTTGATTTCCCGGCTGGTCAGCTGCCGGATGACGAACGCATACTGGCTGTGCTGCTGCCTGTCCATCGGATCACTCCCGCCCTTTCTTCCGGTTCCCGCGTATTTTGCGCAGATGCCGCAGGTATTGGTAAAGCCTGTACTGTCGCAGGTGCCGGCGCGGCCCGGAGCTGAAGCGCACAGCGCTGCCCTCGTACCAGGCGCTGTCCCGCACCCCGCCTTTTTTTATGCCGGCCGCCGCCCGTATACGGCCGAGCGCATGGCCTGCCGTCAGCTCCGTCTCGGTCAGGGGCGAAGCGATCTGCCGCCCCGCCTCCTCGAGCACATCGTCCGAAAAGGGCAGGCTGCCGAAGGCTTCCGCCTCCTCCCGGCTCGGCGAACCCATGAAGCGGGCCAGCAGCTTCCCTACCGTGCGGAGTTCCGCCCGCTGCTGCGCTTCATCCGGCGCCTGTTCTTCCGCGAACCGCGCGATATACGGCAGCAGCAGCCCTTCCAGCCGCCGGACGAATGCCGTACGGGATTCCGCCATCGGTGCATAGCACGGCACAAATCGTCCGCCCTCCTGCCGATATGAGAGAGTCATCCCGTGCGGGGCGGTAAAAATGGCCTCAAACAGGCTGTTGCAGAAAAACACCTTTTCCCGCAGCTCCCCCTCCGGCGTAAAAAAGCAGCTGCGGTAATCGCCGCGCCGCACGCCGTCCGGCAGTTCATACAGCCCCCAGTAATAGCCCCTCAGCGGGCGGGTGCGTCCCAACAGCTCCAGCGCGCCGCCGAGCGTTTTCTGCATCGATCCCACCCAGCCGCTGTCCACCAGGGCATCCGGCTGTTCCTCAAGCAGTCCCTCCTGCCGGAGATAGCCGGCCAGCCCCGGCCATGCGAGACGGGAGTGCCGATCCGTATATTCCCAGAACAGCGGGCAGTCCGCCAGAAGCCGGCGTATCTCGCCGAGCTCGGCATAGGACAGCCTTTCTTCCCCGGAGCCGCTCAGCGGAAGGCTTTCCCGCACGGCGTCGGCCTCCCGCCGGTCAAGTCCCGCCCGGGCCAGGATTTTTGGCAGCGTGACGTCCACGCCCGAACGGCAGACATAGTCCAGCGTTTCCTCCCGCGGGAGTCGGTGGAACAACGGGACGCGCAGCGAATACCGTGAACAGCACAGGTAGCGGCACTCAAGCGACAGCCCGCGCTTTTGACACAGCAGGCGTACCGCCTGATAGGGCAGATACCCGTCCCGCGCCAAAAAATACAGCCGCCGCCTGCCGTCCCGCCGGGCCTGTCCGAGCACCCATTCCGCAAAAACGCCGAGCACCGGCGCCAGAACATACCGGCTCACCCGGCCGACGATGTCCGCCTCCCAGTCAAGCGCCTCGGCCGGGCGAAACAGCCGCGGGCTTTCCTGCAGGCAGGCCCGGTACCTCTTCTGTTCCTGCCCCGCTGTCTCTTTCAAACGGTTCCCTCCCTATTCCCGCCGCTTGAGACGCCGGTTGATGTAATGGTGTACCGGTGCCGGTACCGCGCCGACCGCCAGCGGCTTGAGCACGTAGGCGAAGGTGGTCCCATCGAGCAGTCCCAGCGCCTTAAAGCCGTGGTACCGCACCTTCATCTCGCGGATGCGCCGCCGGTAGGTGCGTTTTTTATGCGCGGCGTAATCCTCCCGGTACTGCAGCAGCGGCGCCTGCAGGTTATAGCCGCGATAGCCTCTCCGGTAGAGCCGCATGAACAGTTCGTAATCCTCACACTGGCGCACCTCCTCTGCCGTGCAGTAGCCGCCGCAGTGCAGGAGTGTCTGCCGGCGAAACATGACCGAGGGATGGATAAACGGGGAATTGAACAGGAAATCCTTCTCCTGCGGCCGTTCCGGCATCCGCTGAAAGCCCCAAACGCCGTAATCGTCGATCAGCTGCGCATTCGCTCCCACAAAATGGTATTGCGGATGGCTGCGCAGGAAATCGGCCTGTGCCTGCAGCCGGTTCGGTTCCGACAGGTCATCGTCATCCATCCGGGCGATGAATTCTCCCGCTGCCTGGCGTATGCCGGCGTTGAGCGCATGGGCAAGGCCGCGGTTTTCCTCCGAGCGCAGCACACGGATGCGGCTGTCCAGGCGTGCCGCCCGCCGGATCACCCCGGTGTGGGACGCATCCGAACCGTCGTCGCACAGCAGCAGCTCCCAATCGGTCAGGCTTTGTCCGATGATGGAGTGGACCGCACGCAGAAAGCGCACCGGATTGCGGGGGTTATACACGCCCATAATGACGCTGACCGATACGCTGTTTTTCATGCTCCGCCTCTCCTATCCGTCTTTCCATATCCGCGTAGATCCGCCGCATCAGCGCGCCGGCATAACGTTTTTCAAACGGCCGGACCGTATCGCGGCAGTGCGCCGCCATCGCCGCCCGGGCCTGCGGGGACAGAGCCCGCAGCGTTTCTATTCCCCGCACAAACCCGTCTGCATCGTCCCAGCGGCAGACATAGCCGTTTTTGCCATGCTCCATATACTCCCGCGTACCGCGGTTGTCCGCCGCAATCACCGGGACGCCCATCGCCAGCGATTCCAGCCCTGCCATGCCGAGTCCCTCCCGGCGGGAAGGAAAAACCGATGCGTCCGCGCAGCCGAGGATCTCCGGCACATTTGTGCAGTAGCCGTATAAGGTAACTGTGTCGGCAAGCCCCATTTCCCGGATCCAGCCCTCAATCCTCTCCCGGAAAAAGCCGTCCCCGCAGATACCGTAGCGGATCGGCAGGCCGTCCTTTTTCCTCTGCCGGATCTTCGCCAGCGCTTCCAGCACGATCCGGTGGTTTTTGTTTTCGTTGAGCTCGCCGACCGAAACCAGAAAAAACGTTCCCTCAGCAATGCCGAGCCTTTGCCGCAGCCGGTGACGCTCCGCCTGCGGCAGCGGCCGGAAGACGGCGGTATCCAGCCCCTCTCCGGGAATTTTATACAGATGCCCCCCGCGCTTGAGCCGGAATTTCCGCGCGCTGCGGTAATCCTCCTCATTGATGACGATGAGGATGTCGGTATACCGTGCGAGCTGCTTTTCCACCTGGTAATACACCAGCTGGTTCATCGCCGGTGCCCCTTTGTAGAAATGGAATCCGTGCGCGGTATACATCACCACCAGCCCCTGCTCGCGGCAAAGCTCCCCGGCCAGCCGGCCAAGCAGCCCTCCCACCGGCGTATGGCAATGGATGGCCTGGATATCGTAACGGCGGATCAGCTGCATGATCTGCCGCAGCGCCTTTTCATTGTCGGCAACCATAAACGGCGAACGGGCGATGGCAATCGGATGAATCTGTACGCCGAGCGCTCGCAGCCTTTCTTCGTCAGCGGGATAGTGCGGCTCCTCCATGTTGGCGGCATAATGCACCTCAAACCCCTTTTCCTGCAGGATTTTTACGTTGCCCTGTTCAAATTTTCCCAGAAAGTCCCGCGTGGTGGTCAAAATCAAAATGCGTTTTTTCGTCATGGCAGGATTCCTCCCGGTCCGGTGCTGCGCCTGTCCTGTGCCGGTTGTTTGTCGCAAACGCTCTCCTGTTCAGTCTCACCAAATGCCGTTTATTTTATTCGGCACCCCGACGTAAAGCCATTGAAAATGAGAAATTTCGGCTACGGTGTACAGCCGTTATAAAACAAGCGCGGGGAGCACTTTGAGTGCTCCCCGCGCTTGCCGCCCGGCTGGGTCTCAGCGCTTTACGGCGTAGTATTCGTCCGCGCCCCGGTAAATGTCAATCACATTCTGCGCTGGGACTTCGTACTGAATCGTATGTGCCGGCGACAGGATATGCCCCACCGCCTCCTTGACCTCCTGTTCACTGCCTTCCGGCAGCAGGTGCTGAGTATCGATGCCGCCCCAGAAAGCAAGGCGGTCGCCGAAATCGGCCTTGAGCCGTTCGCAATCCATCTGGTAAACGCCCGGCTGAATCGGGTTCAGTATGTCCACGCAAGCAGTCAATCAGGGCAGGGATAAAGGCATACACCGATCCGCAGATATGGTGTTCACATGCACCAGTTCCGGCTCGCCGGCCAGCCGGTACAGATAGGCGTCAAACCCGAACATCCAGCAGCCCAGCTCAAACACACCCAGTACCGGATGCTCCGCCATGACCGCATAATCCGTCTGCTCGTGCAGCGCTTTGGCCTGCGCCGCCCAGGTGTCGATCCACCTGCCCGGGATCCGGGAACTCATAGGCCATCATTTTTGTCGAGCGTGCGGCCCCGAAGCGGGTTATGGCAGATTTTCATATGGCCATTGGTCATAACATAACCGATCCCCCAGCTGTCATACATAACGCCGTTCTCCTGCCGGCAACGGGAGGTCGGCGGCGTAGGCATGCCGCCGATACGGCGCGTATCGATATCCAGCGCCTCCAGAATACGCTCGTCCACATTGTAAGGGCCATGCTTTTCACCAGAAATCCCCAACCACACCCTTCCCGAGCCAGTGTTTATCGAAAAAAGAGAAGAAGGGCATCTTTACGATGCCCTTCTTCTCTTGGCTCCCCCTGTTGGGCTCGAACCAACGACCCTGCGGTTAACAGCCGCATGCT
>USCI01000058.1 GCA_900553255.1 uncultured Oscillospiraceae bacterium | reverse complement strand
CAGGCAGCTCCATTTCATGCATCGCGGCGCTACGCACCATGATGCCGTCCGGGTTTTCCGCCGCATCGCCCACGGTATACTTCGCCGCATCAAAACGGCTGGTGCCGCAGGCCGAAATCTTGTTGAGAGTCAGTATATTCATGACCGTGTCCATTCCTTTCCATCGTTGCCGTAACCGGCAGAATCAGGCGTTTGCCTCTTCAAATGCCTTCATGAAGGCCACCAGCTTCTCCACGCCCTCGACCGGCATGGCGTTGTAGATCGAAGCGCGCATGCCGCCGACCGAGCGGTGACCCTTCAGATTGACAAAGCCGGCCGCGGCCGCTTCCTTGACAAACTTGGCATCCAGCTCCTCGTCGCCGGTGACGAACGGCACGTTCATCAGCGAACGGTCCTTCTTCACCACCGTACCCTTGAACAGCTTGGAGCTGTCGAGGAAATCGTACAGGATCGCAGCCTTTTTCTCGTTGATCGCCTTCATGTTCTCCAGGCCGCCGATTTCGTTTTTCAGCCACTCGAGCACCAGCTTGCACACATAAATCGAGTAGCAGGGCGGGGTGTTGAACATCGAATCGTTGTCCGCATGGGTCTGGTAGTTGAACATGGTCGGGGTGATGTCCCGCGCATGGCCGATCAGATCCTCGCGAATGATAACCACCGTCAGGCCGGCCGGCGCCATATTCTTCTGCGCACCCGCATACAGCACGCCGAATTTGGACACATCGATCGGCTCGGACAGGATGCAGGAGGACACGTCCGCCACCAGCGGCACCTTGCCGGTATCCGGCAGGCTGGTAAAGCGGGTGCCGTAAATGGTATTGTTCATGCAGATGTGGAAATAATCCGCATCCGGCGTAAAGGTGGCCGGATCCAGCTCCGGTATGTAGGAGAAGGTCTTATCCTTGGAGCTGGCCACCACGTTGGCTTCGCCGTAGCGCGCGGCTTCCTTATAAGCCTTGGTTGCCCACTGGCCGGTCAGCACGAAATCCGCCTTGCCCGAACCGTTCATCAGGTTGAGCGGGATCATGGCAAACTGGGATGACGCACCGCCCTGCAGGAACAGCACCTTATAGTTGTCCGGGATGTTCATCACTTCACGCAGCAGCGCCTCACAGCCCTTGATGATGCCGTCATACACCTTGGAACGGTGGGACATCTCCATCACCGACTGGCCGGATCCCTCATAATCCAGCATCTCCGCCGCCGCCCTGCGCAGCACGCTTTCCGGCAGCACCGAAGGGCCAGCCGAAAAATTATACACTCTTGCCATGTACGTTCGACCTCCATTACCTTACGGTAGAAATTTGAGAAATTATCTTATATTCTACTATTCCCACCGGTCATAGTCAATCCCAAATTCGGAAAAAACGCCGATTTTGCCTGTGCTACCCGTATTCTCCCCGCCGAGGAAAGGCATTGACGCGGGCGCGCCGGGATGGTATAGTAGGACTGTATAATTTTTTGACCATCCACCTCACAGAGATTGTACGGAAAGGCTGGGATTCTGTATGACGATTGCTGATATCCAGGCGATTTTGAAGGCGGAGCTGGTATGCGGCGGCGAGCGGCTGGACACCGAAGTGCACAACGTCTGCGGCAGCGACATGATGAGCGACGTGCTGGCGTTTGTCAAGGATCAGTCGGTGCTGCTGACCGGGCTTGTCAACCCGCAGGTGGTGCGCACCGCCGACATGATGGACATGGTCTGCGTCATATTCGTACGCGGCAAGGACCCGACGCCGGAGATGATCGAGCTGGCCAACGACCGGGAAATCGTGCTGATGAAAACACCGCTGCGTATGTTCACCGCCTGCGGCCTGCTGTACAGCAGCGGCCTGCACGGCGGAGACCAGGTCTGACCCGGGTCGGTTTCCGGCAACTTTCAGGAAAGGCGCGATGGTGTGATGAATCTGAAGCTGCATTACGACGTGCCCGGCGACGACTTCACCCGTGCAGGCGAGGCCTCCGGCGCGGTCAAGCGCAAGCTCAAACAGCTGGGCTTCCCCTCCGACCTGGTCCGCCGGGTGGCGATCGCGATGTACGAGGGCGAAATCAATATGGTTATCCACGCGGGCGGCGGCGAAGCGGATGTGGAGATCCTGCCCGACCGGGTGGTGGCGGTGCTCACCGATCACGGCCCCGGCATCCCCGACATTGAAAAGGCGATGCAGGAAGGGTGGTCCACCGCCCCCGACAACGTGCGCTCCCTCGGCTTCGGCGCCGGCATGGGGCTGCCCAACATCAAAAAATATACCGACCACATGGATATTACCACCGAAATCGGAGTGGGTACGGTCGTGCGCATGGAAATCCTCGTGCAGGCGCCTGCGCAGTGACCTACCGCTTCCCACCGATATGCGGCCAGGCGGCACTGTGCCGCCTGACAGGAGGACGTGACGTACCGATGGATCGATTTTTCCATGCCGTCACTCTGGACAAAGACCTCTGTGTCGGCTGTACCAACTGTATCAAGCGCTGTCCCACGCAGGCGATCCGCGTGCGCGGCGGCAAGGCGCAGATTATTTCCGAACGCTGCATCGACTGCGGCGAATGCGTGCGGGTGTGCCCGCACCACGCCAAAAAAGCGCGGCACGACGAGTTGTCGATGCTGAAAAATTACCGCTATACCGTGGCGCTGCCGGCGCCCGCCCTGTACGGGCAGTTTAACCATCTGGACGATATCGATATCGTGCTTACCGGACTCAAGCGGCTCGGCTTTGACGACGTGTTTGAGGTTTCCCGCGCGGCGGAAATCGTCTCGGACGCCACCCGACAGCTTCTCGGCGACGGTCGGCTGAAAAAACCGGTCATTTCCTCCGCCTGTCCCGCGGTTGTACGGCTGATCCGGGTGCGTTTTCCGGACCTGTGCGAGCATGTTCTGCCGCTCAAAGCCCCGATGGAGGTCGCCGCCATGCTCGCGCGCGAGGAAGCGGTCGCCAAAACCGGTCTGCCGCCGGAGGAGATCGGGATTTTCTTCCTCTCCCCCTGCGCGGCGAAGGTCACCGACGTGCGTGTGCCGATCGGCATCGAGCGTTCCAACGTGGACGGCGTGCTCGCGATCAGCGATATCTATCCCCGCCTGGTCAGCTGTATGAATAAACTCGGCAAGGAGGCCCAGCCCGAACCGCTCGCCCGGTCCGGCATCATCGGGGTCAGCTGGTCCTCCATCGGCGGCGAGGCGGCCGGCCTGCTCAACGAAAACCACCTGGCGGCCGACGGGATCGACAACGTGATCAATGTGCTTGAAGAGCTCGAGGACGAGAAGCTGCAGGAACTGGATTTTATTGAGCTCAACGCCTGCGCCGGCGGCTGCGTGGGCGGGATTTTCACGGCGGAAAACGGGTATGTCGCCCGCGCGCGGATCCAGCGACTGCGCAAATATCTGCCGGTTTCCTGTAACCGGCTGGAGGATGCCGGCGGCGAAAAACGGCTGGAGTGGACCGAAAAGCTGGAATTTGCCCCGGTAATGAAGCTGGCCGAAAACGTCGAGGACGCCATGAACATGATGCAGCGGATCGACGAGTATACCGCGCGGCTGCCGCAGCTCGACTGCGGCTCCTGCGGCGCGCCGAGCTGCCGCGCGCTTGCGGAGGATATTGTCCGCGGGCTGGCGCAGGAAAACGACTGCATCTTCCGCATGCGCCGGCAAATCCAGGACATTGCCTGCCAGCTTTCCCGCATGGAGGGATACGTGCCCGGTGAGCTCTCCAGCGGACCGGAGACGCCGGCGGAAATCGAAAAACAAAAGGATGGAACAGCATGACGACCGTTAAGGACTGTATTGAAGCGCTCGGGCTGGAGGTGCTCTGTCCGGGCGACACCGGGCGGGAGATTACCGGCGGCTACTGCGGCGACCTGCTCAGCTGGGTGATGGGCCGCGCGCAGACCGGAGACGCCTGGATCACGGTAATGGGCAACGTCAACGCCGTTGCCGTCGCCGTACTCGCCGACACCGCCTGCATCCTGCTCGCGGAGGATTCCCCACTCGACAAAGAGGCACTTGCCCGCGCACAGACACAGGATGTCTGTGTGCTACGCAGCAGCAAAACTGCCTATCAGCTGGCCCTGGAACTTGGCCGGCTGCTGGGCTGAAACCAAAATAAAGGAGTTTACCAAAATCATGTCCATTGAAGCAGTAAGGGAGTATCTGCGCGGTTTCGGCCGAGAGCAGGACATTCAGGAATTCGATGTATCAAGCGCAACGGTGGAGCTGGCCGCTCAGGCGCTGCATACCGTGCCCGCACACATTGCCAAGACCCTTTCCTTTGAAGGGGAAGACGGCTGTATCCTGGTGGTCGCTGCCGGCGATGCCAAGGTGGATAACCAGAAATTCAAGGCCACCTTCGGCCGAAAAGCCAAAATGCTGACCCCCGACCAGGTAATCGAGCTGACCGGGCATGCTGTCGGCGGTGTATGCCCCTTCGCGGTGCCGGCGAGTGCGCGGGTGTATGCCGATATTTCGCTCAAGCGGTTCGCCACCATTTTTCCCGCCTGCGGCAGCAGCAATTCCGCCATTGCCCTCACTTGTGAGGAACTGGCGGAATACGCCCATGTTCTGGACTGGGTGGACGTGTGCAAAAACTGGGATCCGGCACTGACCGACTGACAACCATGAGGGGATGAGGCTTTGCGGCTGTATTACGATCTGCACATCCATTCCTGTCTGTCTCCCTGCGGCGACAGCGACATGACTCCAAACAATATCGTCAATATGGCACGGCTGGCTGACCTGAATCTGATCGCGCTGACCGATCACAACAGCTGCCGCAACTGCCCGGCGATCCTTGCTGCCGCGCGGGGAAGCGGTCTGACGGTACTGCCGGGAATGGAACTGTGCTCTGCGGAAGAAGCGCACGTCGTCTGCCTGTTTCCCACACTGGAAGCGGCCGAGGCATTCGACGCCGCCGTACTCCCCACCCTGCCGCCGATCCCGAACCGCCCGGAGGTATTCGGGGAACAGATAATCATGGACGGTGAGGATACCATCGTCGGGCGGCTGGAACCGCTGCTGGTGACGGCGTCCGCCCTGAGCGTGGACGATATCCCGGCGCTCGCCCGGCGGTTCGGCGGCACCGCCTTCCCTGCCCATATCGACCGCCCCTCCTACAGCGTCACCGCGGCGCTCGGCGATATTCCCCCGGTAGGCTTTACCGCGGCCGAAATCACCGCCGCCGGCGATACGGACACCCTGTGCCGGCAGTATCCGCTGCTTCGTGGGCTGCCGCTGCTGCAGAACTCCGATGCACACTATCTCCATCAAATCGCGGAAGCCGGCCCGTGGCTTGAGTTGCCGGATAACCGGCCCGAAACGGTAATCGCCGCTCTGGACGGGCGGCTGGCCTGTCCATGGGGACGTACCTGACCGGTTTTCTATTTTGATTTGCGAGGTGCTACCATGCGGGAACTCGGCATTTTTGCGTGGTTTGGCTATGAACTCCCGCTGCAGGAATCCCTGCGCCTTATCCGGGCTTCCGGCTTCTGCCGCGTGATGCTGTGGTGGGGGGAATACGAAGGGGATATCCCGCTGAAGGAACAGCCGGAGCGCGCCCGGCAGATGGGGCTGGAAATCGAAAACGCCCACTCCCCCTTCGACGGCTGTAATACCCTTTGGTTGCCCGGCGAGGACGGCGACCGCTATGCGGCGAGCCTGATCGCCTGTCTCGAGGGCTGCGCCGAAACCGGCGTGCCGGTGTTGGTCGCTCATCTGACCGATGAAGCTTTTCCGCCGCCCTATCACCCGCGCGGCCTTGACCGCCTGCGCCGGGTAGAGGAAGCGGCCGAACGAACCGGCGTTACGCTCGCCCTAGAAAATCTGCGGCACGTCCCCCATCTGCGTGCCGCCATGCAGACGCTCACCTCCCCCAAGGTGGGCTTTTGCTACGACAGCGGGCATCACCACGGCTGGTGTCGGGAGGAGCCGTATCTCGATTTATACGGCAGCCGCCTTGCCACGCTACACCTGCATGACAACGACCGCAGCTGGGATACCCACCGGCTGCCGTTCGACGGTACCACCGACTGGCAGTTCGTTGCCGCCCAAATCGCGGCAACCGGCTTTTCCGGCGCGGTATCGCTGGAGGTGCAGGCCTACGGATATTACGAGGAACGGATGGATGCAGAGACTTTCCTGCATCGTGCATACACAGCGGCGGATAAAATCAGACGGCTGTTTTAGCTCTCTTCTCTTTGTTATAGGAGTTGCGCATACTCTTATAATTTCTCTTTGAGCGGATTGTCATCTCGTTCTTACTGTGCTATAATATCTCCTCGGTTAAAGGGGAGTGAAAAGGATATGGTTCAAAAAGAGAACGCAACTGTAATCTGGATATTATTCGCTGCGTTGCGGTTTTTACCGTAATTTGTGTTCATTTCTTTCTGAACAGCGAGTATTATACCTATCCCATCGTCGGCGAACGAATGTACATCATGACCTTCATATGTACAGCTGCACGCGTCTGTGTTCCGCTGTTCCTGCTGCTGACGGGATATCTCATGCGGCAAAAAACATTTTGTGTATCTTATTATAAAGGAATCCGGAAAACCCTGGCCATTTACCTGCTGGCCAGCTTGGCCTGCCTGGCTTATCGCGCCTTTATCGTACACGACACCGTTACGATAACCTCCGCACTTCTAAGGATACTCGGTTTTTACGCCTCGGATTATGCGTGGTATATAGAGATGTATATCGGCCTGTTTCTCCTGATTCCGTTTTTGAATCTCATCTATAACAGTATTCCTACCCAACGCGGGAAGCTGGTGCTGATCGCCACCTTTTTGCTGCTAACCGCCCTTCCCTCTCTATTCAATATACATGACCTGCATACAGCCGGCTGGTGGGCACAGCCCAGCATCAGTCATTCCTATGATATGCTGATTCCCGAATGGTGGGTCAGACTGTATCCCATCACCTATTATTTTATCGGCGCCTATTTTTCGGAATACGGATGCCGCCTGCGCAAACGCTGGTCGTTCCCTTTGCTGCTGGTATCGATTTTTCTGTTCGGCGCTTTTAATATCTACCGGAGTTCAGGCGGGCTTTTTCAGTCCATCTCCGCCTGTGATTGGTCGGGCTTTGAGTGCGTAATCATGTCCGTACTGACGTTCCTGTTTTTGTTGAAACTGCCGGCGCAGTCGCTTCCCACATGGCTTAAGACCGTCTTCGCTAAAATAGCCGATTGGGCATTGGGCGCCTACCTGGTATCCTGGATATGGGATCACTACGCTTACCCCAAATTAATCGCTTCGGTCACATCTATGCCTCAGCGGCTGAACTATCTGCCGGTAATGGTTGGCTTTGTTTTCGCCGGAGCGTTGCTCACTTCCGCCGTCTTAAACGGAATCTATACGCTTTGCCGTAAAGGCGGCGGGGCAGCATTGCGCCGCATCAAAGCTGCCCGTGCCCGTACTCAATCGGTATAGAGATTTCGGTCAAAAGCACTGATTGGGCTTGCCGTCTTCAAGCAACCATCTTCCAACGACCGATCAGGCAAATTAGCGGTCTATACCAAATGCTATCCCCCGGATACTTTCGTATCCGGGGGCGTTTTCTATACGGCATGAAACGCCCCGCCGCTGAATATATTCAAGGGAGAAGGTGAGCATTAAGGAGGCGTATCGACATGTGTACCGCCATTACCCTGCGGGATGCACAGGGCGAGTGGTTCATAGGGCGGACCATGGATTTTTCCTATCTGCTGGATCCGTATCTTTACGCGGTGCCCAAGGGCTGCCGTTGGCAGAGTGTCACCGGCTCGGCACAGCTGCAAAGCCGCTATCGCCTGATGGGGATCGGGCAGAAGACGCCGCAGCTGTTGTTCGCCGATGGTGTCAACGAAATGGGGCTGGCAGCGGCGGTGCTGTATTTTCCCGGCTATGCGCAGTTCCCGCCGGACGACGGTAACCCGCTGATTCCCGCCATTGCTGCGACCGAGGTGGTTTTGTACCTGCTGGGCAGCTGCGCGGATACCGACCAGGTGCTCGCCGCCCTGTCTGCTGTGCGGGTGGTCGGCGTAGCCGATCCTGTAACCGGGACGGTGGCGCCGCTACACTGGATGGTCACCGACCGGGAAGGGCGCTGCCTCGTGCTTGAGCAGACCAGAGAAGGCATGCAGATTCATCCGAATCCCCTCGGCGTGCTGGCAAATAGCCCCGATTTTTCCTGGCACATGACCAACCTGCGCAACTATCTTACGGTACAGCCGGATCCACCGGACGACGTATATTGGGGAGAAACTGAGCTGACGCCATTTGGTCAAGGTGCCGGCACCTTCGGACTGCCCGGCGACTATACCTCGCCCTCCCGCTTTGTACGTATCGCCTATCTGAAGACCCATGTGCTGCTGCCGGAAAACCGCAGCGAGGCCGTGATCACCGGTTTTCACATTCTGGAAAGTGTGTCAATTCCCAAGAATGCGGTGATGACCCAACGGGACACCGCCGACTTTACGCAATACACCGCCCTGCTCAATACCGCCCGGGGAGAATACTTCATCCGCTCCTGTTCAAACAGCGAAATTGTGACCCGGCGCCTGGCGAACACCTCCGTTGCCGGCGGGACGCCGATGCCGATGCTGAAGGTGCTTCGGCCCATAACTATTTTCGGTCTTTAGCCAAACGACGCCTAACACCCGGTTCACTGGCCTTCCGGGCTTTTTTGTCCCGCAGACGCCGCTTCCTCCATTGGTGCTTACGGCCTGTTTTTTGTCCCTATCGTCAGATTCCCCGACCGGCAGCCCCCAAAGGTCTCGCCGCAGTAAAAACCAAAAAACGGTTGACAATAATCCGGTATCGGACTATAATGCCTTCTGTCCGGGCGCAGATTTACGTGGAAAATCATAAATCCGGGCGCGGATGATTCCATCTGCTCTCAAGGAAGGGAATTATATGGATTCACCATTGGCTCAACAACTGGCCCTGCTGAATCAGAACGACAAACTGCTGAATGATCTGTATCATAATTACGCCGTCAGCGTAGAATTATCCGACACCGCCTTGTGGATTCTGTATATCGCCTGGCTCCAGGGCGACGGATGTACACAATCGGAAATATGTGAAATGTGGTCATACCCGAAGCAAACGGTCAACACCTCCCTGAAAAACCTGGAAAGGCAAGGCTACATTACGCTGCTTCCCTTGTCGGGGAACCGGAAAAGCAAACAGGTCACCCTGACGGACACCGGAAAAGCATTCGCCCGGAAGATCATCCCTCCGCTGCTGGAAGCAGAAACCGTTTCCTTCGCTCAGTTAAGCGAACGGGAGCGTGCTGATTTGGTCTTTCTCTCACAAAAAAGGACGGCACTTTTCCAAAAGGCGGTCGAAAAAGCCATCGCCGCCGCAGCCCGGGCATCAGCAGGAAAAGAATGAAGGAACGATATTTATGCAGTCAAACACCTTATTTTTAAAAACCTCACCGCTGAGGCTGTTCTTGCTTGCCTCCATACCCGGCGCCATCAGCATGCTGGCCTCGGCGTTGTATCAGACCCTTGACGGCGTTTTCGTCGGGCATTTTCTGGGGCCGACAGCCTTTGCGGCAGTGAATCTTGCCATGCCGTTTGTCATCATCAATTTTTCTCTTGCCGATTTAATCGGCATGGGCGCATCGGTCCCCATCTCGATCAGTCTGGGCAGAAAGCAGAATCGGGAAGCCAATAATATATTTACCTGCGCCTGTCTCCTGATCGTGGGAACAGGTGTCCTGATCGGTGCCGTTCTGTATACCGCCGCACCGCTGCTGATTCGTCTGATGGGAGCCGAAGGGGAGTTCGCTGATCTGGCCGTGCAATACATCCGGGTGTACGCATTGTGTTCCCCTGTGACAACCATCGTCTTTGCGATGGACAACTTTCTGCGCATCTGCGGGATCATACGCGGCAGTATGTTTCTGAATATCCTGATGTCGGTATTAAGCGGGGTGCTGGAATTTCTGTTTCTGGCCGTATTCCGCTGGGGGATCTGGGCAGCCGCCCTGGCCACCTGTACCGGTATGTTTATCAGCGCTTTCCTGGCTGTGGTTCCCTTCCTTCGGGGAAAGACTCTGCTGCGCTTCTGTAAGCCGCGGTTTCAAACCGGCATGATCCGGCAGATCGTGTCTTGCGGCAGCCCAAACTTTTTAAACAATATCGCGGGCCGCATTACCTCCATACTGCTCAACGCCATTCTGGTGCGCATGGGAGGCGAATCCGCCGTTTCGGTTTACGGCATCCTGATGTATGCGGACGGGTTTATTCAGCCCCTTCTTTATGGGATGTGCGATTCTCTCCAGCCCGCTGTGGGGTATAACTGGGGTGCCGGCAAATTCGCCCGCGTACGGGCGATAGAAAAGTGCTGCTTTTCCGCCAGTGGCCTCGTCTCTCTCCTGGCGGTTCTGGTGATCGCTTTGTTCCCGGAGCAAATCACCCTTTTGTTTATGGCGGATGCCGGGCAGGACGTTATGGGCATGGCGGTCGGCGCACTGCGGCTGTTCAGCCTCACCTATGTCGTGCGCTGGTTTTCCTTTGCCACGCAAAGCTATATGCTTGCCATCGAAAAATCCCTGCCCGCCTCGATCATCTCGGTTTCCACAGCACTGGTTTTCCCGCTGATCCTTGTCATCCTGCTTTGGCCGCTGGGACTGACCGGGATCTGGCTGAATTTTGCAGGAACCGCCGTCCTGGCGGCCGTCCTCTCCGGTGTAATCCTGCTAAAAATGCACCGAGAACTCTCGCGGCCGGAATCCCCTGCCCCCCCGCCGCCGAATATCCGACGAACAAGACATAGTCACGCGGACTAAATCGATGGCTTGAGCAGGTCTCATAATGGCTACAGGCCGTATCGCTTGTTCCGCAGTCCGTAAACCGGCAGACAGCCGGTCTGTTGGTTGAAGTACAAATGCTTTTTGCGGCAACCACCGCCGGCACCAATGAAAAACAGGAGCCCCAACAAGGGCTCCTGTTTTTATGCTTCTGTGTTGTATCCGGCAGGAACGCGCTCCCGCCGGAAGGCGTATCAGCAACACGCGCAGACATCGGAAAAAAATCAGCGCTTGCTGAACTGCGGCGCACGGCGGGCGCCCTTGAGTCCGTACTGGCGTACAGTTTAGCGCCGGTTTTCCTTGATTTTATGGGCTTTTTGGCCTCTGCCCTCAAATGTTGCCCCAGTATTTAATCATAAAAATGGGGGCATTTTAGACACCAACAGATGGAGCAAATGCAGCATTTACAACACTCAGAAGTTCCTCCGGTTTATTATACTTCACCTGCGCGTAAATGTCCATAGTCGTCTTACTGTTTTCATGCCCGGCAAGATATTGAACAGTTTTTGGGTCAATGCCTGCATACAGCAGGTTAGTAATATAGGTGTGACGAAGTTGATGTGGGGTTACATCAAAGTCAATGGCATACACTAACTTCGGGTTATTTTTCTGATGACTGCCAGGGGTAGGCGTTACCGTACACTTCACGCACTGGCCATTTACATACTTATAATAGTTATGGGGTTTCGTAGAGCGAACGGTTACATATTTCCATACCCGCTGAAACTGCGAAGATGAAAGAGGATTTCCATTTCTGTCAGCAACCACATATTCCGATTCGGTTTTCTCTTTCACTTCCCGCAGGCAGTCTGTCAAACACTTTGGGATCGGAATATCTCTCCGAGCCGCCTTCGTTTTCAGCGTTGTGGAAATCACCGGCCTGTTATTTTCTGAGCGCCATGCTCTCCGTACAGAGATGTACGGCGTAGGAACATCCAGAAATACGCAGTCCCATTGCAGTCCCAAAATTTCTTCGCGCCGCAGACCGGAATATAAAGCGATCATTATAAAGGTATAGGGTGGAAGTCCTCGGACAGTATCTAAAAGCAGCTTCACTTGCTCATCCGTCAAGGTATTTATCTTTTTCCCCGGTTTTCCCCCTTTGGCCGAGAGTCCCTCACAGGGATTATATTCAAGTAACTGGCTTCGCTCTGCCGAATAAAAGACACATTTCAGGAGCATATTTACCTTACTATACAATCCAGCAGATTTTGAAGCCAATGGAATCATCGCAAGCCGAATATCGTCTGCAGTCACATCCTCAAGATACATATCGCCTAAAGGTTTGACAATATAGTTGTTCATGGTCTGGGTATATCCTCTCAACGTGCCGGAAGATACCTTTGCCGACTGCATGAGCAGCCACTTCTCGCAATACTCTGCCACCGTTGGATGTTTTCTGCGGAAAACCGCCTCCTCTACCTGGCGTCGGGCCTCCATCTCCTTTAGCTGGAGTTCCTCGCAGGTTTCAGCATACAAGTCCACTCTCTTTCCATCGGCATCGGTGATCCGAGTCCTGTAATATTGAATCCCCCTCCGCATGGTAGTGCCATACCGGGGAACATTTTCTTGTTTTTTCGCCATGGTTTCTGTTCCTTTCTATTTTAATATGTATTTCAGCGCCGATACCTTCTTTATACTGAAAAACCATGGCTCTATCAAAGGTGCAATTCTGGGAAACGCAAAAGGCGGGGAACACTCCCCGCCCTTTGTACGTTTTCTGTCTGATTATGATTGTGCCGCTTCGTATTCACCGCCATCCCATTCGGCAAAGGCCCCGCTTAAAACCCCTGCCAGTTGCTCCGGCTTGTTGTACTTTACCTTTGCATAAATGTCCATCGTGATCTTACTGCTCTCATGGCCCGCCAAGTATTGAACTGTTTTCGGGTCTACGGAAGCGTGAATCAAATTTGTGATGTAGGTATGACGAAGCATGTGTGGCGTAACGTCAAAATCCAGGCTATATACCACATGACCATTGTTTCGGGCTTTTTCACCCAGCTCCGGGTAAAGCATATACTTCACATATTTCCCGTCCACAAGTTTGCGAGCTATCCTCGGTTTTGCTGTCCGTGTCACGATATACTGCCAAAGCCGCTTAAACTGCGTATAAGACAAGGGCTCTCCATCCTGGTTGGCAATTACATAGTCTGATGTCGATTTTTTCTTTGCCTCTTTCAAGCACTCTGCCAAACGATCCGGGAGAGGAATATTCCGCTCCGCAGCCTTTGTTTTTAGCTCTGTGAGAATAACCGGCCTGTTATGTTCCGTGTGCCACGCACGCCGGACCGTCAGATACGGCGCTTCTGTATCCAGATATACTGAATCCCATTGCAGCGCAAGGATTTCTTCCCGCCGCAGTCCGGCATACAGACCAATCATCACAAATACATAGGGCGGCAACCCGCGAATGGCGTCCAAAAGCCGTTCTACCTGTTCATCCGTCAAAGCCTGCCGCTCCTCCTGCGGAACGCCTCCGCCTTTTGCCTCAAGGTATATCGTCGGGTTTGTATCAATCACATGGCTCTCCTTGGCCGCCCGGAAAATAGACTTGTAGAGGATTACCACGGACTTATATACTGAAGCCGACTTTTTAGAGACTGGCACAAGGGCAACCTGGATGTCATCCAGGGTTACATCGGCCATTCGTTTCTCACCCAGCTCCTTGATAATATGCCGCCGCACCTTGGATGTATAATCAATCAATGTGGTGGCACGGATATGGACGGACTGCATCAGAAGCCACTTTTCACAATACTCGGCGACCGTGGGGGATTTACGCCGGAATGTGGCGTTGTCGATTTGCTCAAGAGCCGCCATTTCCTTGTCGTAAACTTCCTCGCGGGTTTTTCCGTAAAGAATCACCCGTTTGCCATCTGCGTCCTCAATATCTGTTTTGTAATACTCATGCCCATTTATCTGGACTTTGCTGTACCTGGGAATTCGTTTTCTTTTTGCTGCCATTTTTCTACCTCCAAATGCAATCAGTGTTGTATCTTTGTTTTACCAAAACCGCACGATTTGCTCAAAGGTGCGATTTGTTTCCTCGCACATTTCGGTAGGTTGCTTTCTTTTCCACAGGTTTTGCCCGATAGGTGCATTTAGCAACATATTCCTGAAGGTAGGCAGAAGTGAAATATACGCACCCATTCGGTACATATTGAATATAGGAAATCAAACCGCTGTTTCTGGCTTCATCCAAGGTGGCAAGGCTGATTCCCAACAGTTTTGCCGCCTCCTTACGAGTAATCAGCTTTTCCATATCCAATCTTCACTTCCTTTCCTTCTTTTTTACTACTTCATAATCAAAACCGGGCCGCTGGCCGCAGTAGGTGCAGATGTCCTTTTCCACCCGGCCAGGGTGGACCCTGCGCAAATAATAAGAGCCTGTGCCGTAGAAGTTATTGGCACAGGCCGGACAAAGACACATAATTAAATTTTTCGGTGTTTCTTCGATTAATCCCACACTGACAGCCAGGGCGCGGTTGAGCCGGCGAATATGCTGTTCCTCCAGATGTCCGATGTACGTTTCCAGCCGCCTTTTATCAATGGTGCGGAGCTGCTCCATCAGCACCAGAGAAGGCAGTTCCAGGCCGTTCTCTGCTTTGAGAAGGTAATGGGTGGGCAGCTTGGCCTTGGCGTCCACTTTGCTGGATATGGCCGCCACAATAACCGTGGGGCTGTGCTTGTTTCCAGTATCGTTCTGAATAATAAGGACAGGGCGATAGCCTTCCTGCTCGGAGCCGATCCCCCGGCCCAAATCGGCATAGTACATATCGCCACGATGATATGTTCTGTTCATGGTTTATGACCTCCCTTTGAAATGCAGGCGGCTGGTGCCGCCTATGTAGGAACCGGACAGCAGAATGAATGAAGGCCGGGGAGAGATAAAACAATCCTCTTGTTTTCATTGGCCCATCCTGCTGTACGGCCCATATTTCAAAGCGTTCCTATTTGTCCTCGACACCCCGGAACACTGCGGGAAGTCATCAAACGGCTGGCAGCTCACCAGCTCCACGGGGAATCTCACCCCTCGCGTGGTTCTCACGCAACCGCCCCCATTGCCTGCGACGGATCACGGCAAAATAGAGCCGCTTCAACGCTCGGACGTTAGGCTGGACGGGAGTATCGCTCCGCTGCTGGTCATGGCCGTACCGGGAGCCACCCGGTACTGGCAGCCTGCTGTTTCTCGCTCCTTGCTGGGAAGAACAAACCAAAGACCTACAATTTCTTTTTTCGGTGGTGTCTCGTTGTTTTCTCCCGGCAGATCGCCGCGCAGCCGCTACCTGGGCTTTGGCTTTCGCCAAAGCAGCGGGAATGTGCTTGATGAATGGGTATGCAGTTTTCAAGGTGCCGTGAGGCCATAAAAAGAACCTCTCACCCTATTTGCCGTTGAGGGTGAGAGGTTGCACAACGATTATTCCAAAATTTTTTTAAGTTTTTTGAGGACCTTCATTTTCCGAACATGAACAGCATTGCGGAATACACCAGAGAGCCAGCTATATATTGCCATTTCACAAGTTATCTTGGTATTCTGATACCATCAGCAGTCCTCCTTCTGAAAAACGGCATAAAAAAGCAGGAAACCTTTCAAAGATTTCCTGCTCGGTGGTGCCGCCGGTGGGCGGCTGGTATTCAGTTTTGAAAGTTCGG
>USCI01000057.1 GCA_900553255.1 uncultured Oscillospiraceae bacterium | reverse complement strand
TATTTGGCCCTTCCAGGGCCTGTGCATACCACCAGTTCACTGGTGGTTTTGATTTTGTGTATTATACCCCGGAATAGGCGCTGAATCCGCCGTCGACCGGGACAACGATTCCGGTGACAAATCCGGACGCGTCATCGTCGAGCAGGTACAGCAGGGTGCCGCACAGCTCCTCGGGTTTGCCGAAGCGGTTCATCGGCGTCTGCGACAGAATTTTGGCGGTGCGGGGCGTGGGGTTGCCCTGCGGGTCAAACAGCAGCGCCTGATTCTGCTTGGTGACAAAGAAACCGGGCGCAATGGCGTTGACCCGGATGCCCGCGCCCGCAAAATGCACCGCGAGCCACTGGGTGAAGTTGCTGACGGCCGCCTTTGCCGCGCTGTAAGCGGGGATTTTGGTCAGCGGGGTATACGCATTCATCGAGGAGATGTTGAGGATATTGCCGTGTCCGGCGTCCACGAAATCCCTGGCGAACACCTGGGTGGTCAGCAGGGTGCCGAGAAAATTGAGGTTGAACACAAATTCGATCCCCTGCGGATCGAGATCAAAAAAGGACACCACGTCTTTTGCATCGATATCCTCCCGGCGGAAGGTTTCGTTGGTGGTGGTGCCCTTGGGATTGTTGCCGCCGGCGCCGTTGATGAGGTGGGTCACCGGCCCGAAAGCGGCGTTGACCGCCGCTTTCGCCGTGACAAGGCTCTCCTTATCCAGCACATCCGCCCGAAAGGCGCGGACATCTCCGCCCTCGGCGCGGATTTCGGCCGCGACCGCTTCGGCGGCATCGAGCTGGATATCCAGCAGGGCAACACGGTAGCCCTCTTTAGCGAGCCGTTTGGCAAAGCAGCCGCACAGCACGCCGCCTGCCCCTGTAATAACAACTGTTTTATTTAACACAAATCTCATCCTTTCTGCCGGGCATGCGCCGCCTTGTCGATGGCTTCCCACAGGCCGTTGAGGTAGGCCGCACCGAGCGCGCGGTCGTACAGACCGTAGCCGGGCATCGCCTTTTCGCCCCAGATCATCCGGCCGTGATCCGGACGGATGGGGCCATCGAAGCCGGTGTCGTACAGCGCCTTCAGGATGGCATACATGTCCAGCGAGCCGTCCGCCGAAAGATGGGCGGCCTCGTCGAATTTGCCGGGCGCGAGATGCACCACGTTGCGCACATGCGCGAAATGGATGCGGCCGGCGAGCTGACGGATGATGGCCGGGATGTCGTTTTTGGGGTTGGAGGCGAGCGAGCCGGTGCACAGGGTCACGCCGTTGTGCACGTTTGGTACGGCGTCGAGCATCCTTTTGATCGCGTCGCCGCCGGTGATGATGCGGGGCAGGCCGAACACGCTGAACGCGGGGTCGTCGGGATGGATCGCCATGCGGATGTCGTAACGGTCGCATACCGGCATGATGGCGTTGAGGAAGTACACCAGGTTGTCAAACAGCTGTTCCGGCGTCACCCCTTCGTACAGCGCGAACAGGTCGCGGATATGGGCAAGGCGTTCCGGCTCCCAGCCGGGCAGCACAAAGCCGTTGGTCTTCGCGTCCACCGTGCCGAACAGCTTTTCGGGATCCATCCGGTCGATGATTTCCTGGTCATAGGACAGCACGGTGGAACCGTCCGGCCGAGGCTTGGCAAGATCGGTGCGGGTCCAGTCGAACACCGGCATGAAATTGTAGCACACCATGTGGATGTCCGCCTCGCCCAGGCGCTGCAGCGAGAGGATGTAGTTTTCGATGTAGCGGTCGCGTTCCGGCAGCCCTGCCTTGATCGCGTCGTGGACGTTGACGCTTTCAATGCCCGCCACCCGCAGGCCTGCCTCCTCAACGGTGCGTTTCATCGCGGCGATGGGAGCGGCCTCCCATGCGTCGCCCGGCACGCTGTCGTACAGGGTGGTGATGACGCCGGTGACGCCGGGGATCTGGCGGATCTGTTCGAGGGTTACCGAGTCAAAGCCGGTTCCGTACCAACGCAGGGTCATATCCATAGAGGGTTTTCCTTTCCGTTTATTCCGCCGCCGGGATATACCGGCGGATATTGTTGAAGCAGATGTCCTGTACCACGCTGCCGACAAAGGGGATGTCGGCGGGGTATTCGCCGTTTTCGATCAGCCGGCCGAGCTCGCTGCACAGGATGCGGCGAAAATATTCGTGCCGCGGGAAGGACAGGAAGCTGCGGGAATCGGTGAGCATGCCGATGAAATGGCTGAGCATGCCCATCGACGCGAGCGCGGTCAGCTGGCGGCGCATGCCGTCGATCTGATCGTTGAACCACCAGGCGCTGCCGAGCTGCATCTTGCCGGGGATGCCGCCGCCCTGAAAATTGCCAAGCATGCTCGCCAGGGTCTCGGTATCCTTCGGGTTGAGGCAGTACAGCACGGTTTTCGGCAACCGGTCGTCGGCGTCCATCGCGTCGAGCAGCCGGGAGAGATCCTGCGCGAGCGGCGCGTCGTCCATCGAATCAAAGCCGGCATCCGCGCCGGCGGCGGCAAACATGCGCGCGGAATTGTTGCGCATCGGGCCGATATGCAGCTGCATCACCCAGCCGAGCCGGTGGTATTCCCGGCCGAGGCAGGTCAGCAGGTGGCCCTGATACCGGCGCAGATCGTCGCGGGTGAGCGGCTCGCCGCGCCGCGCTTTCTGGAACACCGCGTCGGCCTGCGCATCGTCGGCCGGCAGGTACAGTGCTTGGTCGAGGCCGTGGTCGCTGATGCGGCAGCCGGCCGCATGGAAATACGCGATCCGGCGGCACAGCGCCTGCTCGAGGTCGGCGAGCGTGTTAATCGGCATACCCGCGGCTTCCGCCAGCGTGTCCAGGTATTCCGCAAAACCCGGCTTATGGCAGTGCACCGCGCGGTCCGGCCGGAAGGCCGGCAGCACGTTTACCGTAGGATAAGCGGTTTTCAGCGCCGCGTGGGCATGCAGACTGTCGGCAGGATCATCGGTGGTATACAGCGCATAGACCCGGCTTTTCTCCAGCAGCCCGCGCACCCGGAAGCCGTCGGTGGCGAGCAGCGCGTTGCAGCGGTCGTACACCTCCCGCGCGTTGGCGGCGCACAGCGGCTCGGCAATCCCGAAATACCGCTGCAGCTCGAGATGGGTCCAGTGATAGAGCGGGTTGCCGATCAGATACGGCATCATTTCGGCCCATTTTTGGAACTTTTCCCAGTCGCTGCGGCCACCGGTGATGTAGTCTTCCGGGATGCCGTGGGTGCGCATCGCGCGCCACTTGTAGTGGTCGAACTTCAGCCACGCCTCGGTGATAGTGGAAAACGCCGTGTTGTCCAGAATCTCCTGCGCACTCAGGTGGCTGTGGTAATCGAAAATCGGCATCGCCTCGGCGTAGTCGTGGAACAGGATGGCCGCCGTCGGCGTGTCGAGCAGAAAATCGCGGTCCATAAAGGCTTTCATGCTGTTTTCCTTTCCGGCGGCTCAGACGATTTTTTCCGCCTGCTTCTGCGCGATCAGGCAAAGCTCGGCCGCCTTGAAGGCGTGCGCCTGGGTCATCGCGGTTTCGGTGCGGTCAAGGCAGTCACGGATGAGCTGCCCGAAGAACGGATAGCCCACTTTGCCGGCCAGCTCGAAATGCTGTTCGCCGTCCTTGTTCACCAGAAACAGATGGTTGTCGGTTTTCTGCGCCGCAACGTTGACATACTTGCGCAGCTCGATATAGCCGTCGGTGCCGAGGATCACGGTGCGTCCGTCGCCCCAGGTGGACAGCCCGTCCGGCGTGAACCAGTCCACCCGGAAATAGTTGGTCGCCCCGTTGTCCCCGACCAGCATCGCGTCGCCGAAATCCTCCAGCTCGGGGTATGTGGGGTGGTTATAGTTGGCCACCTGGCTGCGCACCACGCGGGCATCCTTTGCACCGGAGTAGAACAGAAACTGCTCAATTTGGTGCGAGCCGATGTCGCACAGGATGCCGCCGTACTTTTCGTGCCGGAAAAACCAGTCCGGCCGGCCCGGGGCATTCAGGCGGTGCGGCCCGAGGCCGATGACCTGGATCACCCGGCCGATAGCGCCCTGCTCAATGAGGTCGCCGGCGTATACGGCGCATTCCACATGCAGGCGTTCGCTGTAGTACACCATGTATTTTTTCCCGGTTTCGGCGGCCTTCTTTTTGGCGCTGTCCAGCTGTTCGAGGGTGGTGAACGGCGCCTTGTCGGTGAAATAATCCTTGCCGGCGTCCATCACCCGCAGCCCGAGCGCGCAGCGCTCGGAGGTGACCGCCGCACCCGCGACCAGCCGCACCTCCGGATCCTCCAGGATCTCCGCTTCGCTGCGGGCGGCCCTGGCGCCGGGATGCTCCTTGAGCAGCGCTTCCACTTTGGCGGGATCGGGGTCGTACACCCATTTGAGAGTGCCGCCGGCTTCGGTCAGGCCGTTGCACATGCCGTGGATGTGGCCGTGGTCAAGCGCCGAGGCGGCGAAGACGAATTCCCCCGGTTTTACCACCGGTGCGGGCTTCCCCTTGGGGGCATAATGCATGCCGTCTGTTTTGGACATTTTGTGTTCCTCCTTCTTCAGCGTGTTCAATAACTGCCGAAAGTGTCAAAGTACGTACCGGTGCCGGTTTTCAGCCGGGAGACCGCCCGGCGCTCGTTGAGCTTTTCGAGGAACAGCTCCTCATCGAACGGCAGATCGACCGCCTCGCCGAGCCAGTCGGACAGGTGCATGGCGTTGGACAGGGTCAGCCCGTTGATGCCCTCCTCGCCGCGGGCGACCAGCGGGGTGCCGTGCAGGATGTTGCCGGCAAAGGCGCGCAGCACGCCGACATGCTGCGGGTTTTCGCCGTCGGTTTCCACCTCGGAAACGGTGCATTTCGGCTGGTCGAACCCCTGCGGGCAGGTGACGCAGAATTTGCGCTCGCTCTCGTCGAGCTGGTAGCGGATCAGCTTGTCGTGCTCGCAGATCAGCTTGCCCCATTCCAGGGTGACCTCCAGCCGGTTGGTGCCGGGGGCGTCGCCGGTGGTGGTGATGAACACGCCGGTGGCGCCGTTCGGATATTCGAGATAGGCGGTCACGTCGTCCTCGACCTCGATATCGTGCCACTTGCCGTAGTGGCAGTAGGCGCGCACTTTTGACGGCATGCCGGTCAGCCACTGCAGCAGGTCGAGCTGGTGGGGGCATTGGTTGAGCAGCACGCCGCCGCCCTCACCCGCCCAGGTGGCGCGCCAGCTGCCGGAATCGTAGTAAGCCTGGGTGCGGTACCAGTCGGTGATGATCCAGTTGACCCGCTTGATCGCGCCCATTTCGCCGCCCGTGATGATCTCGTGCATTTTCCGGTACACGGCGTTGGTGCGCTGGTTGAACATCATCGCAAACACCCGGTCGCTCTTCGCGGCGGCTTCGTTCATCGCCCGCACTTGCTTGGTGTATACGCCGGCCGGCTTTTCGCACATGACGTGCAGGTGTCTGCCGAACGCGCGAATGGCCAGCTCCGGATGCTGATAGTGCGGCACCGCGATGAGCACCGCATCGCACACGCCCGCGTCGATCAGCTCGCTGCCCTCGGTAAAGATTTTCACCCCTTCGGGAAGGTTTTCCTTCGCCCATTCCCGGCGCTGCTCACTGCGGTCGGCGACCGCGGTGACCTCCATTTCCGGCACCTCGCCGGCGGCAATGTTTTTGGCGTGGGTGGAGCCCATGTTGCCCACGCCGATAATCCCGAGTTTTACCTTCTGCATGACGTATCCCCTTTCTTCCCGCGGCCGGACAGCCGCCGGAAACCGTATGTTCAGTGAAAGCCCCTGGCCTTCAGGTTGTTATAGCTCGTCTGCAGGCAGTCGAACGGGCTGCCCTCGCAGACGTCCTGCTCCACCAGCAGGTATTCCACCGTGCCGAGCGCGGTGATTTTGTCCAGGATGGCGTCGAAATTCATATTGCCCTCCATCACCGGCGCCATCACCTGTGTGAACCCGTGCACCGCCATGTCCTTCAGGTGCACGCACGCGATGCGGTCCCGGAGTATCTCCAGCCATGCGCACACGTCCGCGCCGGCCGCCTGTGCCCAGTAGGTGTCCAGCGTAATGCCGAGCTCGTCGGCGGAAAAATCCTCCAGCAGATGCTCAATGATCCGTTTGCCGTCCGGCAGCTTTTCCCATTCAAAATTGTGGTTGTGGTACATCAGCTTTTTGCCCGCAGCGGCGATGCGGCGGGCCGGCTCCTTGAAATCCGCCGCAAAATGCGGCAGCCAGAACGCGGTGCGGTATTTTTCCGGCATCGCGCCGATGCCGATGTAATCGCAGCCGAGAATGTCGTGCTCCCGGATGACCGCGTCGGTGTCGTTCATAATGCGCACGGGGTCGGTATGGGTGAGCACCACGCGCAGCCCGTTTTCCTCGCAGATTTCCCGCAGCACCTGCGGATCAATCGGGCCCATGCCGGATACCTGGACGGTGGTGTACCCCATTTTTGCAACCTGTGCAAGCGTAAACCGGATGTCCCTTTCGTCCCTGATGTAATCCCGCAGCGTGTAAAGCTGAGCGCCGAGAACCATAGAGATCCCCCTTCTTTTCTTTCTCTGAATCAGATCGGCCAAAGCCGGGGCCGCCTGCGGCCGATACCGTTCATACTGTCTCCAGTCTACCATTTTTTGATCGGAATGCCATTGCAAGGGCGGGGAGATCCATTGCAAAAATTGCGGTGTTGTGATACACTGAGAGCATCTTGTCAGCGGGAAGTGAGGGAATGGTCAGCACCCTGTCCAATGCGGAAATGATGGCGCACCATACGGCCGACTGCCAGCCGACGGAGGAATATGCCCTGCACTGCCACGAGACGTTTGAAGTCTATTATTTCATCAGCGGCCGGGTCAGCTATCTGGTGGAGGGGCGGCAGTACACCCCGCTGCCGGAATCCATGCTGCTGCTGCCGCCCAACGTGTTCCACGGCGTACGGGTGGAGGGGCAGGAAACCTATGAACGCTATGCGCTGCATTTCCGGCCGTCGCTGCTGCCGGCGGATATGACCGGCCTGCTTCTGTCGCCGTTTCAGGGCGGGGAGGGGAATGTGTACTATCCGCACGTGGAGGGGTTCGGCCTGCGCAGCTATTTCGATCAGGTGATGGCGTGCGAGGCGCTCGACGGTGATCTGCGCGATGCGGCGCTTGCGGCGCGGATCCAGGCGCTGCTCACCCAGGTGGTGTATATGAGCCGCCAGCGCAGGGGCGCACCGCGTCCGGCCGGCAATCCCACGGTGGAGGAAATTGTCCGTTATCTCAATGCCCATCTGAGCGAATCGATCACCCTTGACGATTTGTCCGCCCGCTTTTTTATCAGCAAATATTATTTGAATACGGTGTTTAAAAAGTACACCGGTACCACCGTGATGAATTACGTCACCCATAAGCGGCTCGCCGCGGCGCGGCAGAGCATACGCCGGGGGACGCCGCCGACCGATGCGGCGCAGGAATGCGGGTTTGGGGATTATTCCGCGTTTTTCCGCGCATATAAAAAGCTGTATGCGCAGCCGCCGTCCAGGACGGCGCAGGTCAAATAGGGCAGACCGGCTGCGCGGCGGCATAAGCCTTGCCCAAACATCCAGAAGCCGGGGGCACAGCCTTGTGCCCACAAAACGCAAAAAGCGGGCCACTTTTCGTGGCCCGCAGGAGGTTTTTCGGAGAAACGTATGCCTTGTGCAGCGGCTTCCCTCCCGTTATCGCAAAAACAGTTCCCGGAACAGCATGACCCCGTCCTCCGGCGTGAAGCCGCCGGGGGTGCGCGGCAGATTTTTCAGCCCCGGCCAGCGGGCGGCGTAAGTCTCGATCTGCTCGGCGGTCATCGTGATATCGACATCCACCAGCGCGCGAAGCGTCGCATAATAGCTCTCGCGGCCGCCGCACAGGGCAAACAGCTGTGCGGCGCGCTCGGGGGCGTACTGCTCCGCCCGGCGTGTAAAGGCAGGCAGGAACACCGCGCAGGCCATCCCGTGCGGTACGCCGAAATCCTCGGTGAGGATGTAGCCGAACGGATGAGGGAATGCGGTGCCGGTCGCATTGAGCACCATGCCCGCCCACAGGGAGCCGTAAAACAGCCGTTCCCGCCCGGCGGCGTCCGGAAGGCTGTCCGGCGCGGCGGCAAGCTCCCGCAGCCCGGCGCTGATGAGCGGCAGCGCTTTTTCCCCGAAGGCGGTGATCACGTCGCCGCAGCCCGGCGCAAACCAGCCCTCCGCCGCGTGAGAGAGCGCGTCGAGCGCGGTGGAAACGGTGAAGGCGCGGGACATCGAGGCGGTGTAGCGCGGATCCGCAAAGACATAACGGGCGTAGCAATTCGGGTGGGTGACGCTGCGCTTGCGGCCGCTGTCGTCCTGGGTGAGCACCGCGGTGGCGCTGACCTCGCTGCCGGTGCCGGCGGTGGTGCCGATCAGCACAATCGGCAGCGGCGGATGCCGTAGCGTCCCGGCGAACAGCCGGTCGGTATCGCCGATGTGGTTGGCCGCCAGCCAGGCGGCCGCCTTGACGGCGTCCATCACCGAGCCGCCGCCGATACCGATGAGAAAATCCGCCCGGCAGGCTTCGGCCGCGCAGGCGGCCGCCTGGCACTGGCTGACCAGCGGGTTCGGCCCGAT
Organism: uncultured Oscillospiraceae bacterium; assembly: GCA_900553255.1. Lineage (GTDB taxonomy): Bacteria > Bacillota > Clostridia > Oscillospirales > Acutalibacteraceae > UMGS1591. The sequence continues at coordinate 6,924 of USCI01000057.1, read as the reverse complement.
TGCCGGACACAGCGTATAGTCGATTTTGCGTTCCTCCAGCACGCGCAGCACATCATCGAGCGCGCCGCTGGCTTTGGCGCTGTTGCGTCCGGTGACGACCAGGCAGCGCCTGCCCAGGGCGGTCAGCACATCGGCGTGCTGCGCCAGGCAGCCCTCGCCGCTGAAAACCTGCACCGGCATAAAGAAATTGAAATCCATATGCTTTTCATCCTTTCTTCATCGGTTGCCCCGCGCCGCGGCCACATAAAGCGGCGGGAGGGGATTCCTGTGAAAATGCCTTGCGGATTGTCCCGAATTGCGGTAATATAAAGTGACTGTATGTTTGCGGAAGAAATGGCCATATTCCCTATCGGGGAATAGTATACCAACATTGTGCCGGTTTGGCAATCGGAAAGGCGGCGAACGTGCATTGACCGAAGGATCTGCCCCGCGCCGGGTGCTTTGGCGCCGCGGCGACTTTATTCTCGCTGTGGCGGTGGCGCTTGCGGCGCTGGTGCTGCTGTTGGTGCTCCGCCTGGGTGCGCCGGCGGGGCAAACGGCGGTCGTAACTACGCCGGACGGGACGGTGACGCTGTCCCTGGCCTCCGACACCGAACGCACCTTCACCGGCAGCGGGGATATTCGGGTGACCGTCGAGGTGCGGGATGGACAGGTACGGGTGGCACAGAGCGGCTGTCCGGATCAGGTCTGCGTGCACAGCGGCTGGCTGTCCCGTTCCGGACAGTCGGCGGCCTGCGTGCCGGCCGGCATCGCGGTGCAGGTGACCGGGGAAACGGATGACGGGATTGATGCGGTCGCCCGGTAGACATCCGGGATTATCTCTGCCGGTGCAGAGGAAGGGAGGAGCTTATGGCCATGAAAATCCCGGTCGGCGGGGCGGCGCGGCGTACCGCGCTGCTGGGCCTGCTGTCGGCGCTGGCGCTGGCGCTGTCGTTCCTGGAGGGGCTGCTGCCCCCGCTGCCGGTGCCCGGCGCACGGCTGGGCCTTTCCAATCTCGTGATCATGTATGCGCTCTCGGCGCTCGGTCTGCCTTCCGCACTGGCGATCACGGCGGTCAAGGCGGTCTTTGTGCTGCTGGTGCGCGGCGGCACGGCGTTTGTGATGAGCTTTGCCGGCGGCATGCTCTCCGCGCTGGTGATGGCGGCCGCGCTGCGGCTGCTGCGCGGCCGGGTCAGCTTTATTGCCGTCGGGATTCTGGGTGCGGTCACCCATAACGCCGCACAGCTTGCCGCCGCAATGCTGCTCATGGGGACTGCGCTGCTCGCCTATGCCCCCTGGCTGCTGCTTGCCGCGCTCGGTACCGGTACCCTGACCGGCTTTGTGACGAATGTCACCCTGCCGCTGCTCAAACGGTTTTCGGATCAGCAATGAATACAAATCGTATATATTATCATAAAAATAATTTTCAGTAAATCTTTTCGCACACAGGGAAGGATGTGTCCGGCAGATGACAGCGAAAGAATGGTGGGGTGCGCGCCCGCATGGCGGCGTGCACGCCCCGCACCGGAAAAACACGGCGGACTGTGAGACGGTTGTCATGCCGCCGCCCGAACGGATTGTGCTGGCGATGTCGCAGCACCTGGGGGCGCCGTGCGTGCCGACGGTGAAGCCCGGGGACCGCGTGGCGGTCGGCCAGGTGGTCGGCGACAGCGATAAGCCGCTGAGCGCACCGATCCATTCCGGAGTATCCGGCACGGTGACCGGTATGACCGAACTGCTGCTGCCGGGAGGGCGCACCACCCAGGCGGTGGTTATCGAGGCGGACGGCGAGCAGCGCATGGCGGAGGATATCGCCCCGCCGAAGGTGGAAACCCGCGAGGAATTTATTGCGGCCGTCCGGGCGTCCGGCCTGGTGGGGCTCGGCGGTGCGGGTTTCCCGACCCATATCAAGCTCAACCCGAAAAACCTCGACGAGGTGGACACCCTGATTGTCAATGCAGCGGAATGCGAGCCGTACATAACCACCGACTACCGCGAGTGCATGGAGAATTCCTGGGATATCGTCTCCGGCGTGCAGACGATCATGGAATTTCTTGACGCGGGACGGGTGATCATTGCGATCGAGAAAAACAAGCCGGCCGCGATTGCGGAGCTGTCCAAAATCGCGCGCAGCGTGTCCACACCGCAGCGGCAGGTGCAGGTGAAGGCCCTGCCGGCGCGCTATCCGCAGGGGGCGGAAAAGGTGCTGATATCCGCCTGTACGGGCCGCCGGGTGCCGCCGGGCAGGCTGCCGGCGGATGTGGGCTGCGTGGTGATGAACGTGACCTCCGCCGCGTTTTTGTCGCGGTACCTGAAAACCGGGCTGCCGCTGATCGACAAGCGGGTGACGGTGGACGGCTCCGCGGTGGCGCATCCCCAAAACCTCCGGGTGACCATCGGCACGCCGGTGCACGATGTGCTGGTCTTCTGCGGCGGGCTCAGGGAGCCGTGCGGCAAGCTGCTGATGGGCGGGCCGATGATGGGGCTGGCGCTGATGGATGACACCCTGCCGGTGCTCAAGCAGAACAACGCCATTCTGGCCTTTAACGAAAAGGATGCGCAGATGACCGCCGCGACCACCTGCATCCGCTGCGGGCGCTGTGTGGACGCCTGCCCGATGCACCTGATGCCCACCGCCATTGCCCGCGCCTATGCGGCCGGCGATGTAGAGGATATGGTTCGGCGCGGCGTGATGACCTGTATGGAATGCGGCTGCTGTTCTTATTCCTGCCCGGCCCATCGGCCGATTGTGCAGACGATGCGCATGGCCAAGGAGCAGGTGCGGCGGCACAATGCCTGAGCCGGCCTGTCCCGGTTCCCCTCACTTACGGAAGGATGTGTTCGGATGGATAAACCTCTTGTGATATCCTCCTCGCCGCACCTGCACTGCGGCATGAATACCCGCGGCATCATGCTCGACGTCATTATCGCGCTGGTGCCGGCGCTGGTGGCCTCGGTGTGGCTGTTCGGCTTCAGGGCGCTGGCGGTGGAGGCGGTGTGCGTCGGCTCCTGCCTCGCATCGGAAATCCTGTCGCGGGCGGTGATGAAGCGGCCGCAGACGGTCGGCGACCTGTCGGCGGTGGTGACCGGCCTGCTGCTGGCGTTCAACCTGCCGGCGACCATCCCGCTGTGGCAGGCGGCGCTGGGCGGCGTGGTCGCGATTGTGGTGGCCAAGCAGATGTTCGGCGGCATCGGCCAGAATTTTGTCAATCCCGCGCTCGCCGGGCGCATTGTCCTGATGGGGAGCTTCCCCGCCGAAATGAATAACTGGGTGGAGCCGCTGCAGTGGAGCGGCGCCGACGCGGTATCCTCCGCGACGCCGCTGGCGCTGCTGTCGAGCGGCGGGGATATTTCCACCTATACCAAAACCGAGCTGCTGTTCGGCATGCGGCCGGGCTGCCTGGGGGAGACCTGCGCGCTGGCGCTGCTGCTGGGTTTTGTGTATCTGGTTGCCCGGCGGGTGATTTCCCCGATTGTGCCGGTCACCTTTGTGGGCACCGTGTTCGTGGTGACCTGGCTGTGCGGGCAGGACCCGGTGTACCATATCCTGTCCGGCGGCCTGCTGCTCGGCGCGATTTTCATGGCGACCGACTACACGACTTCCCCGGTCAACAAGGCGGGCAAGGTGGTTTTCGCGGTGGGCTGCGGCCTGCTGACGGTGCTCATCCGGCTGTGCGGCTCGCTGCCGGAGGGCGTATCCTTTGCGATTGTGATTATGAATATCCTCGTGCCGCTCATCGAGCGGTTTACCCGGCCGCTGCCGTTCGGGGAGAAAAGGAGGTGGCTGCGCCGTGCCAAGTAAGGCTAAGGATATTGTGGTTTCGGCGGTCTCGCTGATGGTGATCGCCGGTGTGACCACGGCGGCCCTCGCGGGAACCAACGCGCTGACCGCCTCCACCATTGCTGCGCGTAACGAGGAAGCGGAAACCGCCGCACGGCAGCAGGTGATCGACGCGGACACCTTTGAAAAGCAGAGCATGATGTATGGAGAGGAACAAACGACGTATATGCTCACCTATTACACCGCGCTCAAGGACGGCGAGACAGTGGGCTATGTGTTCACCGCGACGACCACCGGCAAAAGTGCCGGATTGACCGTGATGACCGGGATTTCCACCGACGGCACCGTGACCGGTGTCGCCGTGACCGACGACAACGAGACGGCCGGCTATGTCGATAAGGTGCGCGAGGGCGGCCTGCTCGACGCGTTTTCCGGCAGGACGGCGGAGACGTTCGAGCTCGGCGGGAACATCGACGGCGTGTCGCAGGCCACCAAGACCTCGCGCGGCATCACCGACGGGGTCAACCAGGCGGTCGCGTGGTATCAGATGATTAAGGAGGCCGAAAGCCGTGGGTAAATACACACAGACCTTTACCAAGGGCCTCATCCGGGAAAACCCGGTGCTGCGGCTGGTGCTCGGCACCTGCCCGACCCTCGCGGTCACCACCGCGGCGGTCAACGGGCTGGGCATGGGCGCGGCGGCGACCTTTGTGCTTGTCTGCTCCAACATTGTCATTTCGCTGCTGCGGCGGGTGATTCCGGATAAGGTGCGGCTGCCCGCCTATATCGTGGTCATCGCCGGCTTCACCACCATTGTGCAGATGCTCGTCAAGGCGTATCTGCCGGCCATCGACCAGGCGCTGGGGATTTATCTGCCGCTGATCGTGGTCAACTGCATCATCCTCGGCCGTGCGGAGGCGTTTGCCAGCAAAAACAGCGTCGGCCTGTCGGCGCTCGACGGGCTGGGCATGGGCGCCGGCTTTACGGCGGCGCTGGTGATCATGGGCGGTATCCGTGAGTTCCTCGGCAGCGGCACCCTGTTCGGCTGGCCGGAGGGCGGGCTGTTCCCGCCGATTACCATTTTTGTGCTGCCGGCCGGCGGGTTCTTTGTGTTCGGCATGCTGATCTGGCTGACCAATAAGCTGTCGAAGCGCCTGGAGGCGCAGAGCGCACGGCGGGAACTCGGCGCCGCGGTGTGCGCGGCCTGCCCGCAGGCGGCCGCCTGCGGCCGTGCGTGCGGTACGCCGTCGGAAGGGGGCGAAGAGGTTGAAAAATAAGCTTTTCGGCCTTATGCTCCGGATGGGGAAAGGGGGCGGCCGCGATGAGTAACACCTCCCTGTTTGCGATTCTGATCGGCGGGCTGCTGGTCAACAATTTCGTGCTTTCCCAGTTCCTCGGCATCTGTCCGTTTCTCGGCGTGTCGAAAAAGCTCAACTCTGCGGTGGGGATGTCGCTGGCGGTCATATTCGTGATGCTGATGGCCACCGCCGCCACCTGGCCGATTTACTGTCTGTTGCTCTGGCCAAACGATCTGGCGTACCTGCAGACGATTGTGTTTATCCTCATCATTGCGGCGCTCGTGCAGCTGGTGGAGATCGTGCTCAAGCGGTTTGTCCCGCCGCTGCATAAGGCGCTGGGCATCTATCTGCCGCTGATCACCACCAACTGTGCGGTGCTCGGCGTGACCATCCTGAATATCGACAGCCGCTACACCTTCGTGCAGTCGCTGGTCAATGCGCTGGGCGCCGGCCTCGGCTTCCTGCTGGCGATGGTGATGTTCGCGGGCGTGCGGGAGCGGCTGGAGAGCGCAGAAATCCCGGAGGGCCTGAAAGGGCTGCCGATCACGCTGGTGTCCGCTTCGCTGGTATCGGTGTCCTTCCTCGGCTTTCAGGGGCTGTTCGGCCTGTAAACGACATTAAAGGGAAAGGCAAGGGGTTGCGGATGAATCCCATAGTGTTGGCGGTTCTGGTGGTGGCCGGCGTGGGGCTGGTGGCCGGTCTGGTGCTGGCGGTCGCGTCGGTTGTGCTGGCGGTGCCGCGCGATGAAAAGGTGGAGGCGGTGCGTGACGCGCTGCCCGGCGCCAACTGCGGCGCCTGCGGCTATTCCGGTTGCGATGGTTATGCGCACGCGCTGGTGCATGAGGGGGCGAAGGTCGGCCTGTGCTCGCCCGGCGGCGCCGAAACGGCGGAGAAAACCGCCGCGTTGCTCGGCGTGTCCGGCACGGTGGAGGTCAAGACCGCGATGGTGCGCTGCGGCGGCTGTGAGGCGCATACCGCGCGTAAGCTGGACTATCACGGTATCCCGTCCTGTGCGGCGGCAAATCAGTTTTACGGCGGCAACTGGAAGTGCAATTACGGCTGTCTGGGCTACGGCGACTGCCGCGCCGTGTGCGAATACGGGGCGATCACGGTGGATAACGGCCTCGCCCGCATCGACCCGTCGCTTTGCCGCGGCTGCAGCAAATGTATTTCCGCCTGCCCAAAAGGGCTGATTGCGCTGCTGCCGGGCAGCGCGCGGGGCGTGGTGCGCTGTTCCAGCCATGACAAGGGTGCGGTCGTGCGCAAGGCCTGCACGGCCGGCTGCATCGGCTGTATGAAATGCACCCGGGTCTGCGAGCATGGGGCGATTCAGGTGACGGATTTTCTCGCCGCGATTGATCCGGAAAAATGTGTGGGCTGCGGCAAATGCGCGGAAAACTGCCCGGCGGGATGCATCGATATTTTCGCCCTGACGCAGCCGTCGGTCGGAACGGTTTGACGCGGATAAAAAACGGGAACTTTTGCAAAATAGGGGTTGACAAACGGACAATCCCCGCGCTATAATAGACTGCGCCCTGACACAAGGGCGGCAGATGGCGGTATAGCTCAGTTGGCTAGAGCATGCGGTTCATACCCGCAGTGTCATTGGTTCGAATCCAATTACCGCTACCATATGGCCCGATGGTCAAGAGGCCTAAGACACCGCCCTTTCACGGCGGTAACACGGGTTCGAATCCCGTTCGGGTCACCATATGCGCGTATAGCTCAGCTGGTTAGAGCGCTTGCTTCACACGCAAGAGGTCAGCGGTTCGAGTCCGTTTACGCGCACCAGAAACCACGGCCTGCCCTTCTGAACCGAACCATAAAAAACGGACAATAGACAAAATACCCCCTGATGTAGGAAAA
>USCI01000056.1 GCA_900553255.1 uncultured Oscillospiraceae bacterium | reverse complement strand
CCCCAAAGGGACGGCGGGCCGGTTTATGTCCATGTTTACAGCACCAGCGACGGGGCGGTGTACACCCGGCCCTGAAGCTCGCTGTTGAGCATATACAGGCTCTTCGGATCCGAACCGAACAGCTCCATCTTGGAGATCAGGTCGTTGGCGTTGGTTTCCTCCTCGCCCTGCTCCTTGATGAACCAGTCGAGGAACTGCATGGTGCGGAAATCCTTTACCTCAAACGCCGCGGCATAAATGTTGTTGATCAGCGAGGTGACATAAATCTCGTGCTCCAGCCCCGCCTTGAGCGGCGCCATGTTGTCGGCAAACACCTTGTCGGGCTTGGCAATCGCCTCGAGGGTCACCTTCTCGTTGTTGTTCTGCAGGTACTGATAGAACAGCATCGCATGGTCGCGCTCCTCCTGCGCCTGCACGCGGTACCAGTTGGCAAAGCCCTCCAGGCCCACGCTCTCATAATAGTTGGAAAAATCCAGATACAGGTATGCGGAATAAAATTCCTTATTGATCTGCTCATTGAGCAGACCGGCCACTTTCTTATCGAGCACTGGCACTCACTCCTTTTCGTTTCTTTCACGGACCAGCTCGGCGACAAAATGCCGGATAAACTCCTGACAGCGCCCGCAGCCGTTCCCGCACCGGGTGACCGCGCTGACCTCCTCATACGTGGACGCCCCGGCCTCCACCGCCGCCGCGATGTCCCCGTAGGTCACACCGCAGCAGCTGCACGCCTTTTTCTCCGTCTTCATTCCGCCGAGAACTGATCCTTGCCGACCCCGCACAGCGGGCAGACAAAATCCTCCGGCAGATCCTCCCATTTGGTGCCCGGCGCGATGCCGTTATCCGGATCGCCGACCGCCTCGTCGTATTCGTAGCCACACACGTCGCAGATGTACTTCATTTTTGTTTCCTCCTTTATTTTTTACAGCAGCGACAGAATCGCCGCTTTATCCCGAAGGCCTACCAGGGTATCGGTGACGCGGCCGTCCTTGAAAAACACCAGGGTCGGGATGCTCATGATGCCGAACTGCTGCGCGAGCTCGGGCTGCTCATCCACATTCACCTTGGCAATGACCGCCCGGTCGGTTTCGGCCGCGATCTCTTCGAGAACCGGCGCGAGCATCCGGCAGGGGCCGCACCATGACGCCCAGAAATCCACCACAACCGGTTTTTTCGCCTGCAGAACCTCCTGCTGGAAATTCTCTTTTGTCACATGCACAATGCTCATCGGCGTAACCCCTTTCCGATCAGGCCTTCCACAGGCCGTGCAGGTTGCAGTAGGCGTACACGGCAATAACCTCGTCGTCCTCGCCGATGAGGAATTCCGCCTTCGGCGCCGCACCCGGCACCAGCGTCTTGCGCTGATTGCCCTCGCGGGTCTCGAGCGATATCCACTGGATATAGTGCTCCTCGGTCATCGGGTGCTCCACCTCGCCGACCGTGACGCTGACCTTATGCCCCTTGACGGTATACACCGGGATATGCTTTTCGCCGGCCGCCTCGGTGGTGTTCGGGACAAGCTCGGTCATCTTTTCCCCGCAGCACATCACCGGCACGCCCTTGTCCTCGACAAAGGCAATGATGTTCCCGCAGTGCAGGCACTTGAAGAAACGCTGTTTCATAAATAACCATCCCTTCTCCGGCGCTTTCGCGCGTATTTCCTTACCTGTTGACGGCAGCAAATAGCCTGCCCTCACAAACCGCCTTTATGCCAGCGGCTCGAAATCCTCGGCGCCGTGCTTGCACAGCGGGCAGATGAAATCGGCCGGCAGCGTATCGCCCTCATACACATAGCCACAGATTTTGCACACAAATCCCTTTTTCTTCTCCTGCGCCGGCTGCGGCTTCGGCTTGATATGCTCGAAATAGTAGGCATAGGTAGCCGACGGCTCATCCGACAGCACCCGCGCCTCGGTCACCTCGGCGATGAACAGGGTATGGGTGCCGCAGTCCTGCTGCTCAATCACCCGCGCGGAGATGAACGCATTGGTATACTGCGGGAGGTACACCAGGCCGTTTTCGCTGCGCTCCTGCGGCACGTCGCCGGTGAATTTTTCGGTATCCCGCCCGCTCTGGAAGCCGAAATGGCGGAACACCTCAAACGGCACCGAGGTGGACAGCACCGACAGGTTGAACACCCCGGCGTTTTGGATCATATCATGGGTGAAATTCGCCTTATTGACCGCCACGGCGACCCGTTTGGGTTCGTCGGTGACCTGCATGACCGTGTTGATGATGCAGCCGTTATCGCGGCCGCCGTCCCGGGTGCTGAGCACAAACAGGCCGTAGCTGATATCGAACAGCGCGTTCTGCTCGATTTTTTTGCCGGCGTGTGCGGCGGCCGGCGTCGCCGGCGCCATGGAATCCAGAATCTCCTGCACAACCGCATCCAGCTGCGCGAGCTGCTCCTCCCGGAGGGCGGATTTCAGCGACACGGCAGTAGGCAGGAGGGTCATGTTTTTGCACCCTTCCAGCAGGCCGCGCATCAGGCCGCCGGACGACGCCGCCCAGGAGCCGTTTTCGATCAGCGAAACGGTGCGGTTCTGCCAGTTATGGGCGGCCAGATCATGCAGCAGGCTTTCCATATTGACAAAGATCCCCGCGTTATAGGTGGAGGAAGCAAACACCGCATGGCTGTACCGGAACGCGTCCGCAACAATATAGGAGGGATGGGTCGCGGATACATCGTACACCGCAACCTTTTTGCCCGCGGCCGCCAGACGGCAGGCGAGGATCTCGGCGGCGTTCGCGGTGTTGCCGTAAATCGAGCCGTAGGCGATCAGCACCCCTTCCTCCTCGGGGGTATAGGTGCTCCACTTCTGGTATTTATCGATAAAGTCGCCCAGCCGGCGGCGCCAGACAAACCCGTGCAGCGGGCAGATCATCTGGATGTCCACCTTCGCGGCCTTTTTGAGCACCGCCTGCACCTGGGTGCCGTATTTGCCGACGATATTCACATAATACCGCCGCGCCTCCGCCATATAATCCCGGTCGAAATCCACCTCGTCGGCAAACAGATGGCCGTCGAGCGCGCCGAAGGTGCCGAACGCGTCGGCCGAGAACAGGATTTTCCCGGTGGTCTCGTAGGTCATCATCACCTCCGGCCAGTGCACCATCGGCGCGGACAGGAAGGTGAAGGTGCGCCTGCCGGTCGAGAGGGTGTCGCCCTCCTTGACCAGCCTTACGCGCGCATCCACGTCAAAGGCGAAAAACTGCTTCATCATCGTAGCGGCCTTCTGCCCGCAGACAATCTGCACCTCCGGGTACCGCTGCACCAGGTCGTCAATCGTCGCCGCATGATCCGGCTCCATATGGTTGACCACCAGATAGTCCAGCTTCCGGCCGGCCAGCAGGTGCCGGATATTCTCAAAAAACACATCCGCCACCGCATGATCTACCGTATCGATGACCATCGTCTTCTCATCCGAGACAAAATAGGCGTTATACGACATCCCCGCCGGCACCGGATACACGTTTTCAAACAGCGCAATGCGCCGGTCGTTTCCCCCGATCCAGGCGATATCCTCGGTCACCTGTCTGAAACAATACATGGTGATTTCACATCCTTGCTGCAAGAAATTGACCCGGCCGCAGCACACAGCCCCGGCCGGACGAAAAACTCTACTGGATCGCTCTGCGATTATTATAGCACATGCACGCAAAAAGTAAACGGGCATTTTGGGAAAAGTTGGAGCGGTTTGCCCGGACAAATTCGTGCGGGCGGACGAGCATGCGGCTTCCTTAGTCTGGCCGGAGGGAAGAAAAAAATACCGCCGGGTTTCCCCGGCGGCGGAAATCAGCCGCTCAGCTGCGCAGCACCTCCAGAAACAGGCGGTTGAAGCGTTCCAGTTCATCGTAAACGATGCCGTGTCCCGAATTTTCCAGCGTGATGCGTTTTGCGCCGCGGATGCCCCGCTGCTGGATCTCCGCGAGCGCGGTGGAAACGACGACATCCTTCGCGCCGTGCAGGATAAAGGTCGGCACCTGCACCGCCGCCAGGTCGCGCCGCCCGTCCTCGTCCCGCAGGGCAATCGCCGCCTGCACCGTGCCCAGGCCGGACGCCGACAGCGCGATGTCCTCAAACCAGTCCTTGGCGGCCTCGCTCTGTGGGCTGGCAAACAGCTGTTCATGGCTGAAGCGCCGCGCGAGCAGCGGCCGGTCGGTTTCCGCCAGGCGGATCAGGTCATCCGCCTGACTGCACGGCAGGCCGTACGGAAAATCGGGGCGCTGCACCCAGCAGGGCGCCGCCGCCGCAAGCAGGACCAGCTTTTTGACGCCGGCGCCGCGGAAGCGGCGCATATACCGCAGCGCGATCGCACCGCCCATCGAAAAGCCCACGAGGGTGAACCGGCGCAGGCCAAGTGTCTGCACCACGCGGCAGACATCGTCCGCCATGCAGTCGTAATGGTAGCCGGAAGCCGGCGCATCCGAGCGGCCGAAGCCGCGCAGGTCAAGCGCCACCACCCGGTAGCCCAGCCGGGCGAGCAGTCCGATCTGGTATTCATACATCAAATGGGAAAGCGGCCAGCCGTGTAGGAGAAGCACCGTCTCCTGGTTGCGGGGATGGAAATCGTACTCCGCAATTTTGTGTGATCGGTCGTTATGTAAAACATCGCACCGGGATCCTTTCTGTTCAAAAATAACAGGGGTCATCCCAGTGTATGCATACCGCGGGGGAGAAGGTGCGCGCCGGACAGGACGCCTTATGCCGGAACCGTACCCATAAGCCAGTATACGGCGCCGCCCACCGCGCCGCAGCCAACCATCACCGCAATCGGGCTGAGCTTTTTCACCGTCCGCAGCAGCACCAGCGCCGCTGCCGTCAACACCACCGACACCACATTGATGCTCCGCAGGTCGGGGGAAAAACCGGTCGTACCCCACACGCTCAGCTCCAGAATGGACAGGCACGCGGAGGCGATCAGCGCCACCACCGCCGGACGCAGGCCGTCCAGCATCCCCTGCACCAGCGTCATTTTTTTGTACCGCTTATACACCCAGGCCAGCAGCGTGACCAGAACACACGCCGGAAGGATGCAGCCGAATGTTGCGATCAGCGCGCCCGGGATCCCCGCAATCCGGATGCCGACAAAGGTCGCGGCGTTCACCGCGAGCGGGCCGGGGGTCATCTCCGCGATGGTGACCAGATCGGAAAACTCGGACAGCGTCAGCCACGCATGGGCATCGACCACCTGCTCCTGAACCAGCGGAAGCGACGCCATCCCGCCGCCGAAGCTGAACAATCCCACCTGCAAAAAACTCCAGAACAGCATCAGCAGCTGCGCCATGACCGCTCTCCTCCTTTCCGTGCGTTTTCCACCCGTTTCGCCGGCTCCGGCCTATCCGTCCCGCCGTTGTCTCCGGCTGCGCACCAGCGCCTGCACAACACCGACCGCCGCGCACGCCAGCAGAATCAGGACAACATTGACCTGAAACACAAAGGTTACCACGAACGCCAGCACCATCACCGCAATTGACACCGCGTTTTTCTGCCGGATCACGCGTCCGCCCAGCTGGATGACCACATCCAGGATCACCGCCACCACGCCGGCCTGCATCCCCTTAAGCACCGCCCGCACCGCAAAATTGTCCCGGAAGGCGGTGTAGAAAAACGACAGAACGCCGATAATCAGCAGCGGCGGCAGGACCGTCCCCACCAGCGCCACCAGCATCCCTGCCACACCGGCCACCCGCGAACCCACCAGGATCGACGCGTTGACCGCCACCGCACCGGGGCAGGACTGCGCAATCGCGGTGAAATCCAGCATTTCTTCCTCGTCGAGCCAGTGCAGCTCATCGACGAATTTTTTCTTCATCAGCGATATAATGACGTAGCCGCCCCCGAAGGTGAAGGCGCTGAGCAGAAAGGTGGAGACAAACAGTTTCCCCAGCAAAACACTCTTTTTCATGCTGTCTGCTCCTTTCCCATTTTGTATATCCGTTTCCGTGACAGCAAATCCGGCTCCCTTTCCCGGCGGGCGTCCATCCGGGACAGAGGCAAAATTCAGCAGGCTGTCTTTACATGGAGAACCAAAAATGATACTATTAAACAAAAAGGCAAAAAGGCGGGAGGGACATGAAAGGGATTTTGGCCTGGACCCAGCGGCATAAAAAGGCGACGGTTTTTTTCGCAACAGTGCTGGCACTGGCGGCTGCAGGGGGAATCCTCACGCGTTTTGTGGCATTCGCCATACCGTCGGGCGAGGCGTATACCACATTTGCCTATGCGGCGGATGCGTGGGACATGCGCCATGCGGATAAAATGACCGTCACCACCGCAAATGGTTCGACTGTAATCACCGACCGGGCGCTGATCCGGGAGATGGCCGATTACACCGTGGTCAGCAACCACATTGGCACCCGCTGTTTTTCCTTCGACGCCAACCGCATCGAGATATACCGCGGCGAACGCCTGGTGCGTTCCATGCCGCAGAGCAGCTGGGTGGACGGATGCTGGGGAGATTCCCCCTACGCGGCTTACCGGCGAGTAGAGATTTTCCAAAACGACGGACGGCACAGAATCGTAGGAAATACACAGGCTTATGCGCATCTGCCGGTGGAATACCTCGAACGGTTGGAAAAGGAGCTCAACCGGCAGGGCAATTCCTTTTTTCCCGAGAATAGCTAAACACGAAAGACGATAGATGCAGGGAGGGAGCTTTGGCTTCCTCCCTTTTATTCGCCGTATTCCGCCTGCAGGCGGGCGAGGATATCCACATCCGCCGGGCAGAACGCATACTGCGGGATCTCCGCCGGCGTGATCCAGCGCAGCTGTGCATGCTCCCGCCGCTGCGGCACACCCTGCGCAAGCGCGGCGTGATACAGGGTGAGATGCACCGTGATATCCGGATAGGTGTGGGTAACCTCCATAAACACCTCGCCGACCGACACTGTCACACCGAGCTCCTCCCGGCATTCGCGCACCAGCGCCTGTTCCGAGGTCTCGCCCGGCTCCACCTTGCCCCCGACGAATTCCCACAGCAGCCCCCGCGCCTTATGCGCCGGGCGCTGCCCGATCAGAAACCGGCCGCCGTCCCACAACAGCGCGGCCACCACCTCGGTCACAGCGACACCCCCTTTTTCCCGGCCGGCTTTTCCGGCTCCTCCGGCGCAGCCGCCTCAAGCGCCTCCCGCAGGGTGTCGAGCGGGGTCAGCCCCTTGGCGATACGCACCGCAAAATACGGCTTGGGGCCGGCGTTGATCATCACCCGTCCCTTCATCGCGGCCGACATTTTGGCGCCCACCGCGACGTCGAGCTTCTTCTGGTAGAGCAGCAGGGTATCCTGCTGCTGCTTGATTTCATAAATGCCCACCGCCGCCGCCATATTGCGCAGCAGTGCGACATCGATGAGCCCCTGCACCGCCGCCGGCGGCTCGCCGAAGCGGTCGATCAGCTCGTCGTACACGTCGAGGGAATCCTCATGGGTGCGGATGCCGGCGATGCGGCGGTACACGTCGAGCCGCTGCGCATTCGCAGCGATATAGGATTCCGGAATATGGGCGGAAATCTGCAGGTCGATCAGGCATTCCGCCTCCGGTTCGCCGGAGGACAGTCCCTTCTCCTCGTTGACCGCTTCGCCGAGCAGCCGCAGGTACATCTCATACCCGACCGCCTCCATATGCCCGTGCTGCTGCGCGCCGAGCAGGTTGCCCGCGCCGCGGATCTCCATATCCCGCATCGCGATCTTGAAGCCGGCGCCGAACTCGGTGAACTCCCGCATCGCCTCGAGCCGCTTGGAGGCGACATCGGTGAGCACCTTGCCGCGCACAAAGGTCAGGTAGGCGAACGCGCGGCGGGAGGAACGCCCGACCCGGCCGCGCAGCTGGTGCAGCTGCGACAGGCCGAACCGGTCGGCGTTTTCAATGATGAGGGTGTTGACGTTGGCGATGTCCACACCGGTCTCGATGATGGTAGTACACACCAGCACGTCGATTTCGTGCTCCATCACCTGCCGCCAGATCTCACTGAGCTGCTCCTCGGTCATTTTGCCGTGGGCAAAGGCCACCCGCGCCTCCGGGATGCGCATCTGGATGCCGGCGGCGCACCGTTCGATGCTCTCCACCCGGTTATGCAGGTAATACACCTGGCCGCCGCGGCGAAGCTCCCGCCGGATCGCGTCGGTGATGATGCCGTTGTCGTGCTCGAGCACGTAGGTCTGCACCGGGCGGCGGTCCTGCGGCGCCTCCTCGATGACCGACATATCCCGGATGCCGCTCATGGCCATATTCAGGGTGCGGGGGATGGGGGTGGCGGACAGCGTGAGCACGTCGATACCGGGGGAGAGCTCCTTGATCCGCTCCTTCTGCGCCACGCCGAAGCGCTGCTCCTCATCGACGACGAACAGCCCGAGGCTGCGGAAGCGCACATCCTTTGACAGCATCCGGTGGGTGCCGATGAGGATGTCCACCTCGCCTGCCGCGGTGCGGCGCAGGATATCCTCCTGCTGCTTGGGGGTACGGAAGCGGGAGAGCATCTCGATGCGCACCGGGAAGCCCTCAAACCGCTTGATAAAGGTATTGTAATGCTGGAAGGCGAGGATGGTGGTCGGCACCAGCACCACGCACTGCCGGCTCTGCGACACGCATTTGAACGCGGCACGCAGCGCCACCTCGGTCTTGCCGAAGCCCACGTCGCCGCACAGCAGCCGGTCCATCGGCACCGGCCGCTCCATATCCGCCTTGATCTCGTCGGTGCAGCGCAGCTGATCCTCGGTTTCCTCAAACTCAAACCGCCGCTCAAAGTCGTACTGCCATTCCCCGTCCGGCTCGAAGGCGAAGCCGGGGGTCGCCATCCGCTTGGCGTACAGCGCGATGAGCTCCTTGGCGATATCCCGCACCGCCGACCGCACCCGGGATTTGGTCTTCTGCCACTCCTGGCCGCCCAGCCGGTGCAGCTTAACCCGCACCTCATCCTTGGTGCCGATGTACTTGGACACCAGATCCAGCTGGGTGACCGGCACATACAGGGTATCGCCCTTGTCGTAGCGCAGCTTGATATAATCCTTGACCACGCCCTGCATCTCGAGCTGCTGGATGCCCTCGTAGATGCCGATGCCGTGCGCGGCGTGCACCACGTAGTCGCCGGGGGTCAGCTCGGCGAGCGAATGGATTTCCGCGCCCTTATCCCGCTTAAAGCGGCGGGTGCTGCGCCTGCGCGAGGCGGCGCGGCCGTGGGAAATCACCGCGAAACCGGCCTCCGGGAACTCGAAGCCGGAGGACAGGCCGCCGCGCACCACCAGCACCCGTCCTTTGACCGGCGCCTCGGGGCTTGGCGCGTACAGCGCCGGGATTTTCCGCGCGACGAGATCCTGCGCCAGGGTTTCGGCGTTTTTCTCCTCGCTGCCCGCAAGCACAATGCAGGCAAGCCCCCGGTGCAGCATATCCTGAAGGTCATCGGCCAGCAGCTCCACGCCGCCCGACCACACCGGCAGCTGCCGCGCGGTGACGTTGTACGCCTCGCGCAGCCGCATGTCCGGGCCGGAACGCGCAAAAGCGTCCATCAGCACGCACAGGCGGGACTGCAGCGCGGCAAACAGCCCGTCGGGCGAGAGCATATATTCACTCAGCCCGCGGCAGAGCTGCCCTTCCTCGAGCAGCGTCTTGATATCCTCATGCAGCTGCCATTCCGCGGTGCGCATCCGCTCGCGCACCCGCGCCGGCTCCGACACGCACCAGACGGCATCCTCGGCGTAATCGAACAGCGTGGCGGGAGAGGGGTAGATCAGCGGGATATACTTGTCCATCGACGCCGGCTGGCTGCCGCCGCGCAGGCGGTCCACATCGGCGAGCAGGTTCTCCCGCTGCACCTCGGCCCCTCTGCCGCGCAGCGTACCGGCGAGTTTCTCGATCTTTGCGGCAAGCTGCGTGCCGTCATCGTAGCAGATTTCCGCCGCGGGCGGGATGGACAGGGCGGACAGGGAATCGGTGCGCCGCTGTGACAGCAGGTCAAAATAGGACAGGGTATCCACCGTGTCCCCCCACAGCTCGATGCGCACCGGAGCGGGGCAGTCGGCCGGAAACACGTCAAAAATCCCGCCGCGCACCGCGAACTGGCCCGCGCCCTCGATCTGCTCACAGCGCTCGTAACCGGCGGCGGACAGCGCCGCCGCGAGATCCGGGCAGGGCAGCGCGGCGCCGGCCTTGAGATGCAGGGTGCGGCGCAGCAGCACATCCGGCGGCAGGGTATACTGCGCCGCCGCATCCGCGCAGGTAACCACACAGTCATACTCCCCGTCGAGCATTCGGGCCAGCACGCCCAGCCGCATCTGCTCATATTCCCGCGAGGCGGATTCCACCCGGCGCAGCGAAAGCTCCCGCGCCGGCAGGAAAAGCGCCTGCCGGCCGAGTGCGGTCAGATCCTCGACCACCTTCATGGCTTCCGCCTCGTCGGCGACCAGCACCACCGCCCGGCGGGACAGCACGCCGCACAGCGCATGGACAAACAGCACCTTATGGATGTGGCCGAGGCCGGTCAGCGACACCGGCGTGTGTTCGGCGCGGATATCCCCGCAAAGCTGCTCAAAGGCGGGCAGGGAGCGCATGCCCCGTTCAAATAACCCCATACTGTGTTACCGGACCTTTCTGATAATATGGAAAAGGCTCCCGAACGCAGACGCGGCGGGAGTTGACGGCGGCGCGCTGCCGCGCCTTATTTGGAATACTGGTTCATCGCCCGGTCAATCTGCCCCTGCGCAATCAGGCAGGCCGCATCTGCGGCGCGGCGTACCGCGTCCACCATTGCGGGCGCCTCCTCCCGGGTAAAGCGGGAAAGCACCCACGCAGCCAGGTCATAATCGGGATGCGGCTTGTCGCCGACCCCTACCTTGATGCGCGGGAACCGGTCGGAGCCGGAAAGGGTGATGATGCTGCGCATGCCGCGCTGGCCTGCATCACTGCCTTTGCGGCGGATGCGGATGGTGCCCACCGGCAGCGAAATGTCGTCTACGCAGATCAGGCATTTTTCCGGCGGCAGCTTGTAAAACCGCATGGCTTCGCATACCGCCTCGCCGCTCAGGTTCATAAAGGTCTGCGGCATCAGCAGCAGCGTGCGGACCTCCCCGATGGCGGCGCTGGCGCAGTAGGATTTGAACTTCACGCGGGAGATGTCCGCGCCGAGCTTTTCTTCGAGCGCCTCCATCACCATGAACCCGGCGTTGTGCCGGGTGCCCTCGTATTTCTTTCCGGGATTGCCCAGCCCGGCGATCAGGAAATCCACCGGACCCTCCGGCTTGGGTTTGCGGCCAAACATTGGTGTCCCTCCGTTTTCACAGGCGAAAACGGCGGGACAGCGGATCCAACGCATGGTCGGTCCGACGCCCCGCCGCGACGCTCACAGGAAATTACACAAACATAATGGAAACGGGCTTATCCTCATAAATACGCTCAATCGCCTCGGAAAAGACCGGGCCGACGGTGAGCACCTTGAATTTGTCGATCTGCTTCTCCGGCGGCAGCGCGATGGTATCGAGCAGCACTACCGTCTCGATAACACTGTTCTGGATACGCTCGATCGCCGGGCCGGACAGCACGCCATGGGTCGCCGCGGCAATGACCGTTTTGGCGCCGCCCTTTTCCACGATGGCCGCCGCCGCGTTGCACAGGGTGCCCGCGGTGTCGATCATGTCATCGACGAGAATGACCTTTTTGTCGCGCACCTCGCCGATGATGTTCATCACCTCGCACACGTTCGCACGCTGGCGGCGCTTATCCACGATAGCGAGCGGGCAGTCCAGCCGCGCCGCAAAGTTGCGCGCACGGGTGACCGAGCCGAGGTCGGGGGAGACGACCACGTAATCGTCCTTCTGGTCGCCGATCAGGTCGCGGAAATAATTCGCCAGAATCGGCGCACCCACCAGGTGGTCCACCGGTATATTGAAGAAGCCCTGGATCTGGGGAGCGTGGAGATCCATCGTCAGCACGCGGTCCGCGCCGGCGGTGGTGATGAGGTCGGCGACCAGCTTGGCCGAAATCGGGTCGCGGGCCTTGGCCTTGCGGTCCTGGCGGGCATAGCCCATGTATGGGATAACCGCCGTGATGCGGGCGGCCGACGCGCGCTTGAACGCGTCGATCATGATCAGCAGTTCCATCAGGTTGTCATTGACCGGCGCACAGGTCGACTGGACCACAAACACGTCCGAGCCGCGCACCGATTCGTTGATCGACACCGCGATTTCGCCGTCGCTGAAGGTGGTTACCTCGGATTTGCCCAACGGCAGGCCGAGTGCCTCGGCGATCATTTTCGCCAGTTTCGGATTGGAATTCGCGGAGAAGATTTTGATGTCCTTGCCATGAAAATTCATGCTTTTGCCCATTCCTTTCTTGCTGTAGCCGGGGCGCCAGCCCGCTTTCCGGCCGGCCGGAACCTGCGTCCGTCCTGCCGGCGCGGGGATTCACCCCCGCCCACGCCCTTCTTCTGCTGCGCCGCCGCGCTGCCGCGCCGGCCTTTGGTTATCTGCGTTCCCGGCGGCGGGCGCTCCCCCGCGCACCCGCCGTCCACACAAGCCACCGCCTTCCCTGCAAAATGAATCCCGAAAAGCGCAAAAGCCCGTTCCGGCAGCCTGCCGCGGGCCTCTTTCCTGTTTCGCACGCCGGCTCTGCCGGCCGCAATTCGATCCATTACCATTATGACAAAAATTTAACCGCTTTTCAAGGGGAAATCCTTTCATAAAATGACCAGACAATCCCCGCAAAGCGGGAGGAACTCTGTATAAAGGGTAAATTTACAGATTTTTATCATAATATTCTGGAAAAAACGGGTAATGTTTGGTATACTATAAGATGATTCTGCCCGGTATGTGCCCCTCTGGACGCGGCCGGGGGGACGGATAGGGGACCGGCTTCGCCGGACAACCCCTTCCAAGGCTTTTCATTCATCCGGAATCAATACTTCAGGAGGTCGATTACACCATGAGTCAAAAGTACGTCTACCTTTTCAAAGAGGGCAACGGCTCCATGCGGGAGCTCCTCGGCGGTAAGGGCGCGAACCTCGCGGAAATGACCAACCTCGGCATGCCTGTGCCGTACGGTTTCACCGTTTCCACCGAGGCCTGCACCCGGTACTACGAGGACGGCCGCAAGATCAGCGATGAGATCCAGGAGCAGATCTATGCGGGTCTTGCCCAGCTGGAAGCTCAGGCCGGCAAAAAGTTCGGCGATCCGGTCAACCCGCTGCTCGTTTCGGTGCGCTCCGGCGCCCGCGCGTCCATGCCCGGCATGATGGACACCATCCTGAACCTCGGCCTCAACGACGTCGTGGTGGAGGGCCTGGCGAAGAAGACCGGCAACCCGCGTTTCGCCTATGACTCCTACCGCCGTTTCGTGCAGATGTTCTCCGACGTCGTCATGGAGCTCTCCAAGAAGGATTTCGAGAAGATCATCGACGAGATGAAGGAAGAAAAGGGCATCAAGCTCGACACCGAATTCGATGCCGACGACATGAAGAAGATGGCCGCCCGCTTCAAGGCCTACTACAAGGAGCAGAAGGGTGAGGACTTCCCGTCCGACCCGAAGGTTCAGCTGATGGAAGCCGTCAAGGCTGTGTTCCGCTCCTGGGACAACCCGCGCGCCAACTACTACCGCCGCATGAACGACATCCCGTACAGCTGGGGCACCGCGGTCAACGTGCAGATGATGGTGTTCGGCAACACCGGCCCGAACTCCGGCACCGGCGTGGCCTTCACCCGCAACGCCGCCACCGGCGAAAAGAAGCTGTTCGGTGAATACCTGATCAACGCGCAGGGCGAAGACGTCGTGGCCGGCATCCGTACGCCGTCCCCGATCGCGACCCTGGAAAAGGATATGCCGGAAGTGTACAAGCAGTTCGTGGAAGTGGCGACCCGTCTGGAGAACCACTACAAGGACATGCAGGATATGGAATTCACCATCGAGGACGGCAAGCTGTTCATGCTGCAGACCCGCAACGGCAAGCGCACCGCGGCTGCGGCGCTGAAGATCGCCGTTGACCTGGTGGACGAGGGCATGATCTCCGAGGAAGAGGCTGTGCTCCGCGTTGAGCCGAAGCAGCTCGACTCCCTGCTGCACCCGCAGTTCGATGCCGCTGCGCTCAAGAAGGCGCAGGCCATCGGCAAGGGTCTGGCCGCTTCCCCCGGCGCCGCCTGCGGCCGCGTGGTATTCACTGCCGCGGACGCGAAGGCCTGGGCCGACAAGGGTGAGAAGGTCATCCTGGTCCGTCTGGAAACCTCTCCGGAAGACATCGAAGGCATGGACGTTTCGCAGGGCATCCTGACCGTGCGCGGCGGCATGACCTCCCACGCGGCGGTTGTCGCGCGCGGCATGGGCACCTGCTGCGTGTCCGGCTGCGGCGAAATCAAGATCGACGAGGATGCGAAGCTGTTCACCCTGGGCGGCAAGACCATCAAGGAAGGCGACTACATCTCGCTCGACGGTTCCACCGGCAACATCTACGGCGAAGCGATCCCGACCGTCGAAGCGTCCATCTCCGGCGACTTCGGCCGCTATATGGCGTGGGCGGATGCTGCGCGCCGGCTGAAGGTCCGCACCAATGCCGACAACCCGCGTGACGCGGCGCAGGCCGTGAAGTTCGGCGCGGAAGGCATCGGCCTGTGCCGCACCGAGCACATGTTCTTCGAGGGCACCCGCATCAAGGCGGTGCGCGAGATGATCGTGGCCAAGGATTCGGAAGCCCGCAAGAAGGCTCTTGCGAAGCTGCTGCCGTACCAGCAGGGCGACTTCGAGGCGATGTACGAAGTCCTCGAAGGCCGTCCGATGACCATCCGTTACCTCGACCCGCCGCTGCACGAGTTCCTGCCCACCAAGGAAGAGGACATCGTGGAAATCGCCGGCGAGCTGAACATCACGGTCGACGAGCTCAAGCAGACCATCGCGTCGCTGCATGAGTTCAACCCGATGATGGGCCACCGCGGCTGCCGTCTGGCGGTCACCTATCCGGAAATCGCCGAGATGCAGACCGAAGCGGTCATCCGCGCGGCGATCAACGTCAACAAGAAGCATCCGGAATACAACATTGTTCCGGAGATCATGATCCCGCTCGTGGGCGAGGTCAAGGAGCTCAAGTTCGTCAAGGATGTCGTGGTTGCCACCGCCGACAAGCTGATCGCGGAAGCCGGCGTGAAGATGGAATATCATGTGGGCACCATGATCGAGATCCCGCGCGCGGCGGTCACCGCGGATCAGATCGCGACCGAAGCCGAGTTCTTCTCGTTCGGCACCAACGACCTGACCCAGATGACCTTCGGCTTCAGCCGTGACGACGCCGGCAAGTTCCTGGATGCGTACTACGACGCCAAGATCTACGAGTTCGATCCGTTTGCGAAGCTGGATCAGGTCGGCGTGGGCGCTCTGGTGAAAATGGCCGCGGAAAAGGGCCGTGCGACCCGCCCGGACATCAAGCTGGGCATCTGCGGCGAGCACGGCGGCGATCCGTCCTCCGTGGAGTTCTGCCACAACATCGGCCTCAACTATGTCTCCTGCTCGCCGTTCCGCGTGCCGATCGCGCGTCTGGCGGCTGCGCAGGCGGCCATCAAGGAGAAGCGCGCGAAGTAATTTCGGCGCCATCCCGCTATAACAGAAAAACCACCCCGGTGCTTATGAACCGAACCATAAAAAACGGACAATAGACAAAATACCCCCTGATGTAGGAAAA
>USCI01000055.1 GCA_900553255.1 uncultured Oscillospiraceae bacterium | reverse complement strand
TTTTTTCGCCACCACCATCCTTTTTGGGACTTGACTTCTAATAGTTAATCTTTCGCCAAAAATGCCGCTTATGCCTTGGGCAGCACCGCAATCCCGAGATCGCGCAGCTGGCTATCGTCCACCTCTGCGGGGCATTCGGTCATCAGCTCGGTCATATTCTGCACCTTCGGGAACGCCACCACATCGCGCAGCGTGGGTGCACCGAGCATCTGCATCACCAGCCGGTCGAGGCCGATGCCCATACCGCCGTGCGGCGGGGCGCCGTAGCGGAACGCATCGGTCAGGAAGCCGAATTTTTCGTGCGCCTCCTCGTCGGACAGCCCCAGCGCGCGGAACATCCGCCCCTGCAGCTCCGGATCGGTGATGCGGATGGAGCCGCTCGCCAGCTCGATGCCGTTGAGCACCAGGTCGTACGCCTTGGCAAACACCTTTTCGGGCGCGCTGTCGAGATACGGGATGCACTCGTCGAGCGGCGCAGTGAAGGGGTGGTGCATCGCCACATACTGCCCGGCCTCCTCGTCGTACTCGAAGAACGGGAACTCGGTGATCCACAGCAGGTTATATCCCTTGCGCTCGATCTGCATGCGGCCCGCCACCTCCAGCCGCAGCGCGCCGAGGGTGGTAAGCACATGCTTTTTGACCGTATCCGCGACAATCAGCACCGCGTCGCCGGTTTCGGCGCCGGCGGTCTTCAGCAGCGCCGCCATCTCCTCCTCGGTAAGGAACTTGCCGAAGGAGGACGCCGTGCCGTCGGGGGTGAGCCGCACCCATGCGAGCCCCTTCGCCCCGATGCCGCGCACAAATTCGGTCAGCTTATCCATCTCCTTGCGGGAAAGCACCGCGGCGCCGCCCTTGACGGTGATGGCCCGCACCGTGCCGCCGCCTTCGACCGCCGACCGGAATACGCCAAAGCCGCAGCCCTTAACCGCCTCGGTCAGGTCGATCAGCTCCATGCCGAAACGGGTGTCGGGCTTATCGGAGCCGTACCGCTCCATCGCCTCGGTATAGGTCAGCCGGGGCAGCGGCAGCGGGATTTTTTCGCCGAGCACCTTTTCAAACACCGTCGCCATAAAGCCTTCCCCGATCGCGAGCACGTCCTCCACGTCCACGAAGGACATCTCCAGGTCGATCTGGGTAAACTCGGGCTGGCGGTCGGCACGCAGATCCTCGTCGCGGAAGCAGCGCGCAAGCTGCATATACCGGTCGAAGCCCGCCACCATCGACAGCTGCTTGTACAGCTGCGGCGACTGGGGCAGCGCATAGAACTCGCCCGGATGCAGGCGGGACGGCACCAGGAAGTCCCGCGCCCCTTCCGGCGTCGACCGGATCAGCATCGGGGTTTCCAGCTCAATGAAGCCCTGTTCGTCGAAATAATCGCGGGTCACCTTGGCAATCCGGTGCCGCATCAGGATGTTTCTCTGCAGGTCGGGACGGCGAAGGTCGAGATACCGGTATTTCAGCCGGGTGGCCTCCGCCGTCTGGCAGTTCTCCACAATCTCAAACGGCGGCGTCTCCGCCTTGTTGAGGAGCCGCAGCTCCTCGACCGCGACCTCCACGTCGCCGGTCGGCAGCTCCGGGTTCTTGGCCGAACGGATGCGCACCGTCCCGCGCGCCGCCAGCACATACTCGCCGCGCACCGTAGCGGCCTTGTCAAACACCGCCCGGTCGGTACCCTCGTCAAACGCCAGCTGCACGATGCCGCTGCGGTCGCGCAGATCCACAAAAATCAGCTGTCCCAGGTCACGCTGCCGCTGCACCCAGCCGCAGACCGTCACCTGCTCCCCCTCATGCTCCGCGCGCAGCTGGCCGCAGTAATGGGTGCGTTTCATACCCTTTAATGTTTCCGCCACCTGAATCCATTCCTTCCCCATACGGATGGTTTATTAAACCACCGTTAATCATATCTTTTGTTATTCCAGGTTCAACTCGCCACCGAGCAGATCCGCCATGCCGGCCAGCTGACGGTCCAGCGACTTGTTGTACAGGATGGTGTAAAGGCTCTCGTCGAGCGGCACATCCTCGCACCCGCCGGTTTCCATATCCTTGAGGCGCGCCATGCCCGTCTCAAGCTCGTTGTCCCCGATCACCAGGGTATACCGCGCGCCGAGCTTGTCGGCGTAGCGCATCTGCGCCTTGAGCGACCGGCCCACGGTATCGCATTCCGCGGCCACACCGCCCTCGCGCAGCTTGGAGGCCATGCCGAAGCAGCGCACCGCCGCACGCTCGCCCATGGAGGCGAGGTACACCTCGCACCGCGGCTCCTCCGGGAACTCGGCCTGCTGCGCCTCGAGCACCATCAGCAGCCGCTCGAGCCCCATGCCGAACCCGAGGGACGGCGTGTGCGGGCCGCCGAGCTCCTCGATCAGGCCGTCATAACGGCCGCCGCCGCAGACCACCGCCTGCGCGCCCAGCGCATCGGAGACGAATTCAAACACCGTGCGGGTGTAGTAATCCAGCCCGCGGACAATGCCGGTGTCGATTTCAAACGGAACCCCCGCCTCGTCGAGGCAGGCCTTTACCGCTTCAAAATGCGCGGCGCATTCCTCACACAGGTAGTCGAGCATCACCGGCGCGCCCGCGGCAATCGCGGAGCAGACCGGGGATTTGCAGTCGAGGATGCGCATCGGGTTGCGCTCGAGCCGGCCCTGGCAGGTGGTGCACAGCTCGTCCTTGCGGGCCGAGAAATAGTCCCGCAGCGCCTGCAGATACCGCGCACGGCATTCCGGGCAGCCGATGGAATTGATGTGCAGCGAAACGCCCTGCACCCCGAGCGTATCCAGCACCAGGCGCGCAAGGGTAATCACCTCGGCGTCCGCCTGCGGCGCGCCGGCGCCGAAGCACTCGACGCCGAACTGGTGGAACTCCCGCAGCCGTCCGGCCTGCGGCTTCTCGTAGCGGTAGCAGGAGGTCAGATACGCGACCTTGACCGGCAGCGCATCGTTGTTCAGGCCGTGCTCGAGGAACGCGCGCGCCATGCCGGCGGTGCCCTCCGGGCGCAGCGTGATGGAGCGCCCGCCCTTGTCGTCGAAGGTGTACATTTCCTTCTGCACCACGTCGGTGGTCTCGCCCACCGACCGCTGGAACAGCTCGGTATGTTCAAACACCGGCACCCGCATCTCGCGGTAGCCGAAATCCCGCGCGATCGCCAGGGCGGTCTGTTCCATGTGCTGCCATTTGTGGCTTTCCCCCGGCAGCACGTCCTGCGTGCCGCGGATGGCGTTGGTAATCAGGGCCATGGTTCAAAAACTCCTCTCGGTACGGACGGGGCTGTCCGCCGTCCATACACAAATAGAGGCGCACACTGTGCGCCTCTTTGTCTATCCCGGAATCCTAAAGCTGCGCTGTGATCCGCCGGATATTCAGTGATGCGGATTGACGATGTTGCGCCAGTCGAGGTCGCCGCGCTCCAGGCCGTGGATGAGCACCTCGGCGGTGGCGATGTTGGTTGCCACCGGGATATTGCGCATATCGCACAGGCGGAACATGTCGTTTTCGTTGGGCTCATGCGATTTTACGGTCATCGGGTCGCGGAAAAAGAGCAGCAGGTCGATCTCGTCGCAGGCAATCCGCGCCGAAATCTGCTGATCTCCGCCCTGCGTCCCGCTCATATAACGGACAATGTTCAGCCCGGTGGCCTCTGCGACCATCTTGCCGGTCGTCCCGGTAGCGCAGAGGTTGTGCCGGCTGAGCACACCGCAGTAAGCGATGCAGAACTGCACCATCAATTCTTTTTTTGCGTCATGAGCAATCAGGGCGATATTCATGCACGATCCACTCCTTCTTCAATAATCAAATCATTTTTTCGAGGTTTGCCAAAGGGACCTGTTCGCCGAGAAAACGCCGTGCAATATTGCCGAAGCACGCCGCCGCGTAGCAGTCGGACGGCAGCGGGCGGCCATTGGCGTTCGCCACCGCCACGGCTTCATCCTCCGGCAGAATGCCGAGCAGCTGCAAGCCCGCCGTATCGATGATCTCGTCCACATCCGGCATCCGGCCGGCCATCACCGGCCGCGCGCGCAGGCGGTTGATCAGCAAACGGGCGGGGACCTGCCTGTCCTCGAGCAGGCGGGACACAATCTGTGCATCCCTGGCACAAACCATATCGGGCGTCGTCACCACCAGTGCGCGCTGCGCGCTGGCGACCGCCGTCTCAAAGCCGGCACCCACGCCGGCCGGCGAATCGATGAGAACGTCATCATAATAGCGGGCAAACCCGCGGCATAACCGCCGCATGTCCTCCGGCGTACACAGCCGTTCGAGGCTGACCGGCGCCGGCAGCACCGACACGCCGGGACACACCGGCGAGGGATAAATCGCCCGGATCGGCTCACAGTTCCCCGCAAAGATATCGGCCATATCGTACACCGCGCTGCCGCCGATGCCCATCATCAGGTCCAGGCTGCGCAGTCCCGCATCCGCGTCCACCAGCAGCACCTTGCGCCCGAGCTTTGCCAGCGCACAGCCAAGGCCCGCCGTCACGGTGGATTTTCCCGCGCCGCCCTTGCCGGACGTTATAACGGATACGCAGCCCATGTCGATGACCATACCTTTCGCCGGAACTGGGGAAAAGCGGTTTGGCGCCGTCATCCTCCGCTGCCGGGCGTCTGCGCCAAAATCGCGTTATGCCTTCTCTAAAGTATACCATGTCCCCGCCATAAAGGCAATGGTTTTTCGGCTATGCAAACAGAGAAATTCCTCCCTCTGCTCTGTGCATACTGCTCACTGCCGTCACGGCAGGAGCTCCCCGGGCGCCGTCGGCCCCTGCGACTGGGTTTTCGCGGCAAAATAGGCATCCAGCACCGCCCTGCCCACATCGGCCGCCGGCCGGGAGGTGCCGTTTTCCATCACCACCGCAATGGCCACCTCCGGATCCTCCACCGGGGCGTAGGCGATGAAGGTCCCGTGGTCGGACCGGTTCGTGCTGTTCTGCGCGGTACCGGTCTTCGCCGCCACCGTGTAGCCGACGTTGCCGCGGCTGAACGCCGAGCTGGCGGTGCCGTCGGTCACCACCCGGATCATGCCTTCCCGCACCGCATCGATGGCCTCCTGCGTAAAGCTGACCCGCGCGGCGACCTCCGGCTCGATTTTTTCCACCGTGCCGTCATAGTGATGGATGGAATCGACCAGATGGGTCTTGTACCGCACGCCGTCGTTGGCGATGGTCATGGTGTAGGCCGCGAGCTGGATGGGGGTGAAGGCATTGTCCGACTGGCCGATGGCCGCCTGGACGGTGTCGCCCGCCGTCCAGATGCCGCCGGCCGCGCTGCGCTGAGCCGGGCCGGCGAGTATACCGGTGCTCTCCCCGATCTCAATGCCGGTTTTCTGCCCGAGCCCGTACAGCTCACTGTACTGGTTCATCTTATTGATGCCGAGCAGACGGCCCACCTCATAGAAAAACACGTTGCAGGACTCCTGCAGCGCATAGATGACGTTGGCGTTGCCGTGATAGCCCAGGCATTTCAGCTCATTGCCCTCGCCAAAATAATCGTAAAATCGATTACAATAATACGGGGTGGAATTGCGGTTTATGGTCCCCTCGGTCAGTGCCGCGAGGGCGACGCCCGGCTTCATCGTGGAGCCGCAGGGAAAGGCGCCGTACAGCGCCCGGTTGAACAGCGGCTTATCCGGGTTGCTGCTGATTTCCTCATAGTCGGCATAATACCGCGACAGGTCGTAGCCCGGCCAGCTCGCGCACACCAGCACGCCGCCGGTCTTCACATCCAGCATCACCACCGAACCGCTGGTGACGTCCTGGCCGTCCTCGCCTTCAGGCTGTGCCCGCAGCTCGGTGATCTTGTCGTCGAGCGCCTGCTGTGCCACCGCCTGCAGCGCCATATCCAGTGTGAGCACCACCGTGCTGCCCGGTACCGGCGCCTGGCTTTCGTATTTGTTGACCACCTTGCCGGACGAATCCTTGATGAGGGTGGTCTTGCCGGCGGTGCCGCGCAGCACCGACTCCATCGCGCTCTCAATGCCGCCGCGGCCGATCATATCGTTGAGACGGTAGCCCTGCGCGTACATATCCTCCAGCGACTCAAAATCGTCCGCATAGATGGCGCTGACCGTGCCGATCAGATGGGCGCCGATGGTGCCGGACACATATTCGCGCACCGCGGTCGGCTGTACGATCACCCCGGTATAGGTCTGGCTGTTTTCCATGATGTTGTAGGCGGTTTCCTCCGATATATTCCCCGAAAACACAAACGGGTTGCTGGCACTGAACCCGGTCAGCACCATTTCATACCGCACGCCGGCGATTACCCGCTGTTGTGCAGCATCATAATTTTCCAGTTCGTATAGCTCGATCAGCGCATCCAGGCAGTTCTGTGCCGTGGCGTAGTCCGCCATCCGCAGGTCGTTTTTCAGCGAAGCGATGCTCTGCTCGCGCTCCTCGTCAAAGGTAAACGGCGGGTTGTGGGAAATCGGCAGCGTATCGTTCCATTCCTCGCCCGCCGCATCGAGCAGCTCGGTGAGCGCAAGGATGATCTCGTTCTGGGCGTGCTGCAGCTCACTGCCGGAGCCGTGCGGGAAAAAGACGTAATCAAACAGCACCTGGTAGCTCGTCCGGTTCACCGCCATCGGGCGCATGTGCCGGTCGAGGATCTCCCCGCGGGACGCCGACACCGGGATCTCGGTGGAATAGGTGCTTTCCGCGATGCTGGCGTACTGCTCCCCCTCCACAATCTGCACCTGGAACAGCCGCATGGAGTATATGCCGAACACGAATGCAATCACCACCACCAGGGCGATGGCACGGCGTTTGCTGATGCGGTTATTGGCGTTGTCGTTTCTCATCCGGCGTCCGTTCCTTTCCTGAAAGCGATAGACTAAAACCATCAGTATTTTATAATCAAAATATACTCCGTGTTACTCTCGTTTTGCCAAAAGCCTGGCGATCATTTTGGTAATCAGGTAAATCAGCGGGGACAGCACCAGGCTGTAGGCCATGTTCGGCAGAATGGTGTGCACCAGCACAAAGACCGCATCGGGAACCGCCAGGATCACATAATTCCCCAGCCAGTCGGCCAGCCCCTGGATGATGAGCGCCGCCGCCGAAAACAGCAGCGCCGACAAAAGATTGTTGCGGATGAGCAGGCGGACCAGCAGCCCGCACGCACAGCCGATGATCAGCAGCAGCAGCGCATTGAAGCCCAGCAGGCGGGTGGAATACATATCCCACAGCAGCCCGGCCGCAACCCCTGCCGCTGCGCCGCCGACCGGCCCGGTGTACATCGCGATGCAGACCACCAGCGGCACCACCAGCAGCGGCCTGGCGCCAAACACCGGCGGGATCAGCCGCGGCGTATTCTGCAGCACGCACACCAGCAGCAGCCACAGCCCGTAGGCCGTCCATTTGATGTAGCGGGAGCCGAGCCGGTGCATCGGATTGCGGTCCCCCATCTTATCCAGTTCGGTCATCGGCTCACCTCCTGCGCAGCCGCCGCGCATATCCGTTATGGAACGTGAAAGAGGGGCTGTTCGCCCCCCTCTTCCTGTTCTTCCCCTTCACCTGTGCAGGGCCGCCCCTGCCGGGAAAACGGCAGGCCGCCCCAAGCCGCCGGAACGGCGCCGTTATTCCTCGAGCTGATTCTTTTCAGCAAAATTGGTAATCACAAAAACCGACGATAGGTTGCGGATATCGGCGAACGGTTCAATGGTGGCATACACCGTCAGGCCGTCGGAATCCGGCTTGATCTCGGTGATTTTCCCGATGCGCAGCCCCGGCGGGTAAATGCCGCCCTTGCCCGCGGTGACGATATAATCCCCCACCGTCGCGCCGGTTTCCCGCGGCAGCATGTTCAGCCGGGTCAGCCCTTCCCGTGCCAGCGGCAGCGTGCCGCCGGTGATGCAGGTATCGCTCGTCCGGGACACAATCGCGCTCACCGCAACGTTCGGGTCGAGGATGGTGCGCACCTTCGCCCAGTTGGGGTACACCTCGTATACCACACCGACCAGCCCCTCCGGGGTGATCACCGGGTCGTCCCGGTGGATCCCGTCGAGGGAACCCTTGCCGATCGAAAAGTTGTACGCCGGGTCGGAGGGATCCTGCGCAATAATCTTGGCGGGTACAAATTCATAATCGGGATTCTCTTCCTTGACCCCGAGGTATTTGCGCAGGTCTTCATTTTCCCGCCGAAGCTCGTCGAGCTCCACCTGCTGCTGGCGCAGCTGATTGTTTTCCTCCTGCAGCGCGTCGATCTCCTTCTGCAGCTCGCCGGAATCGGTAAAGATCCCGAGGAAGCTGCTAAAGCCGTTGGATATGCTCGCCCCCAGCGACTGCAGGGGAGACACAATCGCCCCGGTTATGGTCGCCGGTATGTTGGCCAGGCCGCCGGTGGAAGCAGCGTAGATCATCACGCCGACCAGCAGCAGCGCCACCGCCGCGAGCACCTTGAAGCCCAGGCTTTTGAAGAAATCTTTCACGATGACCTCCTCTTCGGACAATGTGTCCCGTGTAAAGATTATTCGTTATTATTAACTGTTGTTATTTAGACCGGTTGGAGCGGAAATTGCTCACCACGCCGATGTCCAGGCACTTGCCGGTGCCGACCGCCACACAGTCGAGCGGGTTCTCCGCCACATGCACCGGCATGCCGGTTTCCCGCGCGACCAGCACGTCAAGGCCGCGCAGCAGCGCGCCGCCGCCGGTGAGCATGATGCCGTTGTCGATGATGTCGGCGGACAGCTCCGGCGGGGTGCGTTCAAGGGTGGAGCGGATGGCGTCCACAATGGCGCTGACCGGATCCGCAAGCGCCTCGCGTACCTCTTCGGAGGACACGGTGATGTTCTTGGGCAGGCCGTCGATCAGGTTGCGGCCCTTGACCTCCATCGAGGTTTCCTCCTCGGACGGGAAGGCGGAGCCGATGCTGATTTTGATATCCTCTGCCGTGCGTTCACCGATGAGCAGGTTATACTTCTTTTTAATATAGGAAATGATCGCCTCATCAAAATCGTCGCCCGCGGTGCGCACCGAGCAGGAGGTGACGATATCGCCCAGCGAAATGACCGCGACCTCGGAGGTGCCGCCGCCGATATCCACCACCATGCAGCCGGCCGCCTCCGCGACCTGGAGCCCGGCGCCGATGGCGGCCGCCATCGGCTCGTCGATCAGCTCGACCTCCTTGGCGCCCGCCTGCCGTGCCGCTTCATCCACCGCGCGG
Organism: uncultured Oscillospiraceae bacterium; assembly: GCA_900553255.1. Lineage (GTDB taxonomy): Bacteria > Bacillota > Clostridia > Oscillospirales > Acutalibacteraceae > UMGS1591. Next base: position 6,625 of record USCI01000055.1, on the reverse strand, counting down.
CGCTCGACCTCGGTGACGCCGGAGGGGATGCACACGATCACGCGCGGGCGGCTGAAGATGCCGGACTTGACGGTGCGCTTGATGAAATAGCGGAGCATTTCCGCCGTGATATCAAAATCCGCGATCACGCCGTCCTTAAGCGGGCGCACTGCGGAGATGGAACCCGGCGTACGGCCGATCATTTCCTTCGCCTCGCTGCCGACCGCCATAACCGCATGGTTGCGGACGTCCTCCGCAACCACCGACGGCTCGCGCATGACGATGCCCTTGCCGCGCATATAAACGAGGGTATTCGCCGTTCCCAGATCGATACCGATATCCCGATTAAAAAACATAAGCTTTGACTTCCTTTCCGGATCGCGGTCACCCCGCGTGTATTCTGGCGCTTTGAGCCGCTGTCCGCCGCCTTGCCGGCCGTAAGCCTGCCGCGCACCGCGGACAACACGTCGCCCTTTGTTCATTTCCTGATCCTGCCGGCCCACAGCCCTATTCCTTACTATATTTGGCCGCCAGTCCTTATATTATATACTGTCAGGAAAAAATTCTCAATAAAAAATTTGCCTGACAGCGGAATTCCCGCAGAATTCATCCGTTTTCCGGAAATTGCTGCAGAAATCGCCACAGCGCCGCGCCCGGGAGCCCCATAACCGTGTAATAATCCCCGACAATCCCGCGGACAAAACGCATGCCAAGCCCCTGGATCCCGTAGGCGCCCGCCTTATCCATCGGCTCGCCGGTCGCCACATACGCGGCGATCTCCCGGTCGGTCATCGGCTCAAATTCCACCTGCGCCGCCGACGTAAAGCCGCAGCCGCAGTCCGGCCCCGCCGCCCATACGCCGGTCAGCACCCGGTGGGTGCGCCCCGAAAGCCGCCGCAGCATGGCGGCCGCCTGCCGTTCGTCCTGCGGCTTGCCGAGCACCTGCCCGTCGATTTCCACCACCGTGTCCGCGCCGAGCACCCGTCGCCCCGGACAGCGTGCGGCGACCTCCTCCGCCTTGGCGCGCGCCACCTGACGCACCGCTTCCTCCAGCGGCAGCGACCGGTCCAGCGGCGGCTCGCCGGCCGCCGGAACAACCTCCACCGCCACGCCCATCCGCTCGCAGATCTCCCGGCGCCGCGGCGAAGCGGAGGCCAAAATCCAGTTCATTTTCCCCACGTCCTCCTTCGCTCCCCGCCGCCGTTTCTCAGCGGACCTTTTTATACAGCAGCAGCGCCGCACCGATGAGCACCACCTGCAGGACATTCACCTGCATTTTAAAGGAAAAGCTGACATTGATGATCGCGAGGTCGAGATTGACCGTGTCAAACCCCACCGAATCGCCCCAGGTCAGCCACCGCAGGAACTCCACCCCCTCGGTCAGCGTACCGATCAGCGCCGACAGCACCACCGCGGCAAGCAGCAGGAAAACCAGGATCAGCGTATTTTTTGCCTTCAACCCCAAACAATCCTTTCAGTTATCCGTTGTTAATTGCATCCACTGTTATTTTCTTCCGGTAGAGCCAAAACCGCCCGCTCCGCGCGCGGTTTCCTCCAGGGCCTCCACCAGCTCGACCTCCGGCAGCAGCACCGGCATAATCACCAGCTGTGCGATGCGCTCGCCCGGCTCGATGGTGTAGGCCTTGTCCGACAGGTTGACCAGCCCCACCCTGATTTCGCCGGTATAGTCGCTGTCGATCACCCCCACGCCGTTGGAGAGCGCCAGCCCGTGCTTGACCGCCAAACCGCTGCGCGCGAAGACCAGTCCGACCGTCTCCGGGCCGGGCAGCCCCATCGCGATGCCGGTGGGGATCCCCACCCGGCCGCCGGCCGGCACCGTCACCGGCTCGTCGATGCGTGCGCATAAATCCATCCCCGCGCTGCCCTCGGTGGAGCGCTGCGGGATCCTGGCCTGCTCATGCAGCTTCTGAAATTTCACTGTCATAGAATCCATGCCGTCCCTTCTGTATCGTTCGGATAATTTTTCCGTATTATTCCACGCCGCGGCGGTACAAGCCCCGGGTGAGCCGTTCCGGCGGCCGGCCGCCGCTGCGGTAGGCGCGCAGGGTTTCGCGTACCTCCCCGGCATCCTCGCCGGTGAAATGCAGCAGCCAGAAATCCAGCGGCGGCAGCTCATTGCGCCTGTCCGCCCAGAACAGGCAGTCGCCGTTGAGCAGCTCCACACAGCCGCCCGGCCGGTCGCGCCCGCATTCCAGCGGGAATACCGCACCGCGGCGGTCGGTCATCGCCCGCGGCCGGCTGTCGCCGCAGCCCGCACAGCCCTCCGCCGCGCGGCGCGGGCACGCCCGCAGCAGCATCAGCGGCTGATGCCCATAGACCAGCGCCCCCGCCGGGATCGCCGCCTGCCCCCGCGCGGCAAACGCCATCTGCGCAAAGGTCAGCTCCATCGACAGCACCGCCGCCGCGGCCCCTTCCTCCGCATACGCGCGCAGGGCATCGCGGTTGGCCACATTCAGCCCGAAACCGCCCACCGGCGGGAGCGAAGCCTCCCGGGCGAGCCGCACCGCCCCGACACCGCCGCACAGCGCGAATGCCGCACCGGCGTCCTTCGCCGCCGCGAGCAGCCGCCGCGCCGCCTCATCGGCCCCGAACAGTCCGCGGGGGATCTCCACCCCCGTCGGCCGCCGCGCACACAGCCGCCGCAGCACCTCCGGCGGGGTATCCAGCGGCACGACCGCCGCATCCATGTCCCCGTCCTCCGGGCACTGCGCCGCATCGGCAAACCGCGCCACAAGTTTGGGGGAATCCGACCGCTGTGCGCGGGATACACACGGCGGCTCCTGCGTATACGTAAACGACACCGGCGCCGTTTCACCGCGCATGTCCAGCAGCCGGTCGCACACCTCCCGCCGCAGCGCATTGAGCGCCGAAAGCGGCACCGTAAGCCCGTCCGCCATGCGGCAGTCCACCTCCGGCGGCAAAAACGGCGTGCCGCCGGTCTTGCGCAGCTGCTCCGCCGCCCGCTGGACGGACAGCGGCCGGTGCACCGCCGCTTCGGGGACAGGCCCCTCCGCTTGTACGGCGGTATCCCCCGAACGCCCTTCCAGCCGCACCGGCGCGCCGGCGCGCATCGTAAAGATGAGCGCCAGCGGCACCCGCGGATTTTCCCTGTCGTACAGGCGGTGCAGACGGCTGAACACCTCCGCCGTCGCCGCAGTGACGTCCTCCCGCCGCCGGCTGCCGAACAGCGCGGCGTCCCGCCGGCCGCGGTAGTAGCCGTCGGTAAAGCCCGACCGGGAAAACACCGCCTGCAGATCCTCTGTCAGCTGCCGGTCCGCCGGCTGCCCGTCCGCGGCCGCGCGGTAAGCGGTCACCGCAGCCGCCACGTATTCCGGCCGCTTCATCCGTCCCTCGATTTTCAGGGAATCGACACCGGCTTCCCGCAGCTGCTCCACATAGTCCAGCAGACACAAATCCTTCAGGCTCAGCGCCGTCCGGTCTCCGGCCGGGCTGCCGCCCGCCGGCGCGAACGGCAGCCGGCAGGGCTGCGCGCACATGCCGCGGTTGCCGCTGCGGCCGCCGAGCATCGCGGACAGCAGACACTGCCCGGATACGCACATGCACAGCGCCCCGTGGGCAAACACCTCGGTTTCGCAGCCGAGGCCGACGCATTCGGCGATCTCCTCCCGGCTCATCTCCCGCGCGAGCACCACCCGGGAGAACCCGTAATCCCGCAGCTCCTCCACCCCGGACGGGGTGTGGCAGGACAGCTGGGTGGAAGCATGCAGCGGCATATCCGGCGCCGCCGCATGAATCCGCCGCGCCAGGCCGCGGTCCTGTATAATCAGCGCATCGACGCCCCAGGCGCACGCCTGCTCCGCGAGGGCGAGCGCGTCGCGCATTTCGTCCTCCCGCACCAGCGTGTTGAGTGCGAGATGCACCGCCGTGCCGCGGGCATGGCAGTAGCGCACCGTTTCCGGCATATCCTCCGGCGCAAAATTGTGTGCCGCGCGCCGGGCATTGAAGCGCCCGACACCCAGATACACCGCATCCGCGCCGCAGCGCACCGCAGCGGTCAGCGCCTCGGGCGAGCCGGCCGGCGCGAGGATCTCGATGTTTCCGCCGCTCATGAGCGGGACGAGCGCATATCCATCAGCTCACGGCGCAGGCGCTCACACTCGCGGTTCGCGCTGTCCGCCTCCTGCCGCAGCTTGGCGTTTTCCTCGATGAAATCCTTGATCTGCGCGCGCAGATTGTCCGCCGAAACGGTCGCTTTCGCCGCGTCGTCGGCGTTGTTGAGCGCGGTGATCACCGCGGCCATCAACGTGGAAATGCGGTCGTTTTCGTTCATCATCGTCTTCATGGATTTTTCCACCTGATCGGCGATCCTCAGGACATATTCCTCCGCATCGTCGGTGGACAGCGTGTAACCCGTGCCGCAGATGGTGACCCGCACCTGTTTGTTAGCCATATGCTGAAAACTCCTTCCCCGGCGGAACCCGCCTGTGCTCCGGCGGCTGGCCGCCGGCTGAAAAAACAGGATTGCCAACCGCTGAACAAGCGGTCTCACGGTATATTATACCGTATTTCCCATCGAGAAAAAAGAGGGGAATTCTAAAGATTTTCGGATATTTCGCGAAATTCCCCTTTGCATCCCGACAGAATACGCCTTGCCATCCCGGGGGCATTTGGTGTATGATAGACAGGGAATATCAGGAAAGGGCGGACGCGGGGCTGTCCGGCCGGACAAGCCGCGGCGCCGAAAGGCTCCCGGACTGAAGCGAAAGGAAGGATTCTGAATGTGCGACAAATCCATGATGGATAATTACGCGCGCTGGAAGCAGCGGGCGACCGAGGACCCGGACCTGCTCGACGAGCTCAAAAGCATTGCCGGAAAGGACGAGGAAATCCTCGACCGGTTTTACCGCGAGCTGGCCTTCGGCACCGGCGGACTGCGCGGGGTGATCGGCGCGGGGGAAAACCGGATGAATATCTATACCGTGCGCAAGGCCACCCAGGGACTTGCCGACTACCTCAACGGCAGGGGCAGCGGCAGCGCCGTGGCGATCTCGTTCGACTCGCGCATCAAGTCGCCGCTGTTTGCGCGGGAGGCGGCGCGGGTGCTCGCGGCCAACGGGATAAAGGTGCATATTTTCGACGAGCTCGAGCCCACGCCGGTGCTTTCGTTTGCGGTGCGCTCGCTGCACTGCCAGGCGGGCATCATGATCACCGCCAGCCATAACCCCGCCAAATACAACGGCTATAAATGCTACGGCGCGGACGGCTGCCAGATGACCGACGCGGACGCGAACGCCGTGACGGCGTACATCCGCAAGGTGGAAATCTTCGACGGCGTGAAGGTCACCGATTACAGCGAAGCGGTGCGCGACGGCCGGATTAAGGTGATCGGGCCGGAACTGCTCGAGGACTTCCTGCAGCGTGTCGCCGGCGAGCAGCTGCGCCCCGGCATCTGCCGCGAGGTGCCGCTCAAGGTGGTGTATACCCCGCTCAACGGCACCGGAAACAAGCCGGTGCGGGAGATGCTGCGCCGCATCGGGGTGTCGGAGCTTTCGGTGGTGCCGGAGCAGGAGAACCCGGACGGGAACTTCCCGACCGCGCCGTACCCGAACCCGGAAATCCGCCAGGCGTTTGCGTGTGCGCTGAAGCTGGCGGAAACGGTGAAGCCGGATCTGCTGCTCGCCACCGACCCGGACTGCGACCGGGTGGGCATCGCGGTGCTCGACGACGGCGGCTATACCCTGATGACCGGCAACGAGGTGGGCTGCCTGCTGCTCAACTATGTGCTGACCACCCGCACCGAGCTGGGCACCCTGCCCGCGCATCCGGTCACCGTCAAGACCATCGTCACCTCCGACCTGGTGCTGCGCATCGCCGAAAAATTCGGCTGCGAGGTGCGGGAGGTGCTCACCGGCTTCAAGTATATCGGCGAGCAGATCAGCCTGCTCGAAAAGGAAGGACACCCGGAGCGCTACGTCTTCGGTTTCGAGGAGAGCTACGGCTACCTGTCCGGCACCTATGTGCGGGACAAGGACGGCGTGAACGCCTCCATGCTCATCTGCGAGATGGCCGCGTATTACAAGAAGCAGGGCAAGAGCCTGCTCGACGTGCTCGATGAGCTGTATGCCGAATTCGGCGTTTTCCGCCATATCCTGATCAACGCGGAGTTCGAGGGCGCGGAGGGCATGGCGACGATGCAGAAGCTGATGGAATCCCTGCGGGAAAACCGCCCGCAGGAGATCGCCGGCCTGGCGGTGGTCCGGTTCTCCGACTATCTGGCCTCCCGCAGCGTGGACATGCGCACCGGGGCGGAAACGGCGCTCACCCTGCCGAAATCCAACGTGCTGGTCTTCGGCCTGGAGGACGGCGCCGGCGTGATCGTGCGCCCCTCCGGCACCGAGCCGAAAATCAAGGCGTACGTCACCGCCACCGGCACCGACAAAGCGGCGGCCGAAGCGATGGCCGAGCGGCTGACCGCCGCGGCAAAGGCGCTGCTCAAGGCGTAAAATATCCCAATGCCCCTGTTGCCACAGGGGGCATTTCAGACTGTCAAGAAAGTCGTTTCGCAAAAAATAGTGCACAAAAAGTTTTCGGCCGCCTTTTTCAAAAGGTGGTGGATTCCAAAGGCAAAGCCTTTGGTCGCGTCCCGCCGGACGCGAAATCCTTT
>USCI01000054.1 GCA_900553255.1 uncultured Oscillospiraceae bacterium | reverse complement strand
CCGCCCCTTGACCCCGCCGCCTTTTCGAAAAAGGCGGGCGAAAACTTTTTGTGCACTATTTTTTGCGAAGCACGCCCGGAGAAAAATTCTCCGGGCGTGCTTTTTCGTTTGGCAGGGAAACCGGGCGGTCAGACGCCGTACAGCAGGTCGGTATAGCCCGGGAACGGCCAGGCCTCCCTGGACATCAGGCCCTCCGCCTCGTCGGCCGGCGCGCGGACGGCCGCCATATCGCCGAGCACCGTATCCTTATAAAATACGGCCTGTTCGGTCACGTCGCCGATCGCGTCGGCGCTGGCAATATCCCCCTGGAGCTGCTCCACCGCGCGGTAGAGCGCGCCCGCGCAGGCGGACAGCTTTTTGGCGGTGTCCTCCTCGTAGTCGCAGGCGATATCCGGGGAAAGCCGCTTTTTATCCAGCGCGGAGGCCGTCAGTTCCCGCGTATACGCCGTGACCGCCGGCAGGATCTGCCGCCGCGCCATATCGGCCATGGTCAGCGCCTCAATCCGCAGCTTTTTCGCGTAGCTCTCCATCAGGATCTCATACCGCGAATGCAGCTCGGTTTCGGTGAAAATCTTATGCTTGGTAAACAGCCGCACATTCTTCTCGGCAACAAAATACGGCAGGGCGTCGGCGGTGGTCTTCAGGTTGAGCAGGCCGCGCTTCTCCGCTTCCTCCACCCACTCAGGCGCGTAGTTATTGCCGTTGAAGATGATCCGCTTATGTTCGGCGATGGTGGTTTTGATCAGCTCCTGCAGCGCGGCGCCAAAATCCTCCGCCTGCTCGAGGGTATCCGCAAAAAGCGACAGCTCCTCGGCCACGATGGTGTTGAGAATGATGTTCGGCCCGGCGATGGACAGGTCGGACCCGAGCATCCGGAACTCGAATTTGTTGCCGGTGAACGCAAACGGCGAGGTGCGGTTGCGGTCGGTGGTATCCTTCGGGAACCGCGGCAGGATATGCACCCCGACCTTCATGACCTCCTTGTCCTTCTGGCTGTACGCCGTGCCGGTTTCGATCGCCTGGAGGATTCCGGTGAGGTCGTCGCCGAGGAACATGGACACGATGGCCGGCGGCGCCTCATTCGCACCGAGCCGGTGATCGTTGCCCGCACTCGCCACCGACACCCGCAGCAGATCCTGGTATTCGTCCACAGCTTTGATAACTGCAGTTAAAAATAACAGGAACTGTGCATTTTCCTGCGGCGAATCCCCCGGCTCAAGCAGGTTGACGCCGGTGTTGGTGGAAATCGACCAGTTGTTGTGCTTGCCGCTGCCGTTGATCCCCTCGAACGGCTTTTCGTGCAGCAGGCAGGCCAGCCCGTGCCGCTGCGCGACCTTTTTCATCGTCTCCATGGTCAGCTGGTTGTGGTCGGTGCCCATGTTGGTATCGGTAAAAATCGGCGCAAGCTCATGCTGTGCGGGCGCCACCTCGTTGTGCTTGGTCTTGGCAAAGATGCCGAGCTTCCACAGCTCGTCGTCCAGGTCCTCCATATACGCGGCCACACGCGGCTTGATGGTGCCGAAATAGTGATCCTCCAGCTCCTGGCCCTTGGGCGGCTTGGCGCCGAACAGCGTGCGCCCGCAGAGCATCAGGTCCTCCCGCTGCCGGTACAGCTTTTCGTCCACCAGGAAATACTCCTGCTCCGGGCCGACCGTCGTGTTGACGCGGGTGACCTCGGTATTGCCGAACAGCCGCAGGATCCGCAGCGCCTGCTTGTTGATGACCTCCATCGACCGCAGCAGCGGGGTCTTTTTGTCCAGCGCCTCGCCGCCATAGGAACAGAACACCGTCGGGATGCACAGCGTATTATCCTTAATAAAGGCGTACGACGACGGGTCCCACGCGGTATAGCCCCGCGCCTCAAAGGTCGCGCGCAGGCCGCCGGAGGGGAAGCTCGAGGCATCCGGCTCGCCCTTGACCAGCTCCTTGCCGCTGAATTCCATGATCACCGCGCTCTTGCCGTCCGGCGAGATAAAGCTGTCGTGCTTTTCCGCCGTGACGCCGGTCATCGGCTGGAACCAGTGGGTGAAATGGGTCGCCCCCTTCTCCACCGCCCAGTCCTTCATCGCGTTCGCCACCACACCGGCAATGTCCGGATCCAGGTGCTTGCCCAGCTCCATGGTCCGTTTCAGCGCCTTGTACGTCTCCTTGGGCAGACGCTCCCGCATCACACGGTCGTTGAACACCATGCTGCCGAACAGCTCGGGGATTTTTTCCACCGCCATACCGCGTTCTTCCATCATGATTAACCGCTCCTTTCCTCCGCCCCTGCTGTACAGGGACGAAAAAAGGCGCCGCGGAACACTTCCGCAGCGCCTTTGCTGTTTACATCCGCATTATACGCCCGCCGCATGCACTTGTCAACCCCATTTTGCAAGTTTTTTCTAAAATATTTCAATTTTCCGCTTAGAACCCAAAGAAAAAACGTTTATATCTTTTTTTATGAAACATCTTGACTTCGATCCTGCATCGTGCTATACTACCAAGGAAGAGAACAAAGGTGTTCGCTGCAAAGCCTTACGGAGCGTTTTCCGGAAGGGTTTTGCTGCGGACACCTTTTTTAAAAAGCGGCCAGGCGTATGCAACGGCGCCGGCCGGCAGAAGGGGGCAGCGGCATGCAAGGCATGCAAAGAGAAGGAGAGGTCCGCATCCCGTCGGGATGCGCCATATCCGGCCTGTTCTCCCGCTCGGGCGCGCGGGTGGACGGCGGGCGGATTATCCGGTCGATCGCCGTCATGCACGACCGGAGCAACGGCCTGGGCGGCGGATTCGCCGGCTATGGGATATATCCCGAATATAAGGATTACTATGCCTTCCACGTCTTCTACGACGACACGGCGGCCAAGCAGGAATGTGAAAAATTCCTGGAACGGCATTTCGACATCATCAACCTGTCGAAAATCCCCACCCGGAAGGTGCCGAGCATCACCGACGAGCCGCTCATCTGGCGGTATTTCGTCACCCCGCTGCCGCACAAGCTGTCGGACAGCCAGCTCGACGAGCGGGAGTTTGTCGCGCGGTGCGTCATCCGGGTCAACACGCATATTGCGGGCGCCTACATCTTCTCGAGCGGCAAAAACATGGGCGTGTTCAAGGCGGTGGGCTATCCGGAGGATGTCGGTGCGTTTTACAAGCTCGACGAATACGCGGGCTACTGCTGGACGGCGCACGGGCGGTATCCGACCAACACGCCGGGATGGTGGGGCGGCGCGCATCCGTTTGCCCTGCTGGATGCCGCCGTGGTGCACAACGGCGAGATTTCCTCCTATGACGCCAACCGGCGCTGGGTGGAAATGTTCGGCTACAAGTGCACGCTGCAGACCGATACCGAGGTGATTACCTATATTTTCGACTACCTCATGCGCAAGCAGGGGCTCACCCTCGAAGAGGCGGCGGGCGTGGTCGCGGCGCCGTTCTGGGACACCATCGGGCGGCAGTCCCCGGAAAAGCGGGAGACGCTCACCTACCTGCGGGACACCTTCGCCCCGCTGCTGATCACCGGGCCGTTCTCCATCCTGCTGTCCTTCGACGGCGGGATGATGGCGCTCAACGACCGGCTGAAGCTGCGGTCGATGGTGGTGGCCGAAAAGGGCGACATGTTCTATGCCGCGAGCGAGGAATGCGCCATACGGGTCATCGAGCCGGAGCTCGACCGCATCCGGGCGCCCCGCGGCGGCGAGCCGGTGATCGTCCGGCTCGATGAACGACAGCAGGAAAGGGAGGATGCGTGATGCCGGTCAATTATTTTGCCCCGGAATTTGAAGTGGTGCGGGATTACAACCGCTGCATCACCTGCCGGGTGTGCGAGCGGCAGTGCGCCAACGAGGTGCACGCGCTCAACCCCGACACCGGAAAGATGGCCGCCGACAACGCCAAATGCGTGGCCTGCCACCGCTGCGTGTCGCTGTGCCCGGTCGGGGCGCTGAAGATCGTCAAGTCCGACCACACCTTCCGTCCCAACGCCAACTGGACCGGCGACAGCATCCGGCAGATCTACCGGCAGGCCGAAACCGGCGGCGTGCTGCTGTCCTCGATGGGCAATCCCCAGCCCTATCCCGTCTACTGGGATAAGCTGCTGGTCAACGCCTCGCAGGTGACCAACCCGCCGATCGACCCGCTGCGCGAGCCGATGGAGACGAGAACCTACCTCGGCAAGAAGCCGCACCGGGTCGAGCGGGACGAAAACGGCCGCATCCGGGACAACCGGACGCCGCGGCTGAAGCTCAGCACCCCGATCCTGTTTTCCGCGATGAGCTACGGCTCGATCAGCTACAATGCGCACGCGGCGCTCGCCAGGGCGGCGCAGGAGCTGGGCATTTACTACAACACCGGCGAGGGCGGCCTGCATCCGGATTTCTACCCCTACGGCGCCAACACCATCGTGCAGGTGGCCTCCGGCCGCTTCGGGGTGCATAAGGACTATCTGGAGGCCGGCGCCGCCATCGAAATCAAGATCGGCCAGGGCGCCAAGCCCGGCATCGGCGGGCATCTGCCGGGGGCCAAAATCGTCGCGGACGTCTCCCGCACCCGCATGATCCCGGAAGGGTCGGACGCGATCTCCCCCGCCCCGCACCACGACATCTACTCCATCGAGGACCTCGGCCAGCTGGTGTATTCCCTCAAGGAGGCCACCGGCTACCGCAAGCCGGTGATCGTCAAGGTCGCGGCGGTGCACAACATCGCCGCCATCGCCAGCGGCATCGCCCGCAGCGGCGCGGATATCCTCGCCATCGACGGCTACCGCGGCGGCACCGGCGCGGCGCCGACCCGTATCCGCGACAACATCGGCATCCCGATTGAGCTGGCCCTCGCCGCGGTGGACCAGCGGCTGCGGGAGGAGGGCATCCGCGGCGACATCTCCATCGTCGCCGGCGGCAGCATCCGTTCGAGCGCCGACGTGGTCAAGGCGATTGCGCTCGGAGCGGACGCGGTGTATATCGGCACCGCCGCGCTGCTCGCGCTGGGCTGCCACCTGTGCCGGACCTGCCATGCGGGGAAATGCAACTGGGGCATCGCCACCCAGCGCCCCGACCTGGTCAAGCGGCTCAACCCCGAGACCGGCGCCGAACGGCTGGTCAACCTGGTCAACGCCTGGACGCATGAGATCAAGGAAATGATGGGCGGCATGGGGATCAACTCGGTCGAAGCGCTGCGCGGCAACCGCCTGATGCTCAGGGGGGTTGGGCTGACCGACCGGGAGCTGGCGATCCTCGGCGTCAAACACGCCGGCGAATAAAACAGGAAGAAGGGAATCGGCTTGAAGCGGGTCTATATGGACGAGAAGTGGTGCCTCGGCTGCCACCTGTGCGAATACTACTGCGCGTTCGCAAACTCCGGCAAACGCGATATGGTCACGGCGCTCAAGGACGCCATGCTCTATCCGCGCATCCAGGTGGAAGGCGACAACCAGTCGTCGCTCGCGGTCGGCTGCCGCCACTGCGAGCAGCCGCTGTGCGTTAAAAGCTGCATCACCGGCGCGCTGAACGTGCAGGACGGGATCATCCGCCTGGACCGGGACAAATGCGTCGGCTGCTACACCTGCATCCTGACCTGCCCCTACGGCGCCATCACCCTCGACGCCGAAGCGGGCGTGCAGAAATGCGAATTGTGCGCGTCCCGGGCGGACGGCATGCCGGCGTGCGTGCAGGGCTGTCCCAACCGGGCGCTGAAATGGGAGGAACGGGCATGAAGCATCTGGTCATCATCGGCAACTCCGCCGCGGCCGTCGGCTGCATTGAGGGCTTCCGGTCCGCAGACGGCAGCAGCCGCATCACCGTCCTTTCGCAGGAGCCGCACCACACCTATTCCCGCCCGCTGATCTCCTATCTGCTGTACGGCAAGACCGACCGGCAGCGGATGAAATACCGGCCGGACGACTTTTATGCCCGCAACCGCGTGGACTTCCGCGGCGGCTGTACGGCGGTATCGGTCGACCCGCAGGCACGGCAGGTGACGCTGGCGGACGGCTCCCGCATCGGCTACGACGAGCTGCTGGTCGCAACCGGCTCGCGCCCCTTCGTACCGCCGACCGAAGGGCTGGACAAGGTGGAAAACGCCTTCACCTTCATGACCCTCGACGACGCGCTCGCGCTCGAAAAGGCGCTGACGCCGGACAGCCGGGTGCTGATCGTCGGCGCCGGCCTGATCGGGCTCAAATGCGCGGAGGGCATCCGCGGCCGGATAAGGGCGCTGACGGTGGTGGATATGGCCGACCATATCCTGCCGAGCATCCTGGACGCCGGCAGCGCGGCCCCGGTGCAGCGGCATCTGGAACGGCAGGGCATCCGCTTTTTCCTCGGGGACAGGGTTGCCCGCTACGAAAACGGCCGGGCCGTGCTGGACAGCGGCGCGGCGGTGGATTTCGACATCCTGGTGACGGCGGTCGGCGTCCGGCCGAATACCGCGCTCGTCGAACAGGCCGGCGGCGCGGTTGACCGCGGGATCGTCACCGACGAATTCTGCCGCACCACCCTGCCGCACATCTACGCCGCCGGCGACTGCACCGCAAGCCGCGACGTCGTCAGCGGCGAGCGCCGGGTGCTCGCGCTGCTGCCCAATGCCTACTTACAGGGGGAGGCCGCCGGCCTGCACATGGCGGGGGTCGAAAAGCCGTATGATCATGCGGCGGCGATGAACGCCATCGGGTTCTTCGGCCTGCATATTCTCACCGCCGGCAATGCTGCCGGCGAAGTGTTGGATTACTCCGACGAGACCAACATCCGAAAATTTTTCTTGAAAGACGGCTGCTTAAATGGTTATATAATAGTTGGGGATGTCCGGCGGGCCGGTATTTATACCGCGCTCATCCGCAACCGCACCCCGCTCGACGGCCTGGACCGCCGCCACCTGTTCCCGCAGCCGCAGATGATGGCTTTCCCGCGGGCATCGCGTGACGCGGTGCTCGCGCAGAGCCACTAAACACGGATTGCACAGGAAGGATGACTGCCTTATGATGATTGACGCAAACGGCATGCATTTCCAGGCGCTCAACCGGCAGATCCGCGAGGCGTCCGATCCGCAGATTGTCATCGAGCACTGCTGCGGGCAGCGGTATATCGCCAGCGGCCTGTCCGGGAAAACCATCGACATCCGCGGCATTCCCGGCAACGCGCTGGGCGCCTATCTGGACAGCGGCCGCCTGTTCGTACACGGCAACGCGCAGGACGCCGTCGGCGACACGATGAACGACGGCGAAATCTGCATCGACGGCATGGCGGGCGACGCGGCCGGCTACGCGATGCGGGGCGGCCGCATCCTCATCCGCGGCGATGTCGGCTACCGCGCCGGCATCCATATGAAGGCGTACCGCGACAAGCAGCCGGTCATGGTCATCGGCGGCGAGGCGGGCAGCTTCCTGGGGGAATACCAGGCGGGCGGCACCATCGTGGTGCTCGGGCTGCACACCCCGGCGGGCCGCGCGCCGGTGGGCAACTTCTGCGGCATGGGGATGCACGGCGGGAAAATCGTGCTGCGCACCGATACCCTGCCGGCGGATTTTTCCGAGCGGCTGCTCTCGCGGCGGGCGGACGAAACGGATCTGGCGGAGCTCCGCCCCGCCCTCGACGCCTTCTGCGCGGCGTTCGGCGAAGACTCCGACGCTGTCATGGCGGCGGATTTTACCATCCTCACCCCCAACAGCCGCAATCCCTACCAGCAGCTTTATGCGGCGGAACAATAACCGGAAGGAGGCAGCGCTATGGACGCCACCACCTCGGAAATCCTCAGCCTGGTCCGGGAGGAGGACGTCAAGTTCATCCGCCTGGCCTACTGCGACCTGTACGGCACCCAGAAAAACATGGCCATCATGGCCTCCCAGCTTCCGCGCGCCTTTGCGCAGGGCATCCCCTTCGACGCCTCGGCGGCCGCGGGGTTTGCCACGCCGGAGCACACCGACCTCTTCCTGGTGCCGGACGGCTCCACCGTCTCCATCCTGCCGTGGCGCCCGGTGCATGAGCGGGTGATGCGGATGATGTGCGACATCAAAAACCCCGACGGCACCGATTTCGCCGGCTACACCCGCAACCTTCTCAAGGCGGCGATCGCGCGGGCGGCCGCCTGCGGCTACATCGTCAACGTGAGCACCGAATGCGAGTTCTACCTGTTCAAAACCGACGCCGCCGGCGAGCCGACCATGACCCCGCACGACCGCGGCGGCTTCGACGACATCGCGCCGCTCGACAAGGGGGAAAACATCCGCCGGGAGATCTGCCTCGCCCTCGAGGAGATGGGGCTGCGGCCGGAATGCTCCCACCACGAGCGCGGCCCCGGCCAGCACGAGGTGGATTTCCGGTACGCGGACGCGCTGAGCGCGGCGGACAATTTCATCACCTTCAAAATGGCGGTCAAGGCGATCGCCGTACAGAACGGCCTGTTCGCCTCCTTTATGCCCAAGCCGCTCGCCGACTGCGACGGCAACGGCCTGCACATCAACCTGTCGCTGTCGCAGGGCGGCAAAAACCTGTTCCGCCGCGGGGACAGCCATTCGCCGGTCGCCGAAAGCTTCATCGCCGGCATCCTCTCCCGCGCCGCGGACATGACCGCCCTGCTCAACCCCATCCCGAATTCGTACAGCCGGCTGGGCCGCTTCGACGCGCCGCGGTATGTCACCTGGTCCCACCAGAACCGCGCGCAGCTCATCCGCATTCCGCCCTCGGACGACGAGCACGTGCGCATGGAGCTGTGCTCGGCGGATGCCGCCGTCAACCCGTATCTGGCCTTTGCGCTGCTCATCCATGCGGGGCTTGACGGCATCGAAAACGGCGAGACCCTCGTCCCGCCGTGCAACCGGGATCCGGCCGACGGCGCGGACGGCGGGATCGAACGGCTGCCGGAAACGCTGGACGCCGCACTCGACCGGCTGGAGGCGAGCGCCTTTATCCGCCGGGTGGTGCCCGCGCCCCTGCTCGGCCGATTCCTCGCCGACAAACGCGAGGAATGCCGGCTGACCGCCCGCGCCGCCGATGCGCACGCCCATGCGCTGGCCCGTTATTTTGAAGCGCTGTAACCGCACGGAAAAGGAGGAGGACACATGGCACAGGTGCTGCTCGCCGCCGGGAACCCGAAGGCACAGTCGGCGTTTGCCGCCCTGCTTGAGGATCTGGGCTGCACCCCGATCGTGCGCGCCGCTTCCGGGAAGGAGGCCGTGCGCGTGCTGCAGGAGGAAAGCTTCTCCCTCGTGCTGATCGTCACACCGCTCGCCGACGGCAGCGGCACCGAGGCGGCCGTGCGGGCGGCGCAGACCACCGCCGGCGTCATCTTCGTGTGCACCCCGGAAGGCTACGGTGCCGCGTGCGCCCGCCTGCAGGAAAGCGGCGTGTTTGTGTTTTCGGCCGACATGGGACGCCGGCTGTTTGAAAACGCGGTGCGGCTGATGACCGCGGTGCATATCCGGCTCGCCGGCGCTCTCCCCCAGGCCGAGCGCATGCAGCAGAAGCTGCAGGACATCCGCGTCATCGACAAGGCCAAATGCCTCCTCATCCAGTACAGCGGCCTGACCGAGGAAGAGGCGCACCGCTATGTGGAAAAGCAGGCCATGGACCGACGGCTGTCCCGCCGCCGCGTCGCGGAGGAAATCCTCGAACAGTACGGCGGCTGACCCGCCGCTTAAGATAAGCAGGCTCGAACGCGACGCGATTTCGGCGGCGGAAGAAAAGCCGGCCGTCGTTGCCTTTCCTTAGCCTGCGGCACGCCCATCAAGGACGAAAACGCAGACGGTCGACGTCCTGCCCTGAGAAGGCGGGCCGGGGGCGAGCCTGCTTATCTTAATTCATACACCCGAAAGGAATGATTTGGCATGACGGAACAAACGGTAACCATCCGGCTCGAAAACGGCGAGGTGCTGCACGGGTATTCCTTCGGCGCACCGCTCGGCGAGGTGGTCGGCGAGCTGGTGTTCACCACCGCGATGACCGGCTATCTCGAGACGCTGTCCGACCCGAGCTATTACGGGCAGGTCGTGGTGCAGACCTTCCCGCTCATCGGCAACTACGGCGTGATCCCCGCCGACCTTGAAAGCGGCCGGCTGTGGCCGAAGGCCTATATTGTCCGCGAATGGTGTCACTGTCCCTCCAACTTCCGCAGCGAAGGGGACCTTGACACCTTTTTTAAAGCCAAAGGCATGCCGGGCGTATACGGCGTGGACACCCGCCGCCTGACCCGGATCATCCGGGAGCACGGCACCATGAACGCGCTGCTGACCGCCGGGCCGGCACCCGCCTCCGCACACAGCCTGCAGGCGCTTCGCGGCTACCGGGTGCGCGACGCCCTCGCCGGGGTGACCCGGCAGGCCCCCGAAGCCTTCGACGTCCCCGGCACCGCCCGGCACGTGGTGCTGTGGGATTTCGGCAGCAAGCAGAACATCATCCGCGAGCTGAACAAACGGGGCTGCCGGGTGACGGCGGTGCCCGCCGGCACGTCCGCCGGCGACATTCTCGCGCTGCGCCCGGACGGCGTCATGCTCTCGAACGGCCCCGGCGACCCGGCGGAAAACACCGCCGTGATTGCCGAGCTGCGCCGGGTCAGCGAGGCGGGCATCCCGCTGTTCGGCATCTGCCTCGGCCACCAGCTGCTCGCCCTCGCGCGCGGCGGCAAGACCGAAAAGCTGCGCTACGGCCACCGCGGCGCCAACCAGCCGGTCAGGGACACCATGACCGGGCGGGTGTACATCACCAGCCAGAACCACGGCTACGCGGTGTGCACCGACGCCATGCCGGGCGGGGCGGACATCCGCTTTTGCAACCTCAACGACGGGACCTGCGAGGGCATCGACTACCGGGACATCCCGGCCTTTTCGGTGCAGTTCCATCCGGAAGCCTGCGGCGGCCCGCTGGACACCCGGTTCCTGTTCGACCGGTTCATCGACAGTATGGAAAGGAAGGGCTGAATCATGCCGTTAAATCCACAGCTTCACAAGGTCCTGGTCATCGGCTCCGGCCCGATTGTCATCGGCCAGGCCGCGGAATTCGATTATGCCGGCACCCAGGCCTGCCGCGCGCTCAAGGAGGAGGGCCTGGAGGTGGTGCTGGTCAACTCCAACCCCGCCACCATCATGACCGACGGCGCGATGGCCGACCACGTGTATATCGAGCCGCTCACCCTCGAGACGGTGCGGCGGATCATTCTCAAGGAGAAGCCGGACGGCCTGCTGTCCACGCTGGGCGGCCAGACCGGCCTGACCCTGTCGATGCAGCTGGCCAAGGAGGGCTTCCTGGCGGAAAACGGGGTGACGCTGCTCGGCGCCAACCTCGACGCCATCGACAAGGCCGAGGACCGGCAGATGTTCAAGGACACCATGGAGGCCATCGGCGAGCCGGTGATCCCCTCCGAGGTGGTGCAGACGGTGGAGGACGCGCTGGCCTTCGCGGAGGGCGTCGGCTATCCGGTGATCGTGCGGCCGGCCTTCACCCTCGGCGGCTCGGGCGGCGGCATCGCGGACGACGCCGACGCGCTGCGGGAGATCGCGGCCGCCGGCCTGCGGCTTTCCCCCATCACCCAGATCCTGGTGGAAAAGGGGATCGCCGGCTGGAAGGAGATCGAATTCGAGGTCATGCGGGACGGCGCCGGCAACGTCATCACCGTCTGCTCGATGGAAAACTTCGACCCCGTCGGGGTGCATACCGGCGATTCCATCGTCATCGCGCCGGCGGTCACCCTCGCGGACAGGGAATACCAGATGCTGCGCTCGGCGGCGCTGCACATCATCGAGGCAATGGGCATCGAGGGCGGCTGCAACTGCCAGTTCGCGCTGCATCCGGAGAGCTTCCAGTACGCGGTCATTGAGGTCAACCCCCGCGTGTCCCGCTCCTCCGCGCTCGCCTCGAAGGCGACCGGCTACCCGATTGCGCGGGTGGCGGCGAAAATCGCCATCGGCTTCACCCTCGACGAGATCCGCAACGAGGTCACCGGCAAAACCCG
This sequence comes from uncultured Oscillospiraceae bacterium, assembly GCA_900553255.1. Taxonomy (GTDB): domain Bacteria; phylum Bacillota; class Clostridia; order Oscillospirales; family Acutalibacteraceae; genus UMGS1591. Next base: position 4,751 of record USCI01000054.1, on the reverse strand, counting down.
CGCCTGCTTTGAGCCCGCCCTCGACTACGTGGTGGTCAAGCTGCCCAAGTGGCCGTTCGACAAGTTCGTGTACGCCCGCCGCCGCCTCGGCACCCAGATGAAGGCGACCGGCGAGGTGATGGCGATCGGCCAGAGCTTCGAGCAGGCGCTGATGAAGGCGGTGCGCGGCGCGGAGATCGGCTGCTCGTCGCTGGCGCTGCCGCACATCCGGGCGCTCGGGGACCAGGCGCTGCTCGAGAAAATCGACGAGCAGGACGACGAGCGGCTTTTCGCGGTCTACGAGGCGCTGCGGCGCGGCATCACGCCGGATACGCTGCACGAGCGCACCAAGATCGACCGCTGGTTCCTCCACAAGCTGCTGCATCTTGCGGAGCTTGAACGGCAGGCCGCGGCCGGGCCGATCGGGGAGGCGCTGTACCGCGAGCTGAAGACCTACGGCTTCCCGGACAAGGTGCTCGCGTCGCTGAGCGGGGCGCCGCTGCCGGCACACCTGCCGGCCTCCTACAAAATGGTGGACACCTGCGGGGCGGAATTTGCCGCCGAAACGCCGTATTTCTACGCCTGCTACGACGAGGAGGACGAGGCGGCGGAGTTCATCCGCGAGCACGCCGGGAATAAGGAATCGGTGATCGTGTTCGGCTCCGGCCCGATCCGCATCGGGCAGGGCATTGAGTTCGACTACGCGAGCGTGCACTGCGTCTGGGCGCTGAAAAAGGCGGGCTACGACGTGGTGATCGTCAACAACAACCCCGAAACGGTGTCCACCGACTTCAACACCGCCGACCGGCTGTACTTCGAGCCGCTGACGCCGGAGGACGTGCTGGACATCATCCGGGTGGAGAAGCCGATCGGCGCGGTGGTGGCCTTCGGCGGCCAGACCGCGATCAAGCTGACCAAGTGCCTGACCGAAAACGGCGTGCCGATCCTGGGCACCCCGGCGGACAGCATCGACGCGGCCGAGGACCGCGGCCGATTCGACGCGCTGCTCGAATCCCTCGGCATCAAGCGCCCGCAGGGCGACACCGTTTTCACCGAGGAGCAGGCGCTCGAAGCCGCGAACCGGCTGGGCTATCCGGTGCTCATGCGGCCGTCCTACGTGCTCGGCGGGCAGAACATGATTATCGCCCACTCCGACGCGGACATCCGGGAATACATGAAAATCATCCTCTCCCACACGGCGGAAAACGCGGTGCTCATCGACAAGTACCTGATGGGCACCGAGCTGGAGGTGGACGCGATCTGCGACGGGGAGGACGTGCTCATCCCCGGCATCATGGAGCACATCGAGCGGGCCGGGGTGCACTCGGGCGACTCCATCGCGGTGTACCCGGCCTGGAACGTCAGCCCGAAGCAGCGCGAGCAGCTCATCGACTACACCGCGCAGATGGCGAAGGCGCTGCACACCAGGGGCCTGATCAACGTGCAGTACGTGATCTACGAGGGCGGCATCTACGTCATCGAGGTCAACCCCCGCTCCTCCCGCACCGTGCCGTACATCAGCAAGGTGACCGGCGTGCCGATGGTGGAGCTGGCCACCCGGGTGATGCTCGGCGAAAAGCTGCAGGATCTCGGCTACGGCACCGGGCTGTACCCGCAGCCGCCGTACTGGGCGGTGAAGGTGCCGGTGTTCAGCTTCGAGAAGCTGACCGACGTGGACGTGCAGCTCGGGCCGGAGATGAAATCCACCGGCGAGGTGCTCGGCATCGCGGGCACCCTCGAGGAGGCGCTGTACAAGGGGCTGGTCGCCGCGGGCTACGAGATGAAAAAGCGCGGCGGCGTGCTGGTGACGGTGCGGGACACCGACAAGGCGGAGGCGGTCGGGGTGGTCCGGCAGTTCGCCGGCCTCGGCTTCACCCTGTACGCCACCGCCGGCACCGCCAAAATCCTGCAGGAGCAGGGCATGGCGGTCACGCCGGTGCACAAAATCCACCAGTCGCCGGACAACAATACCATGACCCTGCTCGAGAGCGGAAAGGTGGACTATATCCTCTCCACCTCGGCAAAGGGCCGGCTGCCGGCCCGGGACAGCGTCAAGCTGCGCCGCAAGGCGGTGGAGCTGGGCATCCCCTGCCTGACCTCGCTGGATACCGCCGCGGCGCTCGCGCGCAGCCTGAAATGCCGGTACAGCCAGGAAACCATCGAGCTCATCGACATCAACCGCATGCGGCACGACACCCGCAGGCTGTCGTTCGTCAAGATGCAGGGCTGCGGCAACGACTACATCTACTTCGACTGCTTCACCCAGCCGATCGAGGAGCCGGGGGCGCTGAGCATCCGGCTGTCCCAGCCCCATTTCGGCATCGGCTCGGACGGCATCATCCTCATCGGCCCGTCCCCGGTGCCGGACGCGGACGCGCAGATGCGCATCTTCAATCAGGACGGCACCGAGGGCAGAATGTGCGGCAACGGCATCCGCTGCGTGGGAAAATACCTGTACGACAGCGGGCGGGTGAAGAAGGACGTGATGCGCATCGCCACCAAAAGCGGGGTCAAGACCCTGCGGGTGTTTGCGTCCGGCGGCCGGGTGGAAAACGTGACGGTGGACATGGGCCCGGCGGAATTTGCCCCGGCGAAAATCCCGGCGGCTGTCCGGGATGTCCCGGAGGTGATCGACTACCCGCTCGAGGTGGGCGGCCGGGAATACCGCATCACCTGCGTGTCGATGGGCAACCCGCACTGCGTGGTGTTCTGCCGGCATCTCGATACCCTTGAGCTCGATAAGATCGGCCCGCTGTTTGAGCGGCACCCGCTGTTCCCGGAGCGGGTGAACACCGAGTTTGTGGAGGTGATCGACCGCCGCACGGTGCGCATGCGGGTATGGGAGCGCGGCAGCGGCGAGACAATGGCCTGCGGCACCGGCGCGTGCGCGAGCGCGGTGGCAGCGGTGCGGCGCGGCTTCTGCGACAAGGACGCGGAGATCACCGTCCGGCTGCTCGGCGGCGACCTGCAGATCCGCTACACCGACGAAACGGTGTACATGACCGGCGAGGCCAAAACGGTGTTTACCGGCGAAATCGAAGTCTGAGCGCGGCAGGAAAGGATGGGATACGCATGGCAGCAAAATATATCTTTGTCACCGGCGGCGTGGTGTCGGGGCTTGGCAAGGGGATCACGGCCGCCTCGCTCGGCCGCCTGCTCAAGGCGCGCGGCTTCAAGGTCGCGGCGCAGAAGCTCGACCCGTATATCAACATCGATCCCGGCACCATGAGCCCCTACCAGCACGGCGAGGTGTTTGTCACCGAGGACGGCGCCGAGACCGACCTCGACCTCGGCCATTACGAGCGGTTCATCGACGAGGACCTCAACCAGTTTTCCAACCTGACCACCGGCAAGGTGTACTGGAACGTGCTCAACAAGGAACGCCGCGGCGAATACCTCGGCGAGACGGTGCAGGTGATCCCGCACATCACCAACGAGATCAAGGCGTTCATCTACGCGGTGGGACAGAAGAGCGAGGCGGACATCATCATCACCGAAATCGGCGGCACCACCGGCGACATCGAATCCCAGCCGTTCCTCGAGGCGATCCGGCAGGTGGGGCTCGAGGCCGGGCGGGACAACTGCCTGTTCATCCACGTGACGCTGGTGCCGTACCTGGAAAGCTCGAAGGAACACAAATCCAAGCCCACCCAGCACTCGGTCAAGGAGCTGCAGTCGTTCGGCATCATGCCGGACATCATCGTCGCCCGCTGCAACCAGCCCATCGACCGGGCGGTGCTCGGCAAAATCGCGCTGTTCTGCAACGTCAAGCCCGACTGCGTGATCCAGAACCTCACCCTGCCGGTGCTGTACGAGGCGCCGCTGATGCTCGAGGAGGCGGGGCTTGCCAGGATCGTGCTGCGGGAGCTGTCGCTCGCGCCGAAAACCCCGTGCGACCTGGCCGGCTGGCAGAACATGGTGGACGGCATCAAGGCCTGCCGCGACACGGTGCGCATCGCGCTCGTCGGCAAATATGTGCAGCTGCACGACTCCTACCTGTCGGTGGCGGAATCGCTGCGCCACGGCGGCTGGCACAACGGCGTGCGGGTGGAGATCGACTGGGTGGACAGCGAGCAGCTCACCCCGGAAAACGCCGCCGCCCGGCTCGCCGGCGCGCACGGCATCCTCATCCCCGGCGGCTTCGGTTCCCGCGGCATCGAGGGGATGATCGCCGCCGCGCAGTACGCCCGGGAAAACCGGGTGCCGTATTTCGGCATATGCCTGGGGATGCAGATCGCGGCGATCGAATTTGCCCGGCATGTGCTCGGGCTGCCGCAGGCAAACTCGGGCGAATTTGCCCCGGACAGCCCTGACAGGGTCATCGACCTGATGCCCGACCAGCAGGGCAACCTGCCCAAGGGCGGCACCATGCGGCTGGGCGCCTACCCCTGTGCCGCGGCGCCGGGCACCCTGCTCGCACGGGCCTACGGCGTACCGCTCATCCAGGAGCGTCACCGCCACCGCTATGAGTTCAACAACGCCTACCGCGAGGCGTTCCTCGCGCAGGGCATGGTGTTCTCCGGCACCTCGCCGGACGGGCGGCTGGTCGAGGCGATGGAGCTGCCGGGGCGCGATTTCTACGTCGGGGTGCAGTACCATCCGGAATTCAAGAGCCGGCCCAACAAGGCACACCCGCTGTTCCGGGAATTCCTCCGCGCCGCCAAGGCCCGGAGGACAGCCGAAGGCTGACCCCTCCCGCACCACCCATTTTTCCCGAAAGATTAACTATTAGAAGTCAAGTCCCAAAAAGGATGGTGGTGGCGAAAAAAGAT
>USCI01000053.1 GCA_900553255.1 uncultured Oscillospiraceae bacterium | reverse complement strand
CCCCGCCGCAATGTGCGGCGGGGCGTCGGCATATGTCGTGTCTTGTAAGTGCCAAACCAAGAAACGAAATGACAATCCCGTTCAGGTTATCGGCCGTCGAGCCGGTAAGTAAACAGACCGAATCCCATGATGTCATAGGTATAGGTAAAGCTGCTAGGCTGAAAATCATCGGGCAGGGAGAAAACGGCTTGAGCCGTTACGGAATCACCAGGTGCAAGTGCCAGACCGGTGAGATCCTCGCCATCGGCGGTGAGCGCAGAGGCGGCAATGCGACTTTTTTCCGTATCCAACAAATGCAGGCGCTGCGCGTAAGTATACGGATGCTCCTGTGTGCCGATGTTTTTCAGCGTAAAGGTGACAAGATAGCGACTGGCGTCTTCCGGATCCCGCTCGGCGGAGAGCAACGTAAACTCCACCGTCTGGGAAACAGCGGTTTCACCGATATCCATGCCGTCCACAACAGGCGGGACGGTCGTGGATGGCGGTGCCGAGGTTTGCGGCGCAGCGGAGGAAGGCGCAGCGGGCAAGAAAGAAGAGGTCTCCCCACATCCCGCCGCGATGAGAGCCACAGCGCAGCAAAGCAAGACAAGGCCATTCAATTTACGTTTCATTTCTGTACCTCCAGCTAAGAAACTGACGGCTCAAGAAAGATTGAGATCACCGGAGCCGCCGGCCGATTCCTGATAAGCTTCTCCCTTGGCTTTAACGGTGCCGCCGACTGCGGGGTCGCGAAGCAGGCCGTAGGATTCCTCTCCGTCGTTGAACAGGCGATAATAATGGATGGATTCGACAAACGGAAGCTGTTCAGCTGCGAGACGGTACATTTCCTTGAGCCATTCCCCCTGATTCTGATCAGTCACCGAATTACCCGAATCCGGATAACCGACCTCGGTGAGATAAACTTTTTTCCCGTCGTCGCCGTGCTTTTGGGCAACCGCGTACAGATCCAGGTTAACCTGTACCCAGTCCTCGTCGGGCTCGGAGTTGGCATATAGGTGCCAGGCGAGGGCCTCGAAGAAGTCATCGGTGTTGGTGGAGCCGAAATCGCCGCTTTCAATATTCTCGTAAACCCGTTCGAGGTATTGACGCATCATGACGCCGTAAATCCCATCTACGGGCGCCATGCCGGGGAAAATCGTGACGGCGTCGGGATTGGCAGCCTTGATACCGCGGCTGGCACGAAAGATCATATCTGTGGTGATATCGGCTTTTTCCATCAGGGAAAAGGGGGCGACGCCATTAGTCCCGTCGGTGTAGCCGATAGGGTTGAGGAAGGGATCGTGGTTCATCTCGTTGCCCATTTCCCAGTAGTCGATTTCGGGAAATTCGGCCGCGAGAGTTTTCCACATGGCCTCGTAGGAATCCAGAAATACCATGTAATCGGATCCGGGCGTCGTATCTCTGTCCGGCACCTGTGTGGTCATGACGCCGGGGGCGTCGGGAAGGTAGTGGAAGTGGTTCATACCGATAATCTGTTCGACGCCTTTTTCTTTCATGACGCGGTACAGTTCATGATACGGCGCGGTGAGGTTGGTGTCGATCGTTTTGTAATCGTAGGAAAACAGGATGGCGTGATTCCAGGTACGGACACTTTTGGCACCGAGGGCGGCGATCACGTCGGTTGCCTGCTCAATGGTCACCCGGTCTTTCATCAGATAGTGCACATAACAAAGGCCGTGCAGCAACTCGGGATTTACGGGAGGATACTCCTTTTCGGGGAGGGAGACGTCGTTTTCGGGAGTATCCGTAGAACTGACGGTAGACGTGTTATCGGAAGCGGAAGAAAGAGAAGAAGACAAAGATTCGTTGGGGACAGCAGTTGTGCAGCCGCCCGCAGGGAGCAGAAACAGCAGGCCTGCCAGGCCCAGAATCAGCGGACGAAAGCGAAATGGTTTCATGATTATTCTCCTAATAGTAGGAGGGACGGCTCCGAAGATGCCGTCCCCCTGCGTTGATGATGAAAGGGAATCAGCTGAAGCTGCCGGAACCGCCGGCGGCTTCGACGTACGCTCGGCCTTTTTCCTTAATGGAGATTTTTCCACCGGTTACGGCCGGATCGCGGAAAAGGCCATAGGAATCCGCCCCGTCATCGAACAGGCGGTAGTAATGAATGGACTCCACAAACGGCAGTTCTTCCTTGGTTAGGCGGTACATCTCCTTAACCCACTCGGCCTGCGTCTGATCGGTAACCGGGTTTCCGGAATCGGGATAGCCGACCTCGGTCAGATAGACCTTTTTTCCATCGTCGCCGTGTGCCTGCGCGATTGCATAGAGGTCGAGGTTAACTTGAACCCAATCCTCGTCCGGTTCCGAATTGGCATAGAGATGCCAGGCAAGGGCATCGAAGAAGTCGTCGGAATTGGTAGAACCGAATTCACCGCTGTCGATGTTTTCGTAGATCCGTTCGAGGTACTGCCGCATCATCACGCCGTAAATCCCGTCCACCGGCGCCATAGCTGGCATGATGGTAGTAGCATCGGGGTTACCCGCTTTAATACCCTTGTGGGCGGCGAACATCATATCGGTGGTAATATCAGCCTTTTCCATCAAAGAGAAAGGCGCGACGCCGTTGGTGCCATCGGTGTAATTGATAGGGTTGAGGAAGGGGTCATGGTTCATCTCATTGCCCATTTCCCAGCAGTCCACCTCAGGAAATTCGGCCGCCAGCGTTTTCCATGCCTGTTCATAATACGCAAGGAACTGCATGTATTCGGAGCCGGGTGTGGTATCTCGCTCAGGTACCCAAGTGGTGGAATTCCACCCGTCGCTGTTTGGAAAATACTTTTCATCCAGGAAGTGGAAATGGCTCATGCCGATGATCTGTTCCACGCCGTTGTCTTTAAGCAGCTTATAGAGTTCGTGATAAGTTGCAGCAGCGGATTCCGACACGTTGTTATTTTCGTCCATGATATAGGTGATATGGTTCCATACGCGAACGCTCTTTGCACCGATACCGGAGATCAATTCAGCAGCGGTAGCGTTGTCCACGCGGCTGGACATGGAATATTGCACATAACAAACGCCGTAAAGAAGATCGGGATTGACCGGATCAAACTCTTTTTCCGGGTAGCTGACAGGATCGGACGATTGCGAGGAGTTGTCCGGCACGGAGGACAGCTGATCCGGGGTAGAGGAGGATTCCGTCGCGGAGCTTCCAGCGGTAGTATCGGCGCAGCCCGAAGCCGTAAAAACAAGCCATGCTGCACAAACAAGACCGAAAAGCAGACGCCGAAGGGAATAAGCCTTCACCATGCGTTCATCCTTTCTGTTGACCCGTCCGGGAACCGGTACGGGTATGGGAATAAAGGAAGATGGAGAAAGCTTCCTAAACAAAGGCCGCTTCTCCATCCTAAATCCTTCATCGTTTGGCTGTCAATGGATCGCCGCAGCAGTGGGATCAGAATTTCTGTGCGCGTTTTTTGACCGCGATCACGATGACGGCCATGCAAAGCGCGCTGATGCCGGACAGGATAAACAGAACTATCATGCTAGTGTTGCCGGTATTGACATCAGGCTCTTCTTCGGCGCCGAGCGGCAGGGCGCCCCATACTTCCAGTTCCGTCAGACCCATATCGGTCTTACCGGCCATACCTTCGATATCGGTATGGATACGGGTAGCGTTTAGGCGGACATACTGAGCGTTGATCTCTTCAAAGGAGAACGAATACTTGTTGGTATCGGCCACAGGCTGGAAATCGGTTTTCACGACGACATCGGTAAAGTTTTTGCCGTCCATGGATACGGAGATGGTGAAGTCGGTAGGCATACCCTTGCCGCTGCCGACCCAGAGGGTATAAAACGCGATCTGGTTAAGGACATATTCGCGGCCGAGGTTGATGGTCACGGTTGCGGGCACCTCCGGGGAGCAATTAGCGGTTTCTCCGTCAAAGAACGCGGAGATGAACATGCCTTCCGACTGTACGCCCTGACCCTCTACCCATTCGCAGGGGGAGTTTTTCCCGTCGATGAGATAGGCCTTGCCGGTACCGCCCATCCAGACGCTCTCGTACGAGTTGGAAACGGTAATGACCTTTCCCTCTTCGTCCCACTCATTATAGCCTGCTGGAGGCGGCATGGTCAAGCCGGTGATCAAGGTGGACAGATCCAGCTTTTTAAACACCAGCTCTTCAGGGGCTTCGGTGGTGGTGGTAGCCTCGGTGGCTGTCGTGGTGGTCGTGGTGGTCGTAGTCGTGGTAGTCGTAGTGGTCGTGGGAAGGGGCTCCGGCATGATCTGCTGGTTCTCGGTGGTGCTGTAAATGCCCAGCTCGGTCAGGCACAGCGCGGTCGAAGTGCCGATCTGACCGGCCAGCTTGGTGACCTTCAGGCGGATATAGCGGCACTCGACCGGATCGATGGCAAACTCAAAGACACCGGTTGCTGCGCCCTGATCGTTTTTCACGGCATCCTCGTAGGTCAGGCCGGTTGCTTCCGCCACCTTGTCGAAGGTAATGCCGTCGTCGGAGACGCCGATGGTGAGGTCGGCAGGCACGCCCTGGTTGTCCCAGGAGTTCATGATGCTGTAGAAGACCTTATCGACGAGATAGGTCTGCTGCAGGTCGAGAACGATCCATTCGTTGATGGACAGGTCGGCGGGATCGGCATTGGTAACGGGAACGCTCATATAACCCCAGCCGGGCATTCCCCAGGAACCGTCGGGCATATACCATTCTACCTTGTCGATCAGTGCGCCTTTAGCGACGCCCCAGCCAGCCTGCTGGGAGGAGCTGACCTGGATCACCTGGCCGTTCTGGGGGCTGGCCTGGCCATCGATGCAGTCCCAGCTTTCCAGTGCGTTGCCCTGATCCACCGTACCTCCAGCAAAATGGCCGTCCAGCAGGTAGGAGAGATCTACCTTCTGGGACACCGGCTGCTCGTCGGCGGAGGCACCCATCACGCCCCACATACCGCAGAGCATGGAGGCGGCCAGCAGAATGCCTGTGACTTTCCTGAACTTCATTTGATTCATCCTTCCTTTCCGCTGTTTTTGCAGATTTCTGACAAAACGTACGGACGGCCTACCTTGCGTATGGATCGGCATACGGTGCGTCCATCCGTGATTTCCCTCCCAAGTCAAGGATACTGATTTTGCCGGCATTGATAAATAAAGAAACCCCATTTATATTTATAATTTTCTCAGTTGAACAAAAAAATTGATTAATATTCGATATTTTCAGTCTTAATATATGGGGCAAATGGGGCGAAGGAGACCGTCCACCTGTATGGAGGCCCCTTGAGCGAGCGAAAACACCGCATGGATATCCTGATATTCGATACGAAGGCTGGTATTGTCTCCTGCGTGAAATGCCGCCTGCGTGAGCTGTCCGTCATGCCAGAGAATATCCACCCGGATGTTTCCACGAGCCAGCAGTCCGCGGACGGCTCCCTCCTTCCAATCGTCAGGCAAAGCGGGAAGCAGCCGGATGCGGTTGTGATGGGACTGCATCAGCATTTCAGCGATACCTGCTGTGATGCCGAAATTGCCGTCAATCTGAAAAGGAGGATGGGCGTCGAGCAGATTCGGATAGGAACCGCCGCCGCCCTCATAAGAAATAGTGCTGGTACGGACAGCGCGAAGCTGATTTTGCAGCAGCCGTAGCGCATGGTTACCATCGCGCAGGCGCGCCCAAAGACTGACTTTCCAGGCCAGGCTCCATCCGGCTCCGTCATCTCCCCGCTCGGACAATGTCCTTCGGCAGGCGTCCGCCCACTCGGGATGATCGGGGTCGAGCAGATCTTCTCCCGGATACAGACCGAAGATCTGGGATATGTGGCGATGGTGTGGATCGGTTTCCGGATATTCCTTATCCCATTCCAGAAGCTGGCCGCGGCTTCCTACATGATAGGGTTCCAATCTGTCCAGACAGGCGGCAAGTTCGTCCCGGAGGGCAGCGTCAATACGCAATTCCTCCGCAGCGCTGATGCAGGCGCGGAAGAGATGCCGGATCAGGGCATGGCTCATGGTGGTGAATGAGGAAACCGCACAGGGGGTTCCTTCCGAAAGAAACCAGTTTTCCGGCGAGGTCGACGGTGTGGCGTGCAAAAGACCGTTCTGCCCTGTACGAAGCTGGTCAAGACAGAACAGCGCCGCCTCCTTCATCACGGGATAAGCGTCATTTTTCAGATAATCCCTGTCCAGGGTGAACCGGTAATGCTCAAACATCTGCCAGCTCAGCCACACCCCGCCCATATTCCAATACGCATGATTGGCGCGGCCGCATACCGGTGTGGTTTTGCGCCACAGATCGGTGTTATGATGACAGACAAAGCCTCTGGCGCCATAATGAACGCGCGCGGTTTTCTTTCCCGCCTCGGCCAGTTCCCGCGTCATACGCAGCAGCGGCCGCTCAAGTTCGGGCAAATTACACACGGGAGCAGGCCAGTAGTTCATTTCGGTATTGATGTTAAGCGTATAATTCGACTTCCATGGCGCGCGGAGTTCGGCGTTCCAAATCCCCTGAAGATTGGACGGCTGGCTGTTTTCGCGTGAGGAAGAAATCAGCAGATACCGTCCGTAATGGAACAGAAGGGGATACAGGCCGGGATCGTCCTTGTCCTTTTGAAAGGCCTCCAGCCGCTCATCCGTGGGGAGAGCGGCCCTGTGGTTTTCCGTCAGGGATAACGCCACCCGGTCAAACAGGGAACGGAAATCGCGGATATGCGCATGCTGAACGGCGGCATAATCCGGCGGCAGGGCGTTCAGGACATCCAAGCACTTCTCCGGGTATGCACTGTCGCCGGGCACGGGCGGCGTATCATAACCCTGAAAGCTGGTTTTCACCGAAAGATACAGAACCGCCTCATGGGCATCTCGTACCGACAGCCGGCCGTCGTTTTGCCCAACGATACCGTCGCTGTGCATTTCCAGACAGCAGAAAAACCGCACCCCCTTCTGCTCCGGCAGGGAAGAATACTGCATATCGTTATCCGAGGGGCACTCCCCCTCCATAAACAGACGATTGGCCGTGCCGGTGATATTGTGCCGCAGCGGGCTGGTCATCGACGCTTCAAAGCAGAGCGGGTCGCTCCCGCTTGCGGTGAATCGGAAAGCCAGTACGTCATGTACCGCGCTAGCTAGCATTTCGCGCCGGTACATGGTATCGCCGGCCCGATAGGATACGGTGCACAACCCGTCCGCAAGAAACAGTTCGCGCCGATAGTCGGTGACCGGCGTGGTTTCCGGGAAACGCAGCAGCAGGTCGCCAAGAGGGAGATAGGCATCCCCCTCACTGCCCAGCATAGTCTTTTCGATAATTGCCTGAGCGTCTAGATTTTTTCCGCACTCCAGTAGCTGCCGCACTTCTTCAAGCCGCAGGACAGCGTCGGGGACTGTCGAATCGCGAGGGTATCCGGTCCAAAGCGTTTCTTCATTCAGCGGGATCCTTTCCTGAAAAGGATCCCCGAACACCATAGCGCCGAGCCTGCCGTTGCCCAGAGGCAGGGCGGCGTTCCAGTCGGAGGCCGGATGGGTATACCACAGCGTCGGTTGCCGGCCGGCGTCGGCCGAAGGATATTCCGCCGTCATAGCAACGCCCCCGTCAAGGATAGTTCACGGATGGAGAAGGCGCCGTCATAAGCGGCGAACATTTCCCAGCCGAGGTTATTGGTGGTGAGCCGCAGGTTATCGATATTATCTGGAAAAGAGATCTGTCTTCTGCGGGCCTCAGCGACGGCCTCGCGCAGGATAGGGAGAATATCGGCTTCCATGACGACCCATTCCCCGCAGCTGACGGAGCCGCGGAAAAAGGGCAGCTGTGAGCTGGTGTAAATCAGCTTGCCGGTGGCGTCATCCTTGCCGCCGTCTATATTGATATAACCAGGATAAATCGAGTGACGGGTATCGAAGAAAGGAATGCCAAACCAGATGTAGTTGTCAGAAACCGGGTCCCAAACGGTAAAAAACTGCACGATCTGCGCCCCGTGCAGCTCGGGGTCGAATTTGGCCGTATCGAGGCTGGTGGTACAGTAATCGAGCCGAAGCTGCGCCCGGTAAACCAGACTGTTTAATTGTCCGAGAGGGGGGAGATCGTCAGGGATGGCCTGATCAATGAGGAGATGCGGCCACCCCTCTCCCTCCTTCCGGATATGTTCGCCGTATTCCTGCGAAGATCGCAGTTCCAGCCGAAGAAGGCAGTCGTCGTCCTGCGGGTGCACGGTAACGGTGTGGGAAGGCGTCCGGTACTGATACCCGCCGGGGAAATCCAGCCTGGGGGTATCGGAGGTCAGCGGATGACGGTACACAGCCCATTGGGCGATATTCCATTGGGGGAACCGATCGTCCATGCCGGGATACAGGGCGATATACCCCTGATCCTGCGAAACGCCGTGGATTTGAAAGCCGTGGACAAAACAGGGATCCTGAATATACTCAACACTACGCATAATTCTGGCTCCTTCCTATTCCCAAAGGTCACGGATACTATCGGCATAATTTAGGCCGGGGATGACACGATGCGCGCGGGCAAGAACGAGGGGATCGCCAACGCCGACTGCGGTCATGCCGCCCGCCAGCGCGGCCTGCACGCCGGCGGCGGCGTCCTCGAACACCGCACACTGCGGGGGATTCAGATGCAGCCGTGCGGCCGCCAGAAGGAACACCTCCGGATCCGGTTTTGCCCGGGAGACGTGCCCTCCGTCAACCACGGCATCAAAAAGGGACTGAATCCCGGTGTTTTCGAGGATAATGCCGGCGTTTTTACTGGCGGACCCCAGAGCGGTGCGTACACCCCTTTCACGAAGCCACAGCAGGTATTCGCGGGCGCCGGGGAGCAACTCGCTTTTATCGATCTGCCGGATATAGTCCACATACCAGGCGTTTTTTCTGGCGGCGGCTGCCTCTTTTTGCTCCGGTGTCATGGAAATCCCGCCCACTTCCAGAAGAATATCCAGCGAGGCCATACGGCTGACGCCCTTGAGGCGTTCGTTATCCTTTTCGGTGAACACGAAACCGAGCTCCTGGGCCAGACGTTTCCAGGCGAGATAGTGATATTTGGCAGTATCCACGATCACGCCGTCCAGATCAAAGATCGCCCCCAGTAAAGGCATGATGGCCGTCCTCTCCTTTCCGTTCGATACCCGTATCGAAGCAGGCGGTTTTTCCGGCTTCCAGCAGGACATCCCGTCCTGCGCAGTGCAGCGGAAGTGCGGCGGTGTTCGAGGCGTCGGCGCGCACGTACAGGCTCCGATTGTCCACTGTAACTTCAAAGGCGAGGCCGTGCCACACTGCGCGGAAAGATAGGCTCTCCCACCAGGGAATAAAATGTGGGGCGAACCAGACGCCCTGCGCGTGCATGCGCATTCCGGCGATGCCGCGGGCGGCCGCCAGCCAGGCTCCGGCGGCGCAGGCGGCATGAACGCCGTCGGCCGCGCAGTCGTGCTCATCGTCGAGATCGAGCCTGGCGGTTTTCAACAGGTATTTGTATGCGCGTTCCGGCTGGTCCAGATCAGCGGCGCAGATGGCATGCACCGGATAGGACAGGGACGAGGAGGACTCACACCGGGCCTCATAATAGTCCCAGTTGCGGCTGTACACCTCATGGCCGAAATCCAGATCCATGTAAGAAAAAAGAAGCATCACGTCGGGCTGCTTGATGACCTGACTTTTGTTATACAGGCCGGACTGTTTCATCTGGAAAGATTTAGCGGTGCTGCCCCCCTGAATTTCCAGCTCGCGGTCGAGCTGGAAATAACCGTCGAACTGGGGAATCATGCCGGTTTCCTCATCGAACGGCAGATAAAGAAGATCCGCTGTGTGTACAAAGTTCTGACGCTCTTTTTCGGAAAAGCCGATGCGGCGGGCCAGTTCTTCGCACTCGTCACGGAATCTGTCGTACAGGCGGGCGGTTTCCCGCAGCACGAGAAACACGCTGTAATTGGTATAGGCGTTGTTGTCCACATAGGGGTGATGTTCGTCGGTGCCGGTAACAGTCAGGATTTCATAGCGATGACGTTCGGCAACGTATTCCACCCGATCTATCCAGTAGCGGGAAGCTTCCAGCAGGATTTCCATGCCGTACTGAAGCAGGAAATCCTTGTCGCCCGTGCAGGCGTAGTAGCGCAGGACATTGATCGCGACATCGGAAACGATATGAATCTGCATAAAAGGATGGCGGACATAAATCCAGATGGTTTCCTTTCCGGTCACGGCGGAGGTGAAGGGGAACCGCGCGCCGTGGCGCCCCTCGAGACGGGCGTTTTCCCTAGCGGCGTCCAGCAGACGATAACGGTAAAGGATGACGTTTTTGACGGTTTCAGGTATCGTCTGGGTAAACACGGGTGTCTGGTATACCTCCGCATCCCACCACACAAAATCGTTATAGACTTCCCCGGTAAGCGCTTTAGCGGCCAGAGAATGTACGGAATCGTTGCGGGGGATGGAGATCAGGGTATGATAATTGCTCCAGCGGACCGACCGGTCGGCGTTGTCGTCGCCTCGGATATCCACATCCATTTTGGCAAACAGCGGTTGATACACCCGCAGGCTGTCTTCCAGGAGCTGTGCATAGCGCCGGTGCTGCAGATCGGTCAAAGCCCGTTGGGCAGCGATACGGGGTTCCTCATCAACGTCGCGTGAGGTGATGAGGTACACCTTTTTCTCCAGGGTATAGGTTTCTCCCATCCGTGTGGAAAAGGAAGCGATGGAAACCACCTCCTTGCGGTCGCACCGGGAGGTCCACACCGGATTTTCCGCCCCGTAAAGATCATGGCGTACGGCGGTGCAACAGGTGAAGCCGTAGGTTGGCCCGCTTTGGTTGATATGGAGCAGGTTCTGCCCCTCTGCCGAAGAATCGACGGGAATTTGAACGTGCTGACCGTAGGTTTTGGTGCGCAGCTCCATGCCGCTTTCGATAACGACCGGCTTGCTGTGGTTCAGAGGGGTGACAGTGGCTTTAATGCAATAGATATGGTCGTCGGCGAAGCTGGCAAAACGTTCAAAGGTGAATCGGGAAAGATCACCTTTGGCGCTTTCCCATTCCACCTCCCGGCAGAGGCGGCCGGTCTCCATGTCCAGTGTACGCTTCCATTTGTGCAACACACCCTGCCAGGGAAAGAAGGTTTCCCCGTCGATGGAGAAGCGAATGAGCAGGAAATCGATTAGGTTGACAACGCATTCCTGCCGTTCAAAATCCTTGAGCTTATCCTCGTCGAAATACTGGGTTTTCATATACAGGTTATCGCAGTAGGGGAGGCGCATATCGACAATGGTATCGATGATGCCGCGAACATAGCAGCCCTGTACGCCAAGGCTGCCCAGCTCTTCCAGACTGGCGCGCACCCCTATATAACCATTGCCGGTGGTGAGCAGTGCCGCTGTCTGCGCTTCGGTGGACAGATTGTATTCCGGCTCCTCAACCTGCCAGCGGCTGACCAGCCGCAGACCTGAATCTTTCATATAGAAACCGCCTTTCTTCAAGAGTTAGGATCATAAGTACGGATCCAGGGATTCTGCGTAATGCCGAAAGGTTTAAGCTGATACTGGAGAGCAAAAGCATTGCCGGTGGTGCGCCAGCAGTCGGGACCAAACCAACGCAGTTCCGTATCGGTGCAATGCACGCATCCGAACGCATTGTAACGGTTGCCGTAAAGAGTGATGTCGAGGCTATGGCGGCCTTTGGGTAGCACGCCGAGATCCAAGGTGTGCGGAGACAACGCCACCGTACCGGCCCTTTTGCCGTCCAGATTGACCGACATGACCGGTCCAGAAAAGCGGGGGATCCATAGCTCAGTGCCGTGAACGCCGTCCGCATCCAGAGCGGTATGGTAGACGACACTGCCGCCGTAAAACGGAAGGCCCTGTGACACCACGCTGCCGTACACGAGATGCTCCGGTTTGGGAACCACGACGGCGTGAGAACCGCGAACCTCCACGCCGAAGTCACCCAGCAGATAGCACCATTCGGTATTGGTTTTCATGCCGAAGGCGTTTTCCAGAATCAATTCGTTGTCGCCTGCTTTCAGCGGAGGGAGGGGGATGGTCTGGATACAGGGATCGGTAAACCAGCCGTCCGGCCTGACCTCCACTTCACAGCCGTTGAACAGAATCCGCTGCCCCTCTTCGATTTCCAGAGCCAGCCGGGTGCCGGTGCATTCGATTTTACTGTGGATGATGATCCGAAGCCGCAGCTGGTCGCGGGGCGTTTGCGTCTGTGCGACCGTCCAGGGCTGCGCCAGGTGTTCGGTATAGGATGGGAAACCCAGGCGGGCGCGGATCAGGTTGCCGAGCCGGAGAATCTCCTCACGCGGCTGAAAAGGCTCGCCGTTGAGGGAATATTCGGCGGTATCGAGCAGCAGGGAGTTGGGTTCACACAGGGAGTAGCCATCCGGTTCCGGCAGTTCAACACTGCCGGTGTACCTGCGTGCAGGAGCGGGCGGCAGCCCGGGCATATCGGATGTATTCAGGCGGATGAGCAGGCTGTCCTCCGCGTAAAAGCTGTGGTTGATGACGGTTTTTCCGTTCTGGTGCAGGAAGGGCATGGGCGAGATGCTTCCGGTCAGGGTGTCGTAGAGAACCGGCGCCCAGTGTCCGTCAATCATGATCCGGACGGATTCGGGCTGTTCAAATGCGTTGTTTTTCCGGTACACATGGCTGACAAAGAGCCAGCGGAAATCGTCGTCCTGCCGGAGCTGATAAAGCAGATGATCGGTGCGGATCCCCTTGTCGTCGAGGATTTCAACCAGACGGTATGCGGCAAGCGCATCCATCATATGGATGCGGTCGAAAGCAAAATGGCGTGCGGATGTCCACAGGGCGCGGGCATCGTCGCTGGGCAGCGCGTCTACCAGCACAGGAGGGTCACCGAAGAACACCACATCGCCGCCGGCCTGCATAAAGCGGGTGAGGATCTGCACTGTGGAGCGGCGCAGGGTGATGCAGGGCGGCACCACAATGACATCGTAGGCCATCTCGCCCACTTTTAAAGGCACGCCGCCGCCATCAAGGGAGGGAAGAAGGGATTCGGAGACAAAGTCGAAATCCAGAAGACCGAAGAGCAACCATTCCACCAGGTTGGAGAAATCGGTTTCGGCCTGTTCCCGGCGGGCGGCTGTCTGCTGCTTCGGCCCCCAGAGCAGCCAGAAGGATTCGACGGGGTGGATAACGCCGATGCGGACGACGCATCGGCCGCGGGTCATGACGGTATTGAGCCGGGCAAAATGGTTCTCGATCAGAGGGTATTCCCTGTACCATGGGGACTGAAAAAATATGGAAGCTGGATAATCGCGTTTAGCTTCTCCCTTCATAGTCATCCAGCTCAAATGCGGCACGCGGATGGTAACGCCCAAAGCCGCCTGAAAATCGCCCTGCAGTTTGTGGCCTTTAAAATCATAATCCCAGTTGGTGACCCCATAAATTTCGCTGAGCATTCCCTCGCGGGCGTATTGATGTACACAGCTCTGCGCCTGTTTGAGGGTGGAAAACTCATGGCCGTCCAGCAAGAGGTCAATACCCGGCAGTTGAAAGTGGGGATAGCTGCGCATGGCCTCGCCCAGAGAATACGTCTGGGAGGTGAGGTTCTGTTCGGCGTTGACATGACCGGTCAGGGCAAGATGATGGGCACGGCACCAGTCGCCGATGGTTTTCGGAAAAGCCTCGGTGAAACGGTCGCACAGATGATCGTGATAATGATACCGCACGGCAGAGAATGCGGGCGGCTCCCAGAACAGCTCGGGCAGATGGTCCAGTAAATCATAGCCGTAGCGGCTACGGAAGGTATCGGGGAGATCGTCGGTGAAGGGAAGCAACGTTTCCTTTTTTTCTTCGGCGTAGTCCAAGGTCTGTTTACACTTAAACTGGGGTTCATCTGTAAAAATAGCCGGCACAGACCGGGAGAACTCGTCTCCCAGCCGAGCAAAATACCGTTCATGGGTCAACGCAATAAAGCGTTGGATGGCGGCTTTATCGAGGGTGTTGACGTAGGTCTGGTTATTGAACCAGGGATCTCCCTCATCCAGCTCCAACAGGACATACCAAACGCTGTCGTCCGCACCGTAATCGGCCAGAGGCAGTCGCTGGTACTCCGTCAGGTACCCATTTTCCAAAAAGATGCGAAAACAAGCCAAGCGGTAGCCCAGCGGCTTTTCTCCGGCGGCTATTTTGGCGTCGAAAGTTGTTTTATCCGGCTCATATCCCAGTTTGAAGCACGGGGAAAGGCGCATGAAGCGTTCGCGATAGTGCAGGTCGGCGGTAACCAGTCCGCCTGCCGCGCCGGAGGGCCAGCGATCCTCATCATACAGCCAAGAAAGCATATGTAGTTCCTTAGCCTTTTGATTGCAAGCCTGAATCATGTCCATGAACTCATCGCTGAGATAAGGGGTGTCCATACCGGTGCGCACGTGCATGTGAAAGCCGCCGAAACCCATTTGTCGGAACACGTCGATCTGGTCGAGCAGGGTTTGCCTGTCGAGCTTACCGTTCCAGGCCCAGAACGGGGCACCGCGGTACTCGCTGCCGGGATTTTGGAAATCCTCCTGAGAGAGGGGGGCGATTTTTCGGGGATACAGCATATCCAGCATCGTCCTTTCTGCATGGATTACCTATCGGCGGAAGTTTCGTTATAAACACCGTCTAGACGCAGGCCGCGGATATCCATCCGGGCATCATAAACGCCGGGAATTTCCCATCCGGTATTCATCCCGCCCACATAGAGATCTTCAAACCGAGTGTTAGGGATATAGCCACGCTGCCGTGCCTGATGGTATGCCTCTTTGAGTTCGGACAGGATATCCGCCTGCACCTGAATCCAGGGGCTGTCCGGTCCAGCCGAAATCTGCCCGTCGTGCCAGAAGTTGTTGGATTCGTTGAGATAACTGTGAGGATCCACCGATACCATCAACGCCCTGGTGCCAACGTCATAAGCGATGCTCCGCTCGATCATTTCGTGACGGTTGTCGAATACCGGAATGGAGAACCAAATCATTTCTCCGAATCCAGGGGACGCATGATTACGATTCTGGATCACCAGGAAAAACACGAACTGGGCGGCGTGGATTTCATCATCCTGCGCACTGCGATCCCCGTTAAAGTAGACCAGGCGGCATTGCATGGACATTTTGAGAGAGGACAGATTGCACAGGCGGCATTCCGGCGCAGGATTTTCCATATCGGTGAAGTCGGTTTCAATAAGAAGATGCGCCCACGGCGTGCTTAGATCCGGGCGGGGCCGGTCGTATACGCGGGAAGCCATCAGATCCAGCCCCAGCATACCAAGGTTGGTATCGACATAAACCTTTTTGCTGGGATTTTCAAAAAGGTAGATCCCTTCAGCGGGATTGAGCACCGAGTTGAGAGTGGGGTCGGCGAAGCTGTACCGGCTGCACCAGGCGGCCAGACGCCATCGGGGTGTTCTTTCCGGATGACCGCAGCACAGCCGTGCCACCGGGTCGTGGCTTTCGGTTTTATCCATCAGCCCCATTGCGGTAAACCCGTTTTGAAAATGTGTATCCGGCATCAATTGAATGTTCATTCCATCACCCTCCGTCAGCAATAGAAAATGTTGCCCGTCCACACGGACAAATTTCCCCTTTATCATATAGACGTGAACGGATACGAACAATTAAGAAAACCCATCATTATTTATATTTTTCCCATAACTGAAGGGGAGACCCCTTGCATATTTGGTATCCTTCGATATAATAAAACCGAAATTTGCACAGGAGGGGATGAAAATGCGCATTTATCCGGCTTATGCTCCGGAGGTGAGAGGCCCTGACGGGGGATGGATGGAGAGAATCCGGGTGGAAATCGTTCCGGGTGAGGCGGACGCGTTTTTTGTGAAAAATGAGAGCGGTAAAGCCGTACAGGTCCAGGAGGTATGTCTGGCAAAGCTGTACTGTCCGATGGATACGCCGTTCTGGGCAGAAGGCTATAATATGCTGTCCATGTACGGCGGCACACTGGCGAAGCCGGAACTTACCGGAACGGTGAGCGACCGGGATCATTACCACATGCCTACGCCGGAGGGAGCCTTTACCGTATACAACGTGTTGCAGCTGAATCTGCCGGATGGGTTTGCGCTGTATGCCTTTACCACCTGCAAGCGCTTCCGCGGGGAATTCCGGCTGTATGCGGATCGGATAGAGGTTGTCCAGGTATTGGAGGGAATTACTCTTCAGCCGGGAGAGACGGTGGAACTGGAGCAGTTTATGGCCGGATGCGCCGAGGAATACAGTGACCTGTATGAGCCGCTGCGGGAGAGGATCAGGCGCGGGCATCCGGCGCCTGGCGGTCATGTACCCACCGGATGGTGCTCGTGGTACTGTTATGGAACAGATATCGATCTGCCGCTGCTGACGCGAAACATGGAGGCCATTCAGAGCAAGCTGCCACAGCTTCGGGTGTTCCAGATTGACGACGGATATGAGAAGTTTATGGGCGACTGGTTGGACGAGTCGGACAAACTGGGAATCAGCGTGGGGGGATTATGCCGAGTGATAGCCGATCACGGCATGGTCCCAGGTATATGGACGGCGCCTTTCACTGCGGAGAAAGACAGCCGTCTTTTCCGGGAACATCCTGACTGGTTCGTAATGGACGATGAAGGACGTCCCCTGAGCAGTGACAGGGTGACCTATCCTGGCTGGCGTGCGGGGCCGTGGTACATGCTGGACGCATCCCATCCGGAAGCCCGGGGATATCTGAGGGATGTTTTTTCGACCATGTATGAGAAACTGGGCTGTCGATATTTCAAGCTGGACGCCAACATGTGGGGGGCGCTGCCGTTCGGCCGCCGCCACCAGCCGAACTGTACCAGCATAGAGGCATACCGCATGGGTATGGAAACCATACTGGAGGCGCTGGGGCCAGACGCCTTTGTGCTGGGCTGCAATGCTCCCCTGTGGCCCTCTCTCGGACTGGTTCACGGTATGCGGATATCGGCGGACATCCTGAGAGACTGGCCGGTAGTCAAACAGGTTGCCTATGAGTGTTTTCACCGCCAGTATCAGCACGGCAGTTTCTGGCTGAGCGATCCCGACTGCGTACTGCTTCACGACGGGGCGCTGACTCAGGAAGAAAAGCGGTTTCATCTGTCCTGCGCGCTGGCGTCCTGCGGTGCCCAGATCATCAGCGATGCAATGCCGGAACTGACCGATGACGAACAAAGCTGGATGCAGACCCTGCTGGATAACCGGCTTGAGCACTGTGTGTTCCTGGACAGCGATTGTACGCTGGCGAGAGGGGTATGCTGCACGGGCGCGGAGGTGCTTCTCTTTTTCAATCCCACCGATGAAGAGGTGCGGTTTTCTCAAAAAGCGGCCGAAACTGTTTACCGCGAATTGTGGTCGGGAGAAGAAAAGGAAAGTACCGGTGAGCTGACGGTGACCCTGCCAGCACACGCGGCACGGGTATATTTGCGGCAGTATCCAGTCAATCCGAAGCTTTCTTAAACAAATAGCCGACAACCGGAGGTTCTTTGGCGCTTAAGCGACAAAAGAAAAAAACGGGTGATTTTTAGTGATGAAGTGCCCCCAAAAAGTTAGACAATATTTTTGAAGAAATAAATCAAGCAACCG
>USCI01000052.1 GCA_900553255.1 uncultured Oscillospiraceae bacterium | reverse complement strand
TTGTGCAACCTGCTATCTGCCAACCAGTTTTTCGACACGCTGAAGCCGGCCGGTGGATTTCCACCGGCCGGCTTTTGGCGTGTGTTGGAAAGGGAGCTCAGTCGTCGTCCTCCTCGTCCCCCTGGCTTGTATCGTCGATCCCTTGTTCCCGCAGAAGGCGACGGGTCAGGCGCTGGGATTCTTCGGCCGCTTCCCACGCGCGGGAAACGCCGATGCACACGATGCCGAGCGGAAGAAACAGCAGCCCGGCCAGCAGGATGAGCGGCCCGAGCCGGAAAATAGCGGCCGCTATGCCGAGAACACCGAGGATGAGCAGAAGAAAGTCGAGACTGCGGAACTGCTTTGGCGTCATGGTGATGCGCTCCTTTCCGGATGACGTTTATTCCTCCGCTTTGGGCGGCTTCATGGTCAGGCCGATGCGTTTTTTGGCTACGTCCACGCTGAGTACCCACACGGTTACCACGTCGCCCACCTTGAGCACCTCGGAGGGGTGGCGGATAAACCGGTTGGTGATCTGGGAGATATGCACCAGGCCGTCCTGATGCACGCCGATATCCACGAACGCGCCGAAATCAATGACGTTGCGCACCGTTCCCTTCAGCTCCATGCCGGGCTTCAGGTCCTCGATGCCCATCACATCGGTGCGCAGCAGCGGGGGCGGCAGCTCGTCGCGGGGGTCCCGTCCGGGCTTGAGCAGCTCGGCGGCGATATCCCGCAGCGTCGGCTCGCCGATCCCGAGTTCCTGCGCGAGCCTGGCGGCGCCGTACGCCTCGATCTTCTCCGGCAGGCCGGACGCCTGCCCGTCCCGCACCATTTCAAGGGTGTAGCCGCATTTTTCCAAAAGCGCTTTGGCGGCGTCATAGCTCTCCGGATGCACGGCGGTGTTATCCAGGAGGCTGCGGCTCTCCGGCACCCGCAGGAAGCCCGCGCACTGTTCAAACGCCTTCGGGCCGAGCTTCGGCACCTTCTTCAGCTGCGCGCGGGAGGTAAACGCGCCGTTTTCCTCACGGTAGGCGACGATGTTTTTGGCCACCGTGCCGTTGACCCCTGCCACCCGGGCGAGCAGCGGCGCGGAGGCGGTGTTCAGATCCACCCCGACGCTGTTCACGCAGTCCTCAACCACGCCGCCGAGCGCGTCCGACAGGTGATTCTGCGGCATATCGTGCTGGTACTGACCGACCCCGATAGCCTTCGGGTCGATCTTGACCAGCTCGGCGAGCGGGTCCTGCAGCCGGCGGGCGATGGACACCGCAGAACGCAGCGACACGTCGTAGTCGGGGAATTCCTCGGCGGCGAGCTTGGAAGCGGAATACACCGACGCGCCCGCCTCGCTGACCACCATATAGGACAGGCCGCCGCCGATTTCCCGGATCAGGTCGGCGGCAAACACCTCGGTCTCATGGGAGGCAGTGCCGTTGCCGATGGCAAAGATCTCGGCGTGGTAGGTATTGATCCACTTTTTCATCAGGTCTTTGGCCTGTTCGATTTTGCTGTGCGGGGGCGTCGGGTAAATCACCCCGGTGTCCAGCACCTTGCCGGTGCCGTCGATGACGGCGGTTTTGCAGCCGGTGCGGTAGCCGGGATCCAGCCCGATGGTGACCTTTCCCTTGACCGGCGGCTGCATGAGCAGCTGGCGCAGGTTGGTGGAAAACACCCTGATCGCTGCATCGCTGGCCTTCTCGGTCAGCTCGTTGCGGATTTCGCGTTCGATGGACGGGAAAATCAGCCGGTCATAGGCGTCGTTTGCCGCCTCGCGCACCGCCGCCGTGCAGGGGGAACCCTCCCGCACGTGTTCCGATTCGATGATGCGCATCGCCTTGTCGCGGTCGAACTCCACTGAAACCTTCAGGAATTCCTCCCGCTCGCCGCGGTTGACCGCGAGCACCCGGTGGCCGGCGATCCGGCTGAGCGGCTCGCGGAAATCGTAGTACAGCCGATAGACGCTGTCCTCGTCCTTGGCGGCTTTGGCCACCAGGCTGCCGTTGGCCATGCAGACGAACCGCAGCCGCTTGCGCACGGCGTCGTCGTCGGAAATTTGTTCGGCAATGATGTCCTCGGCGCCCTGCAGCGCGTCCTGCGCCGTCCCCACCCCTTTTTCCGGATCGACGTAGGCCGCCGCGAGGGTGAGCGGGTCGGCACAGGAACGCTCCTGTGCGTAAACCGCATCGGCGAGCGGCTGAAGACCGCGTTCCTTCGCCACCGAGGCGCGGGTGCGGCGCTTGGGACGGTAGGGGCGGTAGATGTCGTCGATTTCGGTCATGGTGGCCGCCGCGTCGAGCGCCGACGCAAGCTCCGGGGTCATCGCCCCCTGCTCCTCAATGGCGGCGCGCACCTTCTCCCGCTGCTCGTCGAGGCCGCGCAGGTATTTGAGCCGTTCGTCCAGCTCACGCAGCACCTGGTCGTCGAGCGAGCCGGTCATCTCCTTGCGGTAGCGGGCGATAAACGGGATGGTGTTGCCGTCGTCGATGAGTTTGACGGTGTTTTCCACCTGCTGCGGGCGCAGGTGGAATTCGGCGGTCAGGGCAGCGAGAATATCCATACAGTCCGGTTCCTTTCGTCTGGTAAAACTTTTGGGGATAGGGCTTAAGATAAGCAGGCACGAACGCGACACGATTTCGGCGGCGGAAGAAAGGCGGGACAAGGCGCCTGACCGCGGCATGCTGCCGCAGGCTAAGGAATGGCAACGACGGCCGGCTTTTCTTCCGCCGCCGAAATCGTGTCGTGTTCGAGCCTGTTTATCTTAAGGTCAGCTAAGCGGCGGTATATCGTCGTCGTTCGGCGGCACGGGATGCTCCGCCTCGTCCCTTTTGCGCTTTTTCTCGTAGTATGCCAGTACCCCCGCCACCACCAGCACAGCCACACATACGCCGACGAGGATAAAGGGCACCAGGTTCATCGGGACTCCGGTAACCGGACTCATAGGAAACGCTCCTTTCACCAAAACACGCAGGCGGTAAGACTGCTGAGCAGGCCGTATTCCTCCGCCAGCCAGTACAGACCCTCCAGAGTTGCGCCGAGAAGGATGGCCAGCAGCAGGATGACCAGTACCGCGATAATCAGCGCCACGATCAGTTTGGCAATGATGCGGCGGGCTTTTTCGTCCATACTCCGACCTCCCTGCAAGCCCTATTGTATCATATTCCGCCGCGAATGCAAGCAAAAGCGAAAAAAGTTCTTGCAAAATCCGTGCGGACAGTGTAGAATAGATGAAGCCGAAAGATACCCGCCCGTGGCGAAGCTGGATATCGCAGTGGATTCCGATTCCAAAGGCCGGGGGTTCGAATCCCTCCGGGCGGGCCAAACAAAAAACACCTGTAAACCCTGTATTCATGCGGGTTCACGGGTGTTTTTTACTTTTGCTTTTTGCGGATGGATTTCCCGTAAAAACTCGAAAAAACACCTAAAAAACGAAAAACATGCAAGTCAAAATGCAAGTCAAAGCGGATACCGTGCTATTACCGCCTAACCGTTTTTAGGAGGTAAAAAGACATGGAAGTGTACATCAGGGCAAAGATCGCGTATTGTAAAGAACAGGGTGAGCAGTACGCCAACAAACATGGACGGGAAAACCATGAGCAATGGCGGTACTGGCTTGGCGCGCTGCGGGCGTGGGAGGAAATGCTCGAGATGATCCGGAACTTCGCACCCCCGCAGGCATCGACAATTCAGCAGTAAGCCGCTATTGCAAAATCAATCCGGACATGCTATTCTGATAGAAACGAGGTGAAACCGATGGATGAGAAAATCCTTTTGGATGAGATCGGCAAGATGATTGCCCCGATTGCCGAAAGACAGATGCATATGCAGGCTATGATGGAGGACATGGGTAAACAGATCAACCTGCTTTTTGAAGGCCAGCAGGGTATGAACGAGAAGTTCGCGAAGCTGGACGCGGTTGCGGACGACGTGGAGGACATCAAGCTCACCGTTCGGGCGATGGAAGCGGTCACCCAGCGCAACAGCAACGATATCCAAAAGCTCCGCGCCGTAAAATAACATAACAAAACAGCGGGACGCCTCCGGAAAGGAAGCGCCCCGCATTTTTCTTATTCCTCTTTAGGCTTATCGTAGGTAAGCGCCTGTGCGCTGTCGGACAAACCTTTTGTGGTGGGATCGTTGATCGCGTTCCACACCGACACGAGAACCGACACGAGGATGACGGGGTTTTTCACCGCCTGCAGCAGGGCGCTGCCCAGCGCCGCCCAGGTGGTCATATCCTCCCAGCTCATACCGAGCGAGGTCAGGATCGGCAGCACGATCGCCACCGCCAGCCCCACCCAGAACACCGGGTTTTTCAGTCGGACTTTCCAGTTGATTTTCATGGCAATTTCTCCTTTCTGTTTTCCAGCTTGGTAATACGGATTTCGTGGTTGACAAGCTTTTCATCCTGCTCGTTCTGGTGATCCCACAGTTTGGTGTGCGCGTCATGGCTGCGCCGGTGCTGCTCGTCCATATCCTTGACGAGCTGATCCACCGTCAGCGTCAGCTTGGTAATGGTGCTGTTGAGCCGGATCAGCGGGGCAACAATCGCCCCCACCAGCCCCACCAGCGCGATAATCACCCCCACAACCTGCCACTCGGTCATACGCCTTCCGCCTTTCTTTGGGGATTACCCCACCACCTTGCAGTCCTCCGGCCGCACCCAGCCGAGGCCGCCGTCGAGCAGCACGCCGTGGGAACGCTCCGGCAGGTAGCGGCTGACCGTGTAGGTGCCGCTGACCGTCGCCCCCGCGCCGCCTCCGGTCGAGGTCGCGTACAGCCGCCCGCTGTATTCCACCGTCGCGCCGACACGCAGCGCAGGCGCTTCCTCCGGCTCGCTGCTTCCGCTTTCGGTGCCGCCTTCGATACCGGCGGCATAGCCTTCCCCGCGCAGCCGCTGCGCGAGCGCTTCGGCCTGCTCCCGTCCGGCCACATCCGCGTACACCCGGTACACCCCGGCATCCGCCGCATACGGGTCGACGAACGTCACCCCGAACATATCGCAGATGGCTTTCGCGGTGGCTTCTGCCATCTCCCGCAAATGGCCGTGGAACCAGGTGATGTCATCCACATTGTCGTGGAACACCATCTCGTCGTAGATCGCCGGGGCGACCGTCTGCTGCAGCTCCGCCCACCGGGTGTCCACATTGATCTTCACATTCCCGCTGTAAATCTCCCGCCGGCGCGCCGCGAGCTTCTCGGCGTAGCCGTAGGCCGTTCCCCGGTCATACACCATCAGCAGGCTGTACGACCCGCCGCCCGCGTTGGTGTGGGCGACGTAGTGCAGGTCGGCGCCCCATGCGTTGGATTCCGCGATGGCTTCCTTCAGCCGGTCGCCGGTGCGCTCCTTCGGGTTGCGCTTGACCTCAAACCCGCAGGCGAGCAGGTACGGCACCAGCTCGTCCATATACAGGTTGCAGTGGATGTTTTCCCCGCACGCGCTGTCGAAGCTGCACGGGTTGTCGTGCCCGTGCGCCGCCGGGGAAAGATAAATTTTCGGCATATTCTGTTCCTCCTTTTCCCGATGGTTGGCCGGCGGACGGTGTGCCCGCCGTATTCAGCGGAACCCGATAAAGGCTCCGCTACAGTATATGCCACGGACGGCGTTTTGGCCCGCCGGGGGCGGCCCTTTCTTCCGGCCGGCGGACGGATCGCGTTTTCCGGCGCCTTACGGTATATTGCCGCCGGTTCCCGCGGACAGAACGGGAACCGGCGCCCGTCCGGTGTGACGGCAGGCGGCTGTGCCGCCGTTTCGCGCCGTGTCACAGGGGCGGTTTCCGCCGTAAGGCGGGACGGGTCTGCGTCCGGCCATATCCTCCAGCCCACCCGCCGGACTCGCTGTGCCGGCACATCCGGGCAGGACGTAAACCCGTGCGAAGGGGCGCGCCCGCCAAACGGCGGCGTGCGGCGGTGACGGCTGTGCCGCCGGCCGGGGTGCGTGCCTTCGCCTGAAAAGAACCGGAGGGGATCCGGGGACCTTGCGCGCGGCGGCGCTTTCGTCCCGGCTGCGGGCTCCGCCCGGCCGGACGGCGTACCGGCCAAAGAAGCCCGGGGAACGGGGGAAAGGGCGCCCCGCTGTCCGCCGGATCGGTTTCGCTCCGCTTCGGTTCATGCTTACTATACACGGTTTTCGGCGGGAATGCCGAACAAGCTGCACCCCCGGAAAATCCGGGGGCGCAGCCATATGTGCGGGGCGGCACCGCGGCATTGCTGCGGCCGGGAAGCCGCAGTCTGCCGGGCCTGTTCGCGTGGGACGCCGCCCGGTCAGTGCCGCTGCAGATAGCGCACGTGCGCCATGCGTACGCCGTCGGCGGTGTTGCCGCCGCCGATGCGGTCGGCGACCTCCCACCAGGTCAGGCCGTCGAGATAGCGCAGCGTCAGGATCTGCCGCATCTGGCGGTCGTCCACCCCGTCGAGGTAGGCGGCCAGCCGCCCGCGCTGCTGTTCCCATTTCCGCAGGCTCTCGGCATACCGCCGCCGTTCCCGGTCGGCGGCAGCCTGCAGGCGGGCCGCCCGCCCGCATTCGCGCTCGGCCTCGCGCTCCAGCCGGCTGAGCCGGCGCATCGCTTCAAGGGTCATATGCTCGTCCTCCTTCCGGTTGCCGGTGTGTGCTCAGTCCTCGTCAAATACCTCGCTGCGGCGGTATACCGGCCGCGGGTGGTCGCTGCGCTGCATCTCGCGCAGGGTGAAGTAGGCGTCCCGGATGAGGCCGTTCATCGTCTTCATCCGGTCCCGCAGGTCGTTGGTGCGCTTGACGGCGAACTGCTGCCGCAGCTGCTCCAGCCGCGCTTCCAGCCGCTCGATGTCCCGGAGCAGCTGCTCCTGTTCGGTTTCCAGGCTCATGTTTGTCCCTCCTGTAAAAGCGGCATAAAGGTTGCCGATGTGGTTTGACGGCCATAAATGGTTGCTGCACGTCGGATTTGGCGACATATGCTTTCCAAAAAAGAATCCGGCAACAGATAATTGCCGCTAGTGCCCCTTGTGCAAACGATAGTTGCGCGCCGGATCCGGGGCGATGGTGACGGCGAAAGGCCCGGTGCGCTCAAAAATCCGGCTGCCGAGCGCCTCATCGGCCCGCAGGATGTCGTCGAGGGTTCTCTCGCAGGACAGCACGGTCAGCCGGTCCGGCCGGGTATAGCGGGCGTTGAGGATCTCGAAGGCGAGGTGCAGGTCGCCCGCGGTGGGGTCGCCGCCGCCGGAGGTTTTGAGGAAGTCGTCGATGTACAGCAGGCCGGCCTCCTTGAACGGGCGGACGGCGGCGGCGTAATCGCCGCTGCCGCCCAGCCGGGATTTCAGCCGGGTGGCCTCGTCCCGCCAGAGCATGTAGAGCACGTCGGCTCCGCCGCGCAGCAGGGCGCCGACCGCGGCGGTGCACAGATGGGTTTTGCCGGAGCCGGACTGCCCGCAGATCAGCAGCCAGTGTTCCCCGTGGCCGCTCACGTAGTCCATGGCCGTGCGCTTGGCTTCGTGCTGCCACGGCGCGGTGGTTTCAAAGCGGTCAAAGGTGTAGCGGTCAAGCAGGGGCTCCAGCCCGCTGCGCCGGATGCGGGCAAGGCTTTCGCGGATGTTCCGGCAGCGGCAGGGGGTGCTGAAGATTTCGCCGTTTCGCACAAAGTAGACAAACCCCTTGTTGCGGCATTCCGGGCAGTCGTAGCCGCCCAGGCTGCCCGGTGCCTCGTTCATTGCCCGGCACTGCCTGTCCACGTATTCCTCACAGAATCCGACCGTAGCGGAGGGGATGTCCCCCGTCGTTTTCTTTTCCATCCTCGTACCTTCCTTTTCCGTCTTGTTTTGACAAGACGCCGTCTTTTGGTTTACCCTTTGGGGTATGTTTTGGGTTACGTTTTGGTATTGCTGGCACCGGATCGGGAAATGGAGAGTCCGGTTCGGTGAAATGGGAATCCGTGTCTGCGTAAATGGACAGCACCGTTTGGTCGAGCGCATACCACCGGGTACGGTCGTAGCCGGCGGCGTTGTAGCAGCCGATGTGGATGGCGCCCTGCGCCTTGAGGCTGGCGATGATCCGCTCGATCTGCCGGCGGGACCAGAACGGGAACCGGCGGGAAAAGGCCTGCGCCGAGTTGTAGGTCCAGCACCGCCCGTCGTGCCAGTGGCGGGCGTCCCCGCGGTTTTTGAAAGTCCAGTAATACAGGTTGTGGAGGAAGATCGCCTCGTCCACGCCGTATCGCTGCGCGACGGCGCTTTCAAAGCCGAAAAACATGGTGTTCACCGTCCCTGCTGTGTGGTGTTGCTGGCGGCCGCGTATCCGGCCGCCCGGTTTTGGAGGCCCGCAGCCGCCGCCGAGCGGGAGAAAAGCGACTTGCGGCGAGGTTTGGCCGCAAACAGGATTGTGCTCCCCTCGCACGGATGCCCGCGGCCACCGCCTTTTGGCCAAAGCCCCAAAAGGCGGCAAAAGCGCTTTTTGATCTCCCGGCGCCAAGCGGGTTCCGCCTTACGGCGTCCCCGAAGGCGCCGAATCAGTTGCGTGCAAACGCGCTTCTCCTCATACAGGCGGAGTGCGCACGGGATACGGCCTTCGGCCGTACCCGGCAAGTTTCGGCAGAGCCGAAACGTTGCATCCTCGAAAGGTGCGTTTTTACGCTGACTCCAGCGGCGGGCATATATTTCCGGCGTCGGCCGGCCCTGCCCAAGCTAAATAGGACCCAGACAGAATGTCCCATAAACATCGCACGGCGATAGGGCGCAAAAGCCCGGAGGCCGGCCAGCCGGGGATTCTTGCTCAACTTGAGCCGCGGCGTCGAAATTGCCGATGGGCAATTTCGCTTGCCGCGAGATGGCAAGTGGGTGAAAAGCGTTTTTTGCCTACTTTTTCACGCCTGAAAAAGTAGGTGGCTGCCGGCGATCAGGCAAAAGGTTGCTGCCGGCTGATCGGCAGACATACCTGCAACAAACTTGCGGCGAGGTTTGGCCGCGGAATAACGCCGGCGCTTCCCTCGGCGTTCAGCGCTGGGCATACCACGCCAGCACGCCCACCAGCAAACAGGCGAGTATGACCGCCGTCCAGCTTGTCCAGAATGTCAAGATGGCATCCCTCCTTTTTTGGACATCCCGTTTTAGGGATGTCCGAAGTAAAAAATTTTTCCGATATCCTTTGCCGCATCGATGTGCAGCACCCGGCAGATCGCAAACACCTCTTCGATGGTGAAACGCGATTTCCCGTTGATTTTGGCGCATAACGTGTTTTTGGAGATGCCGATTTCCCTGGCGAGCGCATACTGGGTATACCCCGCTGCCGCCATCCGGCTGAGCAGCTGCCGTTTATCCGTCATCGCGCAGGCCTCCTTTCGCAAAAAGCTCGTCCCTTTTTCGGGACGCTTTTACTTTACTGGAAAATGAAGCCATTGTCAACCCATTTTCGGGATAAAAAGAAAATAATTTGAAAAAACTATTGCAATTCAGGGATGAGATGGTGTAAGATGAGGACAGAAGGGAAAAACTTGCCGAAATCCACCGTATAGAGGAAAGCGGCGGGATTTACGCGGCCATTCGGTTGCCGCAGAAAGGATGAGTGCCAACATGGATACCGCGAGTCTGCTCCGGCAGGTGTTCAGCAACAGCGGGCTGAGCTATATGGAGCTGGAGAAACGGACCGGGATCCCGAAATCGGTGCTGCAGCGCTATGCGGCAGGGGAAACGAAGAAAATCCCGGTGGATGCGGTTGAACGGATTGCGCGGGCGCTGGACGTGTCGCCGGCGTATCTTCTGGGATGGCAGGAGTTTTCCGATGAACAGGACGACCAGACCCCGCGGTATGAGAGCGCGGCGCTCGATGCGGGGGAGGCCGCGGCGGACGCGGCCATCCGGCTGGACGCGGACAGCCTGGAGATCCTGCGCGCGGTGCGGGAGCGGCCGGAGATGAAGATCCTGTTTTCGGTGTCGAAAAACGTCACATCCGAGGATCTGAAAAAGGCGATCCGGATTATTGAGGCGCTGCAGGACAGCGAGGACGGCTGACCCGGTATACGGCACCTGTGCAAAAGAATACAACCGACCATAACCCCGCCCCGGAAATCGTTGGATTTCCGGGGCGGGGTTGTCTTATGTCGTCTCTCGCGGGAAGATTTTGTCACCACAAGATGTTGCGTTTTTTATCGGCTGCCGAAAAATAGAAGGTTTTCGGCAAAAACTTATTTACAAAATGAAAATCGATCGAATAATATACAATCCGTAAATAAAAATCACCGATAAAAGGCCGAAAAAGCGCCGGATAGCGCCAAAAGGATGACTTTTAGCCCACCTGTTGCCAAATGCCGGAAAAGAGGGTATAATAAAAATAGATCGAGATGACCACAACATATGGTGTAACGACAAGGCGCGCGCTTGACAGGCGGCGCACTTTTTTCGTCTGTGGGGAGGGGGAGTGCCTGTGCATATCGAGGGGTTGCAAAAGCTGACGCTGCTGGATTATCCGGGACGGATGGCCTGCACGGTGTTTCTGGGCGGGTGCAACTTCCGCTGCCCGTTCTGCCATAACAGCGACCTGCTGGCGCCGGCAGAGGCGCCGGCGGCGGTGGAGGAAGCGGAGCTGCTGGCGTTTCTGCGCAGGCGGCAGGGGATCCTGGACGGGGTGTGCGTGACCGGCGGGGAGCCGCTGCTGAACGCGGACATCGGGGCGCTGCTGGAAAAGATCAAGGCGCTCGGCTATGCGGTGAAGCTCGACACCAACGGCAGCCAGCCGCAGGCGCTGAAAGCGCTCGTCGGCGCGGGGCTGGTGGACGCCGTGGCGATGGACATCAAAAATTCGCCGGCGCGGTATGCCGAAACGGTGGGGCTGCGGGCGTTCGACCTGAAGCCGGTGCGGGAAAGTGTGGAATACCTGCTCACCGGGGCGGTGCCGTTCGAGTTCCGCACCACGGTAGTGCGGGAGTTCCACGATGACGACAGCTTTGCGGAGATCGGCCGGTGGATCCAGGGCGCGCCGCGGTATTATCTGCAGGGGTTTGTGGATTCCGAGCGGGTGCTCGAGGGCGGCCTGCATCCGTGTACGAAAGAGGAAATGGAGCGTTTTGCCGCGATCGTGCGCCCGTTCGTCGGGCAGGTGGAGCTGCGGGGTGTCTGACCTTTCGGTCAAACGCATGGAAAAATCCCTCACAGGCTCCGTGTGGTTTGGTGCTGTTTTTGGCCGTGCGGCCAAACCCCGCCGCAAGTGTATGCGGGTTTGGCTGCCGATGAGTCGGCAGCATCATCTCGCCTGATTGCAGGCAGCCAACCCTTTTTGTATGCGCACAAAAGGGGCGAAAAAGCGCTGTTATTCCACCTGCTATCTCGCGGCAAGCGAAATTGCCACGGGCAATTTCGACGCCGCGGCTCGGGTTATGGGGTGACTTTCCAGCCGGCCGTCGTCGTCAGCGCAGGAATCGGCCTTTTGCGGTCAATCAGCATAAGGAGAATGGGGATTCCACACCACCGATTCGGCGCCGTCGAAAAACGCTCACAGCGTTTTTCGCTTGGTGCCGGGAAACAGGGCGTTTTGCGTCCTTTGACGCCCTGATCAAAGGACGTGGCCGCACGCGCCCGTTCACGGGGTGCACAATCCCGTTTTGCGGCCAGACCTCGCCAAAAATATGTGCAGGTATGTCTGCCGGTGAGCCGGAAGGAAAAAACCTGCCGGTCAAAAGGGCGCGGCCTGCCGCAAAACCGGGATTTTTCCCACGAAAAAGCCGGGGACGAACTGTCCCCGGCTTCAGCGTGTCAAAAAACTGGTTGGCAGATAGCAAGTTGCACAAATACCATGTTCCTTATGGAACATCAGGGCACCCCCGGCGAGGGGGCCGATGCAGCGCGTAACACCGCCCCGCCGGCAGGCTCATAAATCCTCTCAGTCAGGCTGACCGGACAGCTGTTCATACAGCCAGTCGTTAAAGGGCCGGGGCTTGGGACGCTGAAACCACTTGCGGGGATACATCTTCTGATACAGGTCGTACATCTGCTTCGTCTCCAGCTCCAGATCCTCCGGATCCTCGCCATATTCCAACATCAAACGGTAACTCCGCAAACGCCATTCCATCGCCGCCGCGTAATCACCCTTGTCCTTATATACACAGGCGATATTCCCGCAATCCAGAGCGGTCTGAGGATGCGCCCGGCCCAGCACCTGCTCATTGATGGCATGCGCTTTACGGTACCATTCCAGCGCGGCATCATAGTCGTTCAATGCATAATACATATTGCCGATATCGTTATAGCTCCCGGCGGTATACGCATGCCCGGCACCCAGCACCCGCTCGCGGATCTCCCTCGATTTCTGACACAGGCTGAGCGCATCCGCATACTTTTCTTCCATGCGATAGTAGGCGGCGATTCTGTCATACAGGAAGCTCAGTTCCAGCTGCTGTTCATCGGTAAGATCGTGCCGTTCATAGATGTCCCGGGCGTTACAATAGGCCCTGCGCGCCTTTTCCGGCAGGGATTTTACCCCCTCCGGATCGCTAAATTCGTCTTCCTCTTCCCAAAGCAAATACAATTCTCCCAAGGCATACAGCGTTCTGGCATAGTCCAGGCTGTCGGACGCCCCTGCCTCCTCGTACATCCGGGCGGAATCCGCAAACTGTCCCGCCGCTTCCCGGTATTTGCCCTGCGTGTAATCCTGCCAGCCCCGCTCATACGCCGGGTTCGGCGCTTCCGGGCGCATCATCTCCATGATCCTGCGCTCCATCGCCTCATGATATTCCAGCCACTTATTCATAACTGTCCTCCCCCGCAATCGTTGTGTGCATTTCTCTGTGCCGACAGCTGAGTCCTTTGGATTTCGGAACAAAAAAGGCTATGCGCCCCTTTACGCAGCCTATCGCCTTTTTTGACACGCACATCAGGAACGATGCGTCCCCTGCTTTTGTCTTTGTTATTTTGTCATGAACAGCACGCCGAGCGTATTCGGCCCGCAGTGGGAGGAAATCGTGCAGCCCGCGCGGGTGACAAAAATCTCCTTAAAATCGCCGTACTGCTCCACCAGCTTTTTCACCAGGTCGATACGCTCCTGCGAAATGCCGGAGTGGGTGATGAAAGCCCGCTCGTTGCGGATATCGGTGCGGCCCTCGAGGCGGTCCTTCACATACTGCGCGAGCGCCTTATCCAGCGAGCCGCGGTATTTTTTGCCGACCCCCATCGAACCGTCGGCGTTGTTGACCTCAATGCAGGGCTTGAGCTGCAGCATGTTCGCGCCAAGCATCGCCAGCGCCGAGCAGCGGCCGCCCTTATACAGAAATTCCAGCGTATCAATGACAAAGCTGGCCTGCGCATGGGAGGTCAGCGCCCGTACCTCCTCGGCAATCTGCGCGGCCGGCATGCCCGCCGCGATACGGTCGGCGGCCTCGAGCGCCAGCAGCCCGGAACCGGTGGAAAGGTTGCAGCTGTCAATCGCATATACGCCCGGCAGCTCCTGCGCCGCGAGGCGGCAGTTGTTATAGGTAGCGGACAGGCCGGAACCGAGGGTGAGATGGATCACCTCATAGCCCTGGTCGGTCCACTGCTTAAAATACTCCACGTATTCCGCAGTATTGATCGCGGCGGTCTTGGGGAGAACCTTCTTTTCACGGTAAACCCTGTAAATATCATCGGGCATCAGGTCGACCCCGTCGCCATATGTCCGGCCGTCGAGCATAACGTGGAACGGATAATAGTGCACGTCATAGCGCGCCTTGAGTTCGTCACCGAGATCACAGGTGCTGTCTGCGCTGAGGATGATGCGACTGCCCATGTTAGGAGGCCCTCCGTTTCTTTTATTTCCATTTTGCTGCGATAACATGTAAAAGGGAGTATAGCATAAAAAACAAAAAATTGCAAGGAATACGGATAAAAAAAGACGGCGGCGCCGGGCATAATACGTCTTGCTAAAGCGGGTGGATTCGGGTATAATGACAGCATGTACCGGCATTTGGAAAATGCCGGAAAATATCCGCCGGACCGGCGGGAAAGGCAGGTATCAATCATGTCGATACGTTATTTTGAGGAGATGCAGGTGTTCCACCTGGATACGGCGCACACCAGCCTTATGCTGCGGGTGCTCGACGGGCACCTGATGGCGGAATACTGGGGCGCGCGCATCCGGCCGGACGATCTGCTGCGCCTGTGGACGCCCTGTCCCAGCGGATTCCACCCGTTTTACGACGGCGCGCCGGATGAACGGTACGCGCTCGACCTGATCCCCGCCGCCTGCCCGGTGACCGGCAGCGGCGACTACCGCTCCCCCATGCTCGAGGCGGAATTTCCCGACGGCAGCCGCATCCTCGACCTGCGCTATGCCGGCCACGAGATCATCGCCGGCGGCGTGCCGCTGCCCCATATGCCCCAGCTCGACAGCAAGGACGAGACGCTGGTGATCACCCTCATCGACCCGCCCACCGGCCTGAAAGCCGAGCTGCGGCTCGGGATCTGCGCGGATGAGGACGTCATCGCCTCGAGCCTGCGCATCGTCAACGAAACCGCCGCGCCGGTGATCCTGCACCGCGCGCTCAGCTTCAGCTTTGACCTGCCCGACAGGGACTTTGACCGGATCAGCCTGCCCGGCACCCATATGCGGGAGCGCGAAATCGACCGTAAACCGCTGCAGAGCGGCCTGCAGGCCGCGGAAAGCCGCCGCGGTGCCTCCAGCCACCAGCAGAACCCCTTCATCGCCCTCGCCCGGCCGCAGACCACCGAGCGGCAGGGGGAGGTATACGCCGCGGCGCTCATTTACAGCGGCAATTTCACCGCCCTCGCCGAGGTGGATCCCTTCGATTTCACCCGTATGCAGATCGGGATCAACCCCTTCGCCTTCACCTGGACGCTTCAGCCCGGCGAGGAGTTCCTCACCCCCGAGGCGGCGGTCACCTACAGCGAAAACGGCCTGGGCGGCATGTCCCGCAACTTCCACCGCGTCTTCCGCCGGCGCCTCGGCCGGCTTAAGGACGCCCGCACCCCGCATCCGATCGTCATCAACAGCTGGGAGGCCGCCTATTTCGACTTCGACGAGGAAAAGCTGTGCGAAATCATCCGCAGCAGCCGGGGAATGGGCATCGACATGTTCGTGCTCGACGACGGCTGGTTCGGACACCGGGATTCCGACACCTGCTCGCTGGGCGACTGGGTGGTCGACCGCCGCAAGCTGCCCGGCGGGCTGGACGCGGTGATCCGCTGCTGCGAGGAAAACGGCCTGAAGTTCGGGCTGTGGTTCGAGCCGGAAATGGTCTCCCCGGACAGCGACCTGTTCCGCGCCCATCCCGACTGGGCGATCCGGCATCCCGACCGGCCGTACTGTCTCGGCCGCAACCAGCTGGTGCTCGACCTCTCCCGCGACGACGTGCGCGAGTACCTGCGGGAGGCGGTCGGCGAGGTGCTGCGTGACCACCGGATTTCCTATGTCAAATGGGATATGAACCGCCACATCACCGACGCGTATTCCGTCGCCCTGCCCGCCGGTCGGCAGCCGGAGCTGCTGCACCGCTACATGCTCAGCCTCTACCGCTTGCTCGAGGAGCTGGAAACGGAATTCCCCGATGTGATCTTCGAGGGCTGCTCCGGCGGCGGCGGCCGGTTCGACGCCGGGCTGCTGTACTACATGCCCCACACCTGGACCTCCGACAACTCCGACGCGATTTCCCGGCTGAAAATCCAGTACGGCACCTCCCTCGTGTACCCGCCCGAGTGCATGACCGCCCACGTGTCGGTATGCCCGAACCACGGGGTACGCCGGGTGACCCCGTTCGCCACGCGGGAGCTGGTGGCGGCGAGCGCGTCGTTCGGCTACGAGCTCAACCCGCTGTCGCTCACCGACGAGGAACGCGCACAGATCGCGGAGCAGACCGCGCGCTACAAGGCGCGCGCCGACCTGATCGTAAACGGCGACTTCTACCGGCTCGCCGATCCGTTCACCACCGACGGCTGCGGATGGTGCTTCGTGTCGCCCGACCGGTCCCGGGCGTTCGCGCTGTATGTGCAGCAGCTGCACCGCCCCAACGCCGCCAACCGCCGGCTGAAGCTCGCGGGGCTGGATCCCGACGCCCGCTACCACATCGAGGAGCTGGGGCTAGACGCCAACGGCGACGCGCTGATGCGTGCGGGGATCGCACTCCCCTCTATCTACGATTTTGAGGCCCGCGCCTTTACGCTGACCAGGATCTGAAGAAAACCCCGCCCCGCCGGAATAACCGGCGGGGCGGGGTCAGACTGTCAAAAAAGTCGTTTCGCAAAAAATAATGCACAAAAAGTTTTCGCCCGCCTTTTTCGAAAAGGCGGCGGGGTCAAGGGGCGGAGCCCTTGGCGCGTCCCGCAGGACGCGAAATCCTTTGCTTTCATAAGGATCAGGAAGGGAGACGCAACAGCCCGGTGGGCTGTTGCGTCGTGGGAAACCCTATCAAGGGGTTTCCCGATGCGGCGTATCACGCCGCATTTGTGCAACCTGCTATCTGCCAACCAGTTTTTCGACACGCTGCCCCCGCCCCGCCGGAACGACCGACGGGGCGGGGGTTTGTACTGGCCGGCAGGAAGCGGTTTTCCTCCGCGGAGACGTCTCTTTCGTTTCATCGCGAAACGCGAATAATATTTCGCATTTCGCGATATTCGCGATTTGCTAATAATTGCCGCAAGGCTGTCTTCACTGCTGCGGCGAGGTCTGGCCGCGGGGCTAGAATAGGCGCTGTCACGGGAGGGGACGTTTCGCGCTGTGCGCAAAACTCCCGCAGGCTGCGCGTTATTCCCCGTTCTCCGCCCAGCGGCACGCGGCGAGCGCCGCAACCGCACCGTCGCCGACCGCGGTCGTCAGCTGCCGCACCGTCTTATGCCGGCAGTCCCCCGCCGCGAACACCCCCGGCAGGCTGGTCCGGCAGTCCTCGCCCGCGAGGATATACCCGCTCTCGTCGAGCGCGAGGACGCCCGCAAACGCCTCATTGCCCGGGATCTGGCCGACCGCCACAAACAGCCCCGCCGCCGGCAGGCTCTCCCGCTCGCCGGTGACCACATTGCGCAGCGTCAGCCCGGTCAGCTCCCCATCCCCCTCGAGCGCGTCCACGACGCAGTCGAGCCGGAACGACACGTTCTCCCTTTCCCGCAGCTGGTCGAGCAGCCGCCTCTCCCCGCGGAACGCCTGCCGGCGGTGCACCACCGTCACCGAGCGGCACAGCCCCGCCAGAAACAGCGCGTCCTGCAAAGCGGTATCCCCGCCGCCGACCACCGCCACGTCCTGTCCCTTATAAAACGCGCCGTCGCACACCGCGCAGTAGGACACGCCGGCGAGCTCCTCCTCGCCGGGCAACCCCAGCCGCCGGTGCTTCACGCCGGTCGCGATCACAACGCTTTTCGCGGAAAAATCCCCTTCCCCGCTGTGCACCACAAAGCCGCCCGGCACCGCTTCCAGCCCGGTCACCTCGGCCAGCTCGGTTTCCACGCCGAGGTCGAGCGTCTGATCCACCAGCTGCGCGGCCAGCGCGTTGCCGCTGATCTGTCTGACGCCGGGATAATTCTCCACCCGCGGCGAATAGGTGATCTGCCCGCCGTAGCTCTCTGCCTCCAGCAGCAGCACGCTTTTCCCCGCCCGTGCGGCGTAAATTGCGGCGGTCATGCCGGCCGGGCCGGCGCCGATGATGACGATATCGTGCATGGTCATTCTTCCTTTCTGGAATGGATTTGCCGAAAAACAGCCGTCTTACACCGGCTTGCGGTACGGTCGCCCTCTTTTGGCCGAAGCCCTAAAGTGGAACAGCGGCGGCGCTGTCACGGGAGGGGATGTTTTGCGCATCGCGCAAAACTCCCGAAGAAAGCA
>USCI01000051.1 GCA_900553255.1 uncultured Oscillospiraceae bacterium | reverse complement strand
TCTGCCTTTGGAATCTGCGGCCTTTTGGAAAAGGCCGGCGAAAACTTTTTGTGCATCATTTTTCAAGATGACTTTTTTTCTGTGTTTGAGCCGGTATCCGCTTCAGGCCGCGACATAACCGGCGTCGAGGATAGTCTGCCGTCCTTCGGGAGACTGAATCCAGGCGAGCATCTGCCGTGCGGGGCTGTCCTCCGGTTCATCCGCGCGGATGATCGCGAAAAACGGGTTGACAAACGGATAGCTGCCGTCGGCGATGGTGGTGTTGTCCGGTTGTACGCCGTCCACCGCCAGCATTTTCAGATCGGGTGTGCTGTACATGTTCTGCGCGTAGTAATACACCGAATAGCCCAGGGCGTTCGCGGTGTTGTTATATGTGGCCAGCACATCGATCAGTCCGCTCATTTCGTGAGGATAGCGGTCAACCGGCGCCTCCATCAGCGGCAGATCCCCCATCACCAGCTTGATCATCAGCGCCTGGGAGCCGGAGAGCTGGGGGCGCTGATAAGCCTCAATGCTTTTGTCCTCGCCGCCGACCTCGCTCCAGTTGGTGATCTTCCCCTGATAGATGTCCTGAATCTGTGTGGTGGTCAAGCCGACGACGGGGTTTCCGGTGTTGGTCAGGAATACCAGGGCGTCGTATCCGATGATGTGGGATTCCAGCTTTACGTCGGAAGAGGCGAGAGCCGCCTTCATGGTTTCATCCGCTTCGTATACCAGCAGCAGATCGGCGTTTCCCGCCACCAGTGCGCTGTAGGCATAGGGGGTGGTGGAAAAATCCACCAGTGCGTCCGCCTCCTCGGCGGAAAGATCGGTCACCCGCTGCAGCATCAGCAGCGCGAGCGGGATATTGGCGGTGGAGCCGTCCAACCGCGGCAGCGTATCCCGGGTGAAAAGCGCCTCTTGCGTCGGATCGCTTTCTTCAGCGGGCGGCGCCTGCCGGCAGCCGGCAAGGCAGCCGAGCAGCAGGGCCGCTGCCAGACAGAGTGCAAGCTGTTTTTTCATCGCAATTTCCTCCCTTTTGCCGTCAATCCAGCAGGTTTTGGAAACGGGATTCCCGGTAAAGCCAGTTGCCCTGGTGGTCTATGTAGCCCTGCCAGCTGGCGGTGGTCACCCAGAGATACGTGTCCGGTGCAACCGCCATATCTCCATATGTATAGTCCTTCGGATCGGTGTACCGCGCAGCGGAAGGATACCGGGCAAAAACCGTATCGGTGCGTTCTTCGCCGCCGGCATCCAGGACGGTGTAATGATCACCCCCGGTTAACAGGAAAAGGTCCCGCAGCTTTATCGCCCGCCAGTAACTTTCCGTCAGTGTCTTACTCGTGCCGGCCTCCGCGTTGAGGAAAAAGGTCTGATTCTGGTGGTCGCGTGCGATTATGACCGGCCACTCCGCGAAAAGAATGTCGGTATACTGCGGCGAAAGCTCGGCGAACGCCTTGCCGTCGTGATAAAACACCCCGCCGATCCAGCCGTCCTTTTTCGTCTCCAGGTTGACCGGCTGCAGCCCGGTATCCAGATAAGGGACATCCGGATCGGAGGTTTGGTAAAGGATGCCGTCGGGAAAAGCCGGGGCATCAACGGTGTCCAGCCGATCGTAGCGTTCCGCCGCCTGCCGTCCGCTGCGGTCGATAAAGGTCCAGCCGCCATCCGGCAGCTGCACGACGGCGTAATCCCCGATGAAGGAAAAGGCGTCGAGATATACCGGTTCAATCGCCCAGCCGCCATCCGGCCCCACGAAGCCGTACAGGTTGTCGCCCTCCTCGTAGCGCTCGGGTCCGGTCATGGCGACCAGCCTCCAGTCCTCCGGCTCACCGTTGACCGTCTGGGACGTAAGCGATCCGACCAGCGGGATGCGGGCATTCTCTCCCTGGCGCAGGTCGCAGGCGAATTGCCGAAGCTGCGTGTCTATTAGCAGTACCGTATAGCCGCCGAGCCGGCTGATATGCACATAATCCCCGGTCAGCAGCGGCTCACCGGAAGAAAGCGAAAAAACGGTCATACGGTTTTCGGTATTCCATTTCCCGTAGTTA
Organism: uncultured Oscillospiraceae bacterium; assembly: GCA_900553255.1. Lineage (GTDB taxonomy): Bacteria > Bacillota > Clostridia > Oscillospirales > Acutalibacteraceae > UMGS1591. Next base: position 16,401 of record USCI01000051.1, on the reverse strand, counting down.
TCGGCCGATCTCAGGGTGATGAGGGCCGAGTCTTCATCGGGAAAAACCTCCGCGTTTTCTCCGGGAGCATCGAGAAGTTTGGTGCCGTCCATTGTATAAGCGTATACCCGTTCCTCATCTGAGGCGATCAGATAAGCGATGCGGCCGTTCTCATCGCGCTGGTAATGGAAGCGGATGATATTGGGAGGCGTAACGATTTCCCCGGCGGCATCAATAAAGGCATACCGGAATTTTTCCCCGTCGTAGGACGACATGCCGGTGACCCGCTGTACCGGCCAGAGCATATGCCCCTCCATCGCCGAGAGCCCCTCGGGCGGCGGCATAGGGGCGGGGGTGTACGTGGACTGCTGCGGCGTAGAAACCGGTTCCTGCTGCTGAGGAGCGGAGGTTCCCGTTCCGCAGGCAGTCAGGCAGAGCGCGAGGCCGATGCACAGGCATGCGATGCGGCATTTGGTGCGCATATCCCTGCCTCCCTTTTTGCGTATCCGTTAAGTTCAGTATACCATACCGGAAGATTTTGGCGATAACAGGGCGGTTACATTTTGATTACAATTCCGTGTCAATTTACCCAATCTTTTCGCAAACAAGGCGCATCTAGAAGCCATCCGGACGCAAAGAGTCCGGATGGCGTTTAACTGCTGATGGCTTCCCCCAGCAGCCGGGCAATAATCGCGTTGGAAAGCAGAAAACCCTCGGAGGTCAGGCGCACGCCCGCCTCGTCGCATTGGAGCCAGCGCCCGCCGCATTGACGGGTGAGCTGCTCCGCCCGCTGACGGAAGGCTGCGGGCAGCGGCCGGCCGAAGCGCCGGCGGTATGCCGACTCGTCGGCCCCTTCGGTGAGCCGCAGACGCAGCATAAGGTATTCCGCTTCGCTGCCGTCGGGGATCCGGCTGTCCTCCGGATCTTCCGGCAGCGGGGCGGCCCCCTCCAGAAAGCCGCTGAGGTCGCGCGGGTAGAAAAAGCGGCGGCCGTCCAGGAAGCTGTGGGCGGACGGGCCGATGCCGAGATAGGGCTGCAGGTCCCAGTATTTGCTGTTGTGCCGGCTGCGGCTGCCCGGACGGGCAAAGTTGGAAATTTCGTATTGCCGGAACCCTGCCGCTTCCAGCTGGCGGCAGGCCTGCAGGTAGAGGGCCGCCATGCCGTCGTCGTCCGGAATGCGCAGGGAATCCCGGCGTGCATGGAAGGGGGTACCCTCCTCGATTTTGAGCAGATATGCGGAAACGTGGCTTGCGCCGAGCTGCCGGCAGGCCTCGATGGAATCTGCCAGGGAATCCGGGGATTGTTCCTCGATGCCGAGCATCAGGTCGAGCGACAGATTGTCGATACCCGCTGCGTGCAGATCCTCTGCCGCGCGGAGGGTCTGCGCATGCCGGTGCCGCCGCCCGAGCTTTTCCAGCTCCCGGTCGCTGGCCGACTGCATCCCGAGCGATACCCGGTTGCCGCCGGCCGCCGCGAAGGCGCGGAACACACCGGCGAGATCGTCCGCGGGATTGGCCTCCAGCGTAATTTCGGCGCCGGACAGGCCGAAATGCCGCGCGGAGGCCTCGATGACCGCGGCAAGCCGTTTTCCGCCGAGCAGCGAGGGGGTGCCGCCGCCGAAATACAGCGTATCGGCGGGAGCAGCAATACGCTCCCGCCAGTCCGCCAGCGCACACGTCACCGCCTGCGTATAGCGGTCGAGCAGCGCGGTGTCGGGATAGGGCAGCGAGTAAAAGTCGCAGTAGGGGCATTTGGAGAGACAGAAGGGAACGTGGATATACAGGCCGATGGGTTCGCGCATACGCACACCTCGATACAAAGCAGCCGCCCGGCAGCACGGCCGGGCGGTCTTTCATTCTTCCGTCTGCGGCGGTTCCTCCGCCGGCGTGTCTTCGGCCGGCTCCTCCGCTGCGGCGAACCGGTTTTGCTTGCGGGCGTTGCGGTAGGCGATCAGGTCGTGCAGCAGCATCTGCACAATCGCCATGAACGGTACCCCGAGCAGGATGCCCCAGAAACCGAACAGGCCGCCGCCGACCGTAACCGCCAGCAGCACATAGATCGGCCGTACGCCGACCGAGCTGCCCACGATGCGGGGCTGGATGAAGTTGCCGTCGAGCTGCTGCATGACGATGATGTAGATACCGGTCAGCAGCGCCGAATAGATATTGCCGGACAGGAAGGCGATGATCACGCAGATGACCCCGCCGATGATCGCGCCGAAATAGGGGATGATGTTCATCAGGCCGACCATCATGCCCAGCAGCAGGGCGTTGGGTACGCCGATGATCCACAGGCCGATGCTGACGATAATGCCGATCAGGCAGGCGTCGAGGAGGGTGCTGTAAAAATAGCTGTAAAAGATCTTGGAGATTTTATGGGAATATTCGCTGCACATCGCGATCCATTTTTCCTTCATGAACAGGCCGCAGATGGATTTTACCGAGCGCACCAGCGCTTCGCGGCTGGCGAGCATATATACCGAGATAATGAATCCGAGCAGCACGTTGAACAGCGACGAGGTAAAGCTCAGGATGTTCTGCATATAGCCGAACAGCATTTCCGGCGTGATGCCCTTGACGCTTTCGATCAGCTTGTTCTGGATCTCCATCAGCTTCTCGTGCACATCCGCGCTGGATATCCAGCCGGAATTCTGACCGAAGCGGTCGACGAAATCCATGACGGTCTGGTAGGCGGTATCGAGATAGCCGGGGAGCTGGCTGACGAAGTTCATGATGCCGCGGAAGGCCGCCGGCAGCGCAAAGGAGAACAGCAGCGACAGCAGCAGCAGGAGCAGGACATACACAATGGCAATCGAAATCCCCCGCGCGTGCTTGGTCAAAAAGCGCTTTTGCGTACGCTTGAACAGCGATTCAAATTTGCTGCACGGCGCATACAGCAGAAAGGCCAGTCCGAAGCCGAAAACGAAGGGGCTGATGATATCCATAAGCCTGGATACAAAGCTCCAGATCGCCGAAAAATTGTCGAAGGTCTTATACACCACAATCAGTGCCACGGCAAAAATAAATGCCGTGACCCAGGTGGCGATGCCCTTCATATGCTTCATGGAAACGCCTCATCCTTTCACGTGCAGCCCGTACCGCCGCTTGCGGCGCAAAAGGGCAGCCCTCAGACCGGAAGCCGACGGCGAACCGGACGCTTTTTCCGCAGCGTCATCCGGTTCGCTTTAGACCAGTATAACAGGGAAGCATGGTAAAAACAAGAAGAAAAGCGGCAGATTTTCTTAATTTCCGGCGCGTTTGCTGTCGCTTTGTGCCGCCAGCCCCAGCCATTTAAGTGCCTGTGCCGGATCGGTACAGCGGCTGAACGCGATCAGCAGCCGGGTATAGGCGGCCTCATAGGACAGGCCGCACAGCGGATGTACCCCGGCGCTGCGGAGTTCCCGGCTGGTGGCGTAGGCTTCGCTGCGCACCGGGGCCAGGAACAGCGGGATACCGCGTTCCCGGCAGCGTTTGTGCAGGTACAGCAGGCTGTAGGGCGAATTTTCGCCGTCCCCGGCGCAGGCGGTGCCGGAATGGTAAGCGCCGTGCAGCACCGCGCGCACGTCCCCGGTCAGCCGGACACAGCGGTAGTCGAAGCCCGGCGCGGGAGAGAGGGGGAGCACGCAGGGCAGCAGCCGGCCGGGCGGGTCGGACAGCGGCAGGATAGCCGGCAGCGGCCGGCCATCGGCCGGGTGGAAGCGGTGTTCCGTAATGGTACCCAAAGGCGGGCCGAAACTTGAAAAACGGTCGGTCGCGGTGTCGCACTGGCGCAGGGCGATGCCGCGGTGGATCACACTGCCGCCGTCCTCGCCGCGGCAGGCGGCAAAGATCCCCGGCATGTGGGTGTCGGCGATAAAATCCACCGCCGCGGCGAGATTGTCCACCCCGTCTGCCGCCGGCTCCTGCAGCGGCAGCTGGCTCGACACCAGCACCACCGGCAGCGGCGTGCCGGCTAGCAGCTGGTCGAGCAGGGCAGCCGTATACGCGAGCGTATCGGTGCCGTGGGTGAGGATGATCCCCTCATACGCGGCCCTGCCTTCGCGCAGTACCGGCCGTAGGGTGTCGAGCAGACGGTTCCAGTGATCCACCGTTAGGTTTTCCGACAGGATGGACAGCGGTTCGCACACCGTCCATTCCACCGCATCCGCCCGCGGCGTCGGGCGCTGTTCGGCGAACAGCTGCAGCAACAGGCGGGCGGCACCGCCGTCCGGCGCAAGGCCCGCGCTGCCGGGCGCGGATCCGATGGTGCCGCCGGTAAAAATAATCAGCAGTTTCGTTTTTCCTCCGTCCTTTCCCTCAAAAGATTCACGTCTTTTATCGTTCTCACTTTACCATAGAATAATCCGCCGGTCAAACAAACTCCTAAGAGAATCCCGGGGCTTCCCGCCGGAGACGGCGCTGCACGAAAAATCCGGGCAGAAAACATACCGTTTTCTGCCCGGATTTGGGCGCAAGCGCATTTGCTTTTGCTGCGGGCGCCAAAACCCGCCGAACCGCTGTCCGGAGGGCTAATCCGCCCAGGTCAGGGTGAAGGTGCTGCCGACCCCCGGCTCGCTTTCCACCGCGACCGCGGCGCCAAGGTAGGCTGCGCCGTGCTTGACAATCGACAGGCCGAGGCCGGTGCCGCCGATTTCCTTGGAATGGCTTTTGTCCACCCGGTAGAAGCGCTCGAATATACGCTGCTGATGGGCGGGAGGGATCCCGATGCCGGTGTCGCTGACCGCAAGTACCACCTTGCCGTCCTGCCGGCCGGTCCGCACAGTCACGCGCCCGCCGGGCCGGTTGTATTTAATCGCGTTGTCGCAGAGATTAAACAGCACCTCTTCGAGAATCGGCCGCACGGTGGACAGCGTCACCGGTTCGCCCTCGAGCACGAGGGACACTCCCGCCTTGTCGGCCGCGTGGTGCAGCCGGTCGAACATGGCGCGCACAAGCTCCTGCAGCTCCACCGTTTCGCGGGTGTAGGGGAGCTGGCCCTCGTCAAGCTGGGAGATTTTGATCACATCGCTGACCAGCGTAATCAGCCGCTGGGCCTCTTCAAAAATGCGCCCGGCGAATTTTTCCACGTCCGTCCCCTGCACCATGCCGTCCCGCAGGATTTCGGCGAAGCCGGAGATGGAGGTCAGCGGCGTTTTCAGCTCGTGGGAGACGTTGGCGGTGAATTCCCGCCGCAGGGTTTCCCGCTGCAGCTTTTCGGTGATGTCCACGAGCAGCAGCACCGCGCCGGAGGGCCTGCCGTCGTGCCAGACCGGGTTGGCGGTTACCTGACAGGACATTTCGCCGAAGGTCAGCACGGCGGTTTCATGCCGGCCGTCGAGTGCGGTTTCCACCGCATGGCGGAACGGCTCGCTGCGGTTGAGCGCCAGCACATTTTCGGAAGGCTGCACCTCTTTGGCTTCCAGCAGCCGCAGCGCGCTCGGATTGACCGAAAGCAGTGCGCCGTGCTCGTCGATGACCAGCAGCCCCTCCGCCATATCGGCGGTAATCTGGGCAAATGCGGCCTGCTGGCGTTTGGCCTCGGCCAGCTGCTCGGCGATGGTTTTCTGCTGCTTGTGGATCTTGGTCAGCAGCGGAGCGATTTCCTCATAGCTTTCGCCCTCTTCGGGATGCTCGAGATCCAGCCGGTTGATCGGTTCCACGATCTTTTTGGATGCCCGGAAGGCAAAGAAGCCGGACAGCACAAGCAGCAGCAGGATGATAAAGATCAGCGGCTGCAGCAGACTGAGCAGCAGCCGCGGTACATTGTACTGCGTGCTCGATACCCGCAGCACCGAGCCGTCATCCAGCCGGAGTGCATAATAGACGGTCTGCTCCGCCAGGGTATCCGACTGCCTCACCGCATCACCGGAGCCGGTCTGCAGCGCCTCCTGGATTTCCTCGCGGTCGGCGTGGTTGACCATTGTACTCTCGTCGGCGCGGTTGTCGTACAGCACCGTACCGTCGGCGGCCACATAGGTGATCCGTTCCGGCCGGTCCTTCAGCTTTTCAAGCGCCGCCATGCCGTCGCTTTCCACCGCAACCGCAAGATAAGCCGCCTTATCGTGCAGCTCCTGCTTGAGCTGATCGCTGAAATAGGAATACAGGACCCCCATCACGCAGGCGAGGCCGCAAACCAGCACCAGTGCGCTCACCAGCAGGATGGTGCGGAAAATTCGTTTGGTCATAATCCCCAATCCTTCCTCAGACGGATGAATTCCGCCGGCGGCCGGCAGCCCGGCCGCTTATGCGGTTCACGCCTCGCTGATCTTATAGCCGATCCCGCGCACCGTCTCGATGCAGTCTCCCCCTGCGCCGAGCTTCTGACGCAGCGAACGCACGTGCACATCCACCGTCCGGCTTTCCCCGTCGAAGGCGTAGCCCCAGATGGTGTCGAGCAGCTGCTCGCGGGTGAAGACGGTGCCGCGCTCGGACAGCAGCAGGCACAGCAGGTCAAATTCCTTGCGGGTCAGTGCGACGTCGTGTCCGTCCACCTGGATGATGTGCCGCCGCGGGCAGACGTACAGCGGACCCACCCGGTATTCAGCCATCCCGCTGTCCTCCGGCGCGCTGCGGCGCAGCAGTGCCCGGATACGGGAAAGCAGTTCCATCATGCGGAACGGCTTCGGGATATAGTCGTCCGCGCCGCTGTCGAGGCCGCGCACCGTGTCGTATTCGCTGCCCTTTGCGGTGAGCATGATCACCGGGATCCGCTTGGTGTCGGGCGCGGCGCGCAGCTTTTGCAGGATGGTGATCCCGTCCTCCTCCGGCAGCATGATGTCGAGCAGGATAAGGGAGGGCTGTGCTTTGCGCATGGCCTCCCAGAATTCGCGCGGGCGGCTGAAGCCCTCCGCGTCGAGCCCCTGGCTGTTGAGGGTGTAGGTCACCAGTTCCCGGATGCTGTCGTCGTCTTCGAGCAGATAAATCATGAGCGCTTGGCCCCCATTTCCTTCTGTGCTGCTTTTATCTTATCACATTCCGGCATGATCTTCACTACTTTTGTGCCGGCCGGTGATGGAATATTGCACCCATTCGGCCACATTGACCGCATGGTCGCCGATGCGCTCGAGGTATTTGGCCGCCATCAGCAGATCGAGCGCGGCCTTGGCGTCCACGCTGCCGTCGCGGATGAGGGTCATCAGCGCCTCCTTGATGCGGTCGAACAGCCGGTCCACCGCGTCGTCGGCGGCCACCACCTGATCCGCCAGCCGTAGGTCGTTTTTCACAAAAGCGTCCACGCTGTCGGTGACCATCGATACCACCGCGCGCGCCATATCGCCGATCGGCAGGCTGCTCTGTGCGGCGCTGGGGACAATGTAGGGCACCAGCTCGGCGATGTCGGCCGCTTGGTCGCCGATGCGCTCCATGTCGGAGATCATTTTGAGTGCGGCCGAGATCGCACGCAGGTCGCGGGCGACCGGCTGCTGCTGGAGCAGCAGCCGCATGCAGCGGCCTTCGATTTCGCGTTCAAGCTGGTCGATCTCCACCTCCAGCGGCGGGACCTTTTGGGCGAGCGCCGGTTCACCGGCCTCAATCGCCTTGGCGGAAAGCGAGATGGCCTCCTCGCACAGGCTGCCCATCTTGATGAGCTGTACATGCAGCTGTTCGAGCTGCTCGTCGAATTTATTGCGCATGTCGATGGTTCCTTTCTGAATGGATTTTGGGTACGCGGTCAGCGGCCGGCCGCGCGGCTCCGGCGAAGCCGGAATGCCGGGCATGCCGTCCCGGCAAGCGCAAAGGCCCTGGCTGGTGCCGGATGATCGTGCCTTATCCGAAACGGCCGGTGATGTATTCCTCGGTGCGCTTGTCGGCGGGCATCGAGAACAGTTTTTCGGTGTCGTCCGCCTCGATGATTTCCCCGTGCAGGAAAAAGGCGCAACGGTCGGAAACACGGGTTGCCTGCTGCATATTGTGGGTGACGATCACAATGGTGTAGGTTTTCTTCAGCTCCGCGATCAGATCCTCGATCTTGGAGGTGGAAATCGGGTCGAGGGCGGAGGTCGCCTCGTCCATCAGCAGGACATCCGGCTGCACGGCGAGCGCACGGGCGATGCAGATGCGCTGCTGCTGGCCGCCGGAGAGGGAGAGGGCGGATTTTTTGAGCCGGTCCTTGACCTCGTCCCAGATGGCGGCGCCGGTGAGCGCCTCCTCGACGATCTCGTCGAGCTTGACCCGGCTGCGGATCCCGTGGGTGCGCGGGCCGTAGGCGATGTTGTCGTAGATGGACATCGGGAACGGGTTGGGCTTTTGAAACACCATGCCGACGTGACGGCGCAGCCAGGTCACGTCGAGATCCGGCGCATAGATGTCCTTGTCCCGGTAGAGCACGCTGCCGGTGATTTTCACACCCGGGATCAGGTCATTCATGCGGTTGAGCGTCTTTAAAAAGGTGGATTTGCCGCAGCCCGACGGGCCGATAAGCGCGGTCACCTGATTCTGCGGTATGTCCAGATTCACCCCGTGCAGCGCCTGGGTGGCCCCGTACCAGAGATCCAGACCTTTTGCGGCGATGATGGCATTTTCCATGGGTTTTCTCCATTCCTTTCTCGCAGTAACTGAGGATGCGGGACGGGCGTCCGCCCGCCGGGATCAGCGCCGGCGCAGTTTTTTGCCCGCCAGCACCGCCAGCGCGTTGATCAGCAGCACCAGCACCATCAGGATCACGGCGATGGCGAAGGCGACGTCGGTTTTGCCGCGCTCACCGGTGTAGACGTACAGCGCGACGGTCAGGGTGGCGGAGGAGGACTGCAGGGAGGTAAAGAAATCGTTGACCACCATGCCGAAACCGGCGGTGAACAGCAGCGCGGCGGATTCGCCCACGATGCGGCCGACCGCGAGGATGCAGCCGGTCACGATGCCGTCGACGGCGCCGGGCAGCACCACGGTGCGCACCATCCGCCATTTGCCCGCGCCGAGCGCGAGCGCGCCCTCGCGGTAGCTCTGCGGCACCGTCTTCAGGCTTTCCTGTGTGGTGCGCATGATGGTCGGCAGGGTGAGGATGACCATGGTCAGGCTGCCGGCGAGGATACCGGCCTTGAGGGACAGCAGCTGTACAAAGAACAGCATGCCCACCAGGCCGAAAATAATCGACGGGATGCCGGTGAGGGTTTCGGTGGCGAATTCAATGACCGCGACCACCCGGCGGTTTTTGGCGTATTCGGTCAGATAAATGGCGGCGCCCACCCCGATGGGCAGCACGATCACCATCGTCAGCAGGACCAGGTACAGGGTGTTGAGGAAGTTCGGCAGGATGCCGATGGAATCGTTGCGGTAGCTAGGCGCGGTGGTCAGCAGGTCGAGGGACAGGTGCGGCACGCCGCGGTAGACGATGTAGCCGATCAGGAACAGCAGCAGCGCGCAGGTGATGCCGGCGCAGATCCAGGTGATTGCGCGCATCCCGCGGTCGTACAAACGCCGGCGCAGGGACATCGGTTTAGCCATGAGAACGCGGCCTCCTTTCAGTGTTCCTTCTTTTTCTTGATAATCAGGCTCAGCAGCACGTTAATCAGCATGATGAAGAAAAACAGCACCAGCGCAATGGAATACAGCGCCTGCCGCTGCAGGGAGCGGACCGCTGCATAGGACATCTCGGACGCGATGGCGGTGGTCAGGAAGCGTACCGAGGTGAACAGGCCGGGCATGTTGGCCACGTTGCCGGCGACCATGATGATCGCCATGGCCTCACCGATTGCGCGGCCGACGCCGAGCACCACCGAGGTGGCCACGCCGCTGCGCGCCGCGTGCAGGGAGACGCGGAACACCGTTTCGGTGTGGGTAGCGCCGAGCGCCAGGGAGGCTTCCTCGTATTCGGTGGGCACCGCCCGCAGGGCGGTCTCCGATACGTTGATGATCGAGGGGAGGATCATGATCGCCAGCACCACGATAGCCGCCAGCAGGCAGGCACCCGAGGCGAGGCCGAACGCCTTCTGGATGGCGGGAACGAGAACGATCATACCCACCAGGCCGTATACCACCGAGGGGATGCCGGCTAAAAGGCTGACCGCCGAACGAATAACGGCGGCAACCTTCGGCGGCGCCATTTTGGCCAGGAAGACCGCGGTCATTAGGCCGACCGGGACCCCGATGACCACCGCGCCGGCGGTGCCGTAGATCGAGGTGAGGATAAACGGCAGGATGCCGTAGGCGGGGTCGGTTTTATTGGTCGGCGCCCATCGGGTGCCAAACAGGAACTCCTTGAGCCCGACCTCGCGGATGGCGGGCAGCCCTGCGATGATGAGGTAGATGCTGATAAACAGCACAAAAGCCACCGCCAGGATGCCGCACAGCAGGAACAGGATCTGCATCCCGCGCTCGAACGCGGCGCGCAGGCCTTTGGACTTGACAGACATGGGCAAAACCATTCCTTTCTGACAGGAAAGGGTGCACAGGCTTCAGCCGTGTCCCTTTCTGCTTCTGAACGCACGAGAAGTCCCCGTTCCCTGTGGAGGGCGCGGAGACAACTCGCGGCCGATGCCGTATTATTATGTGGTTTATTCCGCAACCGGTACCGCACCGGCCTCACGGATCAGGTCGTTGGCGTCCGCCGAGGTGGCATAGTCGAAGAACTTCTGCGCCGTTTCGGAAAGCTTGGTGTCGGATTTGGTCACCAGCACGAACGGGCGCTGGATGGTGTAGGAGCCGTCGAGCACGGTTTCCTCGGAGCAGGCAACCCCGCCGACCTTGAGGGCCTTGATGCCTTCCTGGCCTTCGACCGAGGAGAGGGAAGCGTAGCCGATGGCGGCTTCGTTGTTCTTGACCGCTTCGATCACCGCGCCGGTGGAGGTCAGTTCCTGGGTGAGCTTGCACTTGCCGTCGGTGCCGGTGATGGATTCGAAGCCGTCGCGGGTGCCGGAGCCGGCTTCACGGCCGATCGGGGCCACAGCGCCGGCCGTGCCGCCGACCTCGCTCCAGTCGGCGATTTCACCGGTGAAGAGCTTCGCAATCTGATCGACCGTCAGGTCGTCAAGCGGGGAGTTCTCGTTGACGATAATCGCAATGCCGTCGAGAGCGATGGTAGTGCCGACCAGGCCGTCGGCGGTTTCGGTATCTTTAAGGGCGCGGGAGGAAAGGCCGATGTCGGTGGTGCCGTTTTTCACCGCTTCAATGCCGGTGCCGGAGCCGGTACCGTCGTAGGTGACGTTGGTGCCGCTGTTGTCCGCCATGAACTGCTCGGACAGGGCGCCGATCACCTTTTCCATCGAGGTGGAGCCGTTGAGGGACACGTTCTTGTCGCCGCCGCTGCAGGCGGTGAAGCTCAGCAGCATCGCGCCGGCGAGCAGGGTGGTGAGGATCTTTTTCATGTGAGTTTCTCTCCTTTTGTCTTCTTGTCTTCTGTACAGGTCCAAGTATACGGCTGCTGTGTTAAAACAAAAATCGCAGGAATGTTAAATGTAAGTAAAATACAGGCCGGCGCCGGGAATATGGCGCTTTGCCCGCGTTTTACGTCCAAAACCGGCGGCCAAACCGGGGCGGACAGTTTGGCTGCCGACACATCGGAAGTACAAGAACGTATCCGAAATATAGGGGAAAAGTCCCCTTGCCGTCCAAAATGACCGGCAAGGGGACTTTTCCGTCGAAGAGTTGTCTTATTTCTCGGTTAGTAGGGACACCGCAATCCGGAACCCCCTGAAAAAGGCAGAACGGTCAACCGCACTGGTATAATTCCCGATCCGGTTGTCCAGATCAAAGTACTCTGTCTCGGCAAGCTTGTCTTTAATCGGCTGCAGACAGGCCCGATTCAAAGTGCTCAGATGTCTCCGTTCTTCTGTGGCAGTGCCGTAATCAATGAAATATTCATATAACCGGTCGAGCATTTTTCATCCCCTTTCCTTTGTGGACTTTACTGTAACATAGAACCGGTATAACTGTGTTGGGTTTGTACTTAAGATAAGCAGGCTCGAACACGACGCGATTTCGGCGGCGGAAGAAAAGCCGGCCGTCGTTGCCTTCCCTTAGCATGCGGCAGCATGCCGCGGTCAGGCGCCTTGTCCCGCCTTTCTTCCGCTCTCCGAAATTCTTCGACCTTCTCTGGGGAGCAGGACGTTGTCCGGCAAGGCTGAGAACGAAGATGGGCTGGCGCCCATCAAGGACGAAAACGCAGACGGCCGACGTCCTGCCCAGAGAAGGCGGGCCGGGGTCGCGCCCGCTTATCTTAAAGCAAGTACAAGAAATTTATGTCACGCTGTTAAAAAAATCCCCGGTGAAGGCGCTTTGGCGGCCCTCACCGGGGATTTGAGCGGTTTCCTTATTCGGTTGTCAGCCATCCGCGGCAGCGTTCAACCGCGCGATGCCACTGTTCCAGCTGTGCCTGCCGCGTTTCCGCCTCCATCCGGGGAGAAAACGCGCGGTCGAGCGTCCATTGCTCGCGGATCTGCGCGGTGTCGCTCCATATGCCGCAGGTCAGCCCCGCCAGATACGCCGCACCGAGCGCGGTGGTTTCCCGCACCTGCGGGCGCAGCACCTCACAGCCGAGGATGTCCGCCTGGAACTGCATCAGGAAATTGTTCGCGCTTGCGCCGCCGTCCACCCGCAGCGAGCGGATCGGCAGCCCGGTATCCGCGTGCATCGCCTCCACAAGGTCGCTCGACTGCAGCGCGATGGACTCCAGCGCCGCGCGGATAATATGATTGCGGCCCGCGCCGCGGGTCAGCCCGCAGATGGTGCCGCGTGCGTACATGTCCCAGTACGGCGCGCCCAGTCCGGTGAACGCCGGCACCACCGTCACGCCGCCGTTGTCCGGCACCTGCTCGGCAAAATATTCGCTTTCCGCGGCGCTGCCGATGAGCCCCAGCTCGTCCCGCAGCCACTGCACCACCGCGCCGCCGACAAACACGCTGCCCTCCATCACGAAATCCGGCCGGTCGTCCTGCCCGGCGGCCAGGGTGGTCAGCAGCCCGTGGCGGCTGATGCGGCATTCCTTGCCGAGATTCATCAGCAGGAAGCAGCCGGTGCCGTAGGTGTTTTTGACGTCGCCCGGCGCAAATCCCGCCTGGCCGAACAGTGCGGCCTGCTGGTCGCCGGCCGCCGCCGCGAGAGGGATATCCCGCCCCTCGATGCGGGTGGTGCCGTACAGGTGCGCCGAAGGAAACACCTGCGGCAGAAGGCAGCGCGGGATGTCCAGCTCGTATAAAATATTGTCGTCCCAGTCCATCGTGCGCAGGTTGAACAGCATGGTGCGCGAGGCGTTGGTGTAGTCGGTTGCGTGCACCCTTCCCCCGGTCATCCGCCACAGCAGCCAGGTGTCCACCGTCCCGAACAGCAGCTCGCCGCGCTTGGCGCGTTCCCTTGCGCCCGGGATGTTGTCGAGCAGCCACTTGATCTTGGTGGCGGAAAAATAGGCGTCGATGCGCAGCCCGGTGTTTTCGCGTATGTAATCCTCGCAGCCGTCCGCGATCATCTGCTCGCACTGCGGTGCGGTGCGGCGGCACTGCCACACAATCGCGTTGTGGATCGGCCGTCCGGTTTTCCGGTCCCACAGGATGGTGGTTTCCCGCTGGTTGGTGATGCCGATGCCGGCAATCTCGCCGGCCGAGACGCCGCTTTCCCGCAGCACCCGGCCGAGCACCTCCATCTGGGAGCCGTAGATTTCCTCCGCGTCGTGCTCCACATAGCCGGCGGCGGGGTAAATCTGGGTGAATTCCTTCTGGGCGATGGCCCTGATGTTCTGCCTGTCGTCAAACAGGATGGCGCGGGAACTGGTGGTTCCCTGGTCAAGGGCGAGGATATAGCCGGGCATACGCATCGCTCCTTTCGGTCTGTGTCATCCCCCGGAAGCCTCAGTGAAAATCAAAAATTTCCGCCAGCCAGGCGATGGACAGCGGCATCCACTTCGCCACATTGGCTTCCGCCCAGCCGGTTTCCGGTGTCGCGAGCGCGGCGCCGTGCGGGCCGTGGCGGAAGACATGCATCTCAAACGGCCGGCCGGCGCGGTCGAGCGCGTCGGCAAACCGCAGGGTGTTTTCAATCGGTACCACGTCGTCGTCGCGGGTGTGGAACAAAAACGCGGGCGGCGTATTGTCGTCCACCGCCTTGTCGAGCGACGGCACCGGGAACGCCAGTATCTTCGACATGCTGTCGAGGATGCAGGGGTAGGCGAGCACCATCGCGTCAGGCCGGTTTTTCGCCAGCGTGCCGGAAGCGGCGGCCAGATGCCCGCCGGCGGAAAACCCGCATACCGCGACCTTCTGCGGGTCGAGGTTCCATTCCTCCGCCATCGAGTGGATGCGGGCGATGGCGCCGTCCGCATCGGCGAGCGCCTCGTCGAAGGTGTGCTCTTTCCCAAGAGTGTATTTAAGCACGAACACCTGATAGCCGGCCGCAAAATAGGAAAGCGCGATCGGCTCGTTTTCCCGGTCGGACACCATGTGGTAGCCGCCGCCCGGGAACACCAGCATCGCCGGCCGCACCGCGCGCTGCGGCATTTCCTGCGACACATGGTGCAGATAGGCGGTCAGGGTCACCCGGCCGTCTGCGGTAAGGTTTTCTGCGAAATGATCCATTTTTCCGACATCTCCCTTCCTGTTATAAAGGAAAAGCCTCCGTCAGGAGGCTGTGCATACCTTATACATTGAAGCGGAACAGCACCACATCGCCGTCCTGCATGACATAGTCCTTGCCCTCGGAGCGAACCAGGCCCTTTTCGCGGGCAGCCGCCATCGAGCCGTTGGCAATCAGATCCTCATAGGAGATGACCTCGGCCCGGATGAAGCCGCGCTCGAAGTCGGTGTGGATTTTGCCGGCGGCCTGCGGCGCCTTGGTGCCGCAGGTGATGGTCCAGGCGCGCACCTCCGGCTGCCCGGCGGTCAGATAGGAGATCAGGCCGAGCAGGTGATAGCTCTTCTGGATCAGCCGGTCAAGGCCGGAGCGTTCCAGCCCGAGCTCGGCGAGAAACAGCTTTTTTTCCTCGTCGTCCATGTCAGCGATGTCCGCCTCCATCTGGGCACAGATCGGCAGCACCTCGGCATTTTCCTCTTCGGCGAGCCGGCAGACCGCCTGATAGTGGGCGTTCTGCTGCAGGTCGCCGGTAAAATCGCTCTCGCTCAGGTTGGCGGCATAGATGACCGGCTTCGCGGTCAGCAGCGCAACCGTCGACAGCATTGTAGCCTCCTCCGGCGTGCATTCCACCGAGCGCGCGGGCTTGCCGGATTCGAGCACCCCGAGCACCCGCTTGAAGAAATCGTATTCGGTCTGCAGCGATTTATCGCCCTTGAGCATTTTGGCGGTACGGTCGATGCGGCGCTCGAGCATTTCCATGTCGGAGAAGATCAGCTCGAGGTTGATCGTTTCGATGTCCCGCAGCGGGTCGACACTGCCCTCGACGTGGATGATGTCGTCGTCCTCGAAGCAGCGCACCACGTGGACAATCGCGTCCACCTCGCGGATGTTGGCCAGGAACTTGTTGCCGAGCCCCTCGCCCTTGCTCGCGCCCTTGACCAGGCCGGCGATGTCGACGAATTCGATCACCGCGGGGGTCACCTTGACCGGGTGGTACAGCTCCGCGAGCTTGTCGAGCCGTTCGTCCGGCACGCTCACCACTCCGACGTTCGGATCGATGGTGCAGAACGGGTAGTTGGCGCTCTGTGCCCCCGCGTTGGTGATGGCGTTGAAAAGGGTGGACTTGCCCACGTTCGGCAGTCCGACGATTCCGAGTTTCACAGTTGATTCTTCCTTTACATCATAATACATCAGCGATCAGCGCGCCGGCCGCCATAAGGGTCAGCGCCAGCTGAATCCCGCCCACCGTGCACAGCCCTGCCGGACGGCGTTTGCCGCGCCGGCGTAAAAGCATCAGGTGAACAGCCAGGCATACCACCGACGCGGCCGCTGCCAGCAGCCCGGTTATGCGCATGGCTTTCTCCGGAAGCAGGCCAATCTCATCCGCCAGCAGACAGACCAGCAGGGCCGCAGCGGGCAGGACGTACCCCCAGATGACCGCCGGATGGCGGTATACACCGGAAGCGTGAGCATAGACCGCAAGGATAACGAAAACCGCGGTGGTGGTATACAGCAGCAGCGGAAACAAAAAACCCAGCATCCGCATCGTCGTGGTGATCGGCGGTGATAAGGCGGGTAGGCAAAGCATGCGGTGTCCTCCTTTCTCCGGAGGGGCGCCGCCCCTCCACCCCGCGGCCTTTGAAAAGGCCGGCGAAACGTTTGATCACAGAACAAGATCGGATGTACAACCGATGGTCCATAATGCCGGGAGGATTTCAGGAGATGCCTATCTCAAGCCAGTCGATAGATTAAGATTCCGAGGCATCGCCCCGCTGCCATGTGGGCAATATGCCTTGCGGCATATTGCGCGTGACGCTCATCTCAAGTCAGTCGGCAGATTAAGATTCGGAAGCGGCTCAATGCTTTTATCCCATGCGGGAAATACGCCGAAAGGCGTATCAGACTGTCAAAAAAGTCGTTTCGCAAAAAATAGTGCACAAAAAGTTTTCGGCCG
>USCI01000050.1 GCA_900553255.1 uncultured Oscillospiraceae bacterium | reverse complement strand
CCACGGGCTGCTGGCCGACTATCCTTTATATTTTTTCTCTGTCCTCTTGACGGGACGCGATGTAAACATCGTGTCCCGCTTTGATTTGCATCAAGACTGTATTACCTTGTTTTGCCGATATCCCGGCGATAATGGGCATTTTCAAAGTCGATGGTTTCCACCGCAGCATAGGCCCGCTGCAGAGCTTCCTCCACATCGCTTCCCTTAGCGGTAACCCCCAGCACCCGGCCGCCATTGGTCACGAAACGGCCGTCGCGGTATGCCGTACCGGCATGGAACACCTCAGCACCGGCGCACTGTCCCTGTGCGTCCAGACCGGTAATCTCCAGCCCCTTGCGGTAAGCGGCCGGATAGCCGCCGGAAGCCATCACCACACAGGCACAGGCTTCCTCTTCCCATTCAATCGGCAAACTCGCCAGGCGCTCCTCACGGATCGCTTCCAGAATCTCCACCAGGTCGGTACGCAGCCGTGGCAGCACCACCTGGGTCTCCGGATCGCCGAACCGGCAGTTATATTCAATAACCTTCGGGCCGTCCGGCGTAAGCATCAGGCCAAAGAACAGGCAGCCCTTAAACGGACGCCCCTCCTGATTCATCGCCTCGATGGTCGGCCGGAAGATATGCTCCATGCACCAGTCGGCATCCGCTGCGGAATAAAACGGGTTCGGGCTGATGGTGCCCATACCGCCGGTATTCGGCCCCATATCGCCGTCAAAAGCGCGCTTATGATCCTTAGCGGACACCATCGGGCGGATGGTTTTGCCATCGGTAAACGCCAGTACCGACACCTCCGGGCCGGTCAGGAATTCCTCAACCACCACCCGGCTGCCGGATGCGCCGAAAATCCGGTCCTCCATGATGCTGTGAATCGCTTCCTTCGCCGCGTCATAGTCGTCACAGAGGATCACGCCCTTCCCCAGCGCCAGGCCGTCCGCCTTGACGACCGCGGGATAGCGGTTCTCCTGCCGGATATACGCCAGCGCTTCCTCCGGCTTATCGAACACCTCATAGCGCGCGGTTGGGATCCCGTATTTTTTCATCAGGTGCTTGGAAAACACCTTGCTGCCCTCGAGGATGGCCGCATTTTTACGCGGGCCGAACGACGCGATCCCCTCCGCCTCCAGCGCATCGACCATACCGGCCACCAGCGGATCGTCGGGTGCTACAAACACCAGATCCACCTTCAGGCGCTTGGCCAGCGCGACCACGCCGGGAATATCGGTCGCGGGTGTCTCAAAGCACTGCGCATCCCGCGCAATGCCGCCGTTGCCGGGGGTGCAGTACAGCCGGCCGCAGCGCGGGCTTTTCTTCAGCGTACGTATAATCGCGTGTTCACGGCCGCCGCCGCCGACTACCAGAATATCCATGTCCACATCTTTCCTTTCGCGTGATATCGGAATAAACGGGAAGGCCCCGGGCCGGCCGGTCCGGGGCGGAAACTCAGTGATGGAACAGGCGCAGTCCGGTAAACGCCATCGCGATACCATACTTGTCACAGGTTTCGATGACGTTGTCGTCCCGGATCGATCCGCCCGGCTCGGCGATATAGCACACGCCGCTGCGGCGGGCCCGCTCGATGTTGTCGCCGAACGGGAAGAAGGCATCGGAGCCCAGCGAAACGCCGGTCATGGTCTTCAGCCACTCCCGCTTTTCTTCACGGGTCAGCACTTCCGGCTTTTCGGTAAAGAAGTTTTCCCACGCGCCGTCGGCAAGCACATCCTCATGGTCCTCCGAGATATATACGTCGATTGTGTTGTCCCGGTCGGGGCGGCGGATATCCTCCTTAAACGGCAGGGCGAGCACCTTGGGATGCTGCCGCAGATACCAGACGTCCGCCTTGTTGCCGGCAAGGCGGGTGCAGTGGATCCGGCTCTGCTGGCCGGCACCCACGCCGATCACCTGGCCGTCCTTGGCGTAGCACACCGAGTTGGACTGGGTGTATTTGAGGGCGATGAGGGCGATAATCAGGTCGCGTTTCGCCGCCTGCGGGATTTCCTTATTGGCGGTGACGATGTTCTCCAGCATAGCCTCGTCGATTTTCACCTCGTTGCGGCCCTGCTCAAAGGTGATGCCGAACACATCCTTATGCTCAATCGGCGCGGGCGTGTAAGCCGGATCAATCTTCACCACGTTATAATTGCCCTTACGCTTGGTTTTGAGAATTTCCAGCGCTTCGGCGGTATAGTCCGGTGCAATAATGCCGTCGGACACCTCACGGGCAAGCAGCGCCGCCGTTTCCTTGTCGCAGGGTTCCGACAGCGCGACCCAGTCACCATAGGACGACATGCGGTCGGCACCGCGGGCGCGCGCGTAAGCGCACGCGATCGGCGACAGCTCCAGGTCATCGACGAAATAAATCTTCTTAAGCGTATCCGACAGCGGCAGGCCGACCGCAGCACCCGCCGGGCTGACATGCTTGAAGGACGCCGCCGACGGCAGGCCGGTCGCTTCCTTCAATTCCCGCACCAGCTGCCAGCTGTTGAACGCATCAAGAAAATTGATAAAGCCCGGGCGGCCATTGAGCACCTCAATCGGCAACTCCCGGCCATCCTGCATAAAGATGCGGGACGGCTTCTGGTTCGGGTTGCATCCGTATTTGAGCAGCAATTCGTTTGCCATGACTCCCATTCCTTTCTGAAAAACGGTTATCACACGTTTTTATTGACGATACGGGTCTGCGCCGCGCCGGTTTCCCAGTCGATAAACCGGGTGAACAGCGAAACGCGGTTATCCGCATCGAGGCCTTCCCACACCGTTTCGGTAAACGCGTCCAGATCCGACGGGAGCGCCACCGGCGCCGGTTCCCCGACGAAAGAAGGCAGCGGATTGCCGTCCTGCTGATAGGTATGAATAAAATGCCCCTCTCCCGCAAACGGCTGGTCAAAATCAAAGAAGAACCGGCGCACCGATTCCGGACGGCCGTCCGCCGACTTGAGGATCGACAGGCGGTACCGGCGTTCAGATGGTTCCACTAAACCGGAAATCCGCGGAGTGAAATTCGGGCCGTCCGGCTCGAAGGTACGGGTACGCAGTGCATCCTCAAAGGTTTTGCCCTGCTGCATCAGCTCGTACACCGTATCGGTCTGGTCGCCATTGGTGACGATGGTCTTGCCATCCAGCACCCGCACCGGGGCATAGATAATCAGCGACGGATCCACCATCTTGCTTTCGTCGAACGCCTTGGTTTTCAGGCCGTCGCCGTCCGCCACAAACACACGGTTGCGGCTGTTTTCGCTGCGACCCATGATGAAATAGGCAATCACCGCATGCCGCCCGTCCGCACTGTTGCCGAGAATAATCCCGCGGCCGGGATAGGTGGTTGCGCTCAGTTCCTCTTTGAGAGAATGCATCGTTTCAGTCCATTCCTTTCCTCACTCAATCTTCAATAACGGTCCGGCGCCCCTCGACCCGGAGCTTGCCGCTGCAGAAAAGCGACACCGCGCGGGGCAGCAGTTCCCATTCCGCCTGCTGCATGACCCGAAGCTGCAGCGTCTCCGGCGTGTCATCCGGCCGGATTTCCACCGCCTTTTGCAGGATAATCGCGCCGCCGTCCGGGATTTCATTGACGAAATGCACCGTCGCGCCGGTCACCTTCACGCCGTATTCCAGCGCCGCCTCGTGCACCTTCAGGCCATAAAACCCTTTCCCGCAGAAGGCGGGAATCAGCGCCGGATGCACATTGATAATCCGGTTGCGGTAACGGGAGACCACCGCTTCACCAAGGATGCTCAAAAAACCGGCAAGCACCACCAGATCGGCGCCGCATTCCTCGAGCGCCGCAAGCAGCGCCGCGTCAAACGCCTGCTGGTCGGCAAACTGCCGGCGCGCCACTACCACCGACGGGATATCATGCTGTTTGGCCCGCTCGAGGGCATATACCCCTTCACGCGAGGCGATCACCCGCACGATCCGGCCGTCGGGAATTTTTCCCGCTTCCTGCGCATCGATCAGTGCCTGCAGGTTGGTACCGCCGCCGGAAACAAGAACCGCAATGTTCTGCATGCCGATTCCTCCCCGTTCAGCGCAGCACAACGCCTTCATCGCCCTCGGCAACCTCACCGAGGATCAGCGCTTCTTCACCGCTTGCGTTCAGAATGCGCACCGCCTCGTCCGCCTGCTCCGGCGCCACCGCCAGCACCAGGCCGGTGCCCATATTGAAGGTGTTGAACATATCCCGCTCCGGAATATTGCCCGCCTTCTGAATCAGGTCAAAAATCGGCAGCACCGGCACGCTTTCCTTTTCGATCACCGCCTGCAGCCCGTCGGGCAGCATACGCGGGATATTCTCATAATAGCCGCCGCCGGTGATATGCGAAATACCGTGCACCGGCACCTTGGCCATCAGCGCGCGCAGCGCCTTTACATAAATTTTGGTCGGCGTCAGCAGCGCCTCACCGAGGGTTTTGCCCAGCTCGTCATAATGCCGGGCAAGCGTCTTTTCCGAGACGTCGAACACCTTGCGTACAAGCGAAAAGCCATTGGAGTGCACCCCACTCGACTTCACGCCGATGAGCGCATCCCCGGGCTTTACGTTTTTCGAGTCCACAATTTTGTCGTAATCCGCAAGCCCCACGCAGAAACCGGCAAGGTCATACTCCTCGACCGGATAAAAGCCCGGCATCTCGGCGGTCTCGCCGCCGATGAGCGCACATCCGGCCTGCACGCAGCCCTCCGCCACACCGGAAACGATGGCGGCGATCTTCTCCGGCACATTTTTGCCGCAGGCCACATAATCGAGGAAAAACAGCGGCTGCGCGCCGGAGCAGGCCACGTCGTTCGCACACATGGCCACGCAGTCGATGCCCACGGTGTCGTGCTTATCAAGCAGGAACGCAAGCTTCAGCTTGGTGCCGACGCCGTCGGTACCGGAAACCAGAACCGGACGCCGGATTCCCTGAAGATCCGGCTCAAACAGGCCGCCGAAGCCGCCGATGCCGGAGAGTACGCCGGGGATATTGGTGCGGGCTACGTGGGCTTTCATCAGCTCCACGGCCTTATAGCCGGCGGTTACGTCCACGCCGGCCGCCGCATAGCTTTCACTGACACTTTTCATGGGAAGACTTCCTTTCCCCGGCGGTCAACGTTTTCCGCCCCGGCCGCCGGACAACGGGGACTCCTGGATATTTCCATGCCTTTAAAGGACTGCGCTGCCCCGGGGCAACCGCCGGATTATTCCCTGCCGTCCCAGCAATAGGTGCATACGCAGTCGGGATCGATGCCAATGGCCTCCAGCATGCCCTGGAGCGTCTGATAGCGAAGGGTTTTCATCTTCATGCGTCGGCAGATACGGTCGACCATTTTTTCATACCGCTTGGAACGGGCATCACAGTATTCGTCGATCGCTTCAAAACCCTTATCCCCTTCCATTTCCTGAATCACCGAACGGGTGATCAGATCCATATCCGAGGTGGAACGGGAGAAATTGAGGTATTTGCAGCCAAACATAATCGGCGGGCAGGCCGGTCGGATATGCACCTCTTTGGCGCCGCTGTCATACAGAAAATCCACCGTTTCCCGCATCTGGGTGCCGCGCACCACCGAGTCGTCGATGAACAGCAGCCGCTTGTCCTTGATGAGCGCATCCACCGGGATCAGCTTCATATGCGCGACCTGATTGCGCACCGCCTGGTTCGGCGGCATAAAGCTGCGCGGCCAGGTCGGCGTATACTTGATGAACGGGCGGGCAAACGGGATGCCCGATTCGTTGGCATAGCCGATGGCGCTTGCCGTGCCGGAATCCGGCACGCCGGCGACAAAGTCCACCTCCATGCCCGGATCGTTCTGCGCGAGGATTCGTCCGCAGTCATACCGCATCTTCTCGACGTTGACTCCTTCGTAGGACGACGGCGGATAGCCGAAATAGGTCCACAGAAAGGCACATATCTTCATCTTTTTCCCCGGAGGAATCAGCACCTTATAGCCGTCCGGGGTGACAAAATCGACCTCACCCGGGCCGAGGTTGTGCGCGTCGTGATAACCCAGGTTCAGATAGGCGAACGACTCAAACGATACGCAGTGGGCGCCGTCCCGTTTGCCGATGATCAGCGGGGTGCGCCCCAGCCGGTCGCGCGCCGCGTACAGGCCATCCTTGGTCAGCAGCAGCAGGGTCATCGAGCCGTCGATCAGGCTCTGCGCATGCCGGATCCCCTCTTCGATGGTATCCTTCTGGTTGATCAGGCAGGCGGTCAGTTCGGTGGCGTTAACCCGGCCGCCGCTCATCTCCAGAAAATGCGAACTGCCGTTATGGAACGCCTGCTCCACCAGTTCTTCCATATTGTTGATGCGTCCCACCGTGGTGATGGCATAATTGCCCAGGTGGGAACGCACGATCAGCGGCTGGGGATCGGTATCGCTGATGCAGCCGATTCCCATCGTCCCCGTCATCTCCCCCACATCCCGCTCAAACTTCGTGCGGAACGGGGAATTTTCGATGTTATGGATCGCCCGGTTGAAGCCGGTCTGCGGATCATATACCGCCATACCGCCCCGCCGGGTGCCGAGGTGGGAGTGATAGTCCACGCCGAAAAACAGATCGGT
Organism: uncultured Oscillospiraceae bacterium; assembly: GCA_900553255.1. Classification (GTDB taxonomy): domain Bacteria; phylum Bacillota; class Clostridia; order Oscillospirales; family Acutalibacteraceae; genus UMGS1591. Next base: position 11,951 of record USCI01000050.1, on the reverse strand, counting down.
GACACAGCTGTCGCCGGAAACCACGCCGAATAGACCGCCCATAGATTTTTTGATTCCTTTCTCGCTAGCTCAAGATTACGCCGTGTTCAAACCGGGAATTACTTATCCCCCATGAGACGGCGCATGACCTCCTGATACGCCTCGACCTCGCCGCCGAGATTGCGGCGGAAACGGTCCTTATCCAGCTTTTCGTGGGTTTTCACATCCCAGAACCGGCAGGTATCCGGCGAAATCTCATCCGCAAGCACAATGGTGCCGTCGCTGAGCTTGCCGAACTCCAACTTGAAGTCCACCAGTTCAATATCCAAATCCAGCAGGTACTTTTTGAGCACCTCGTTGACCTTGAAGGCATAGCCGGCGATGGTATCCAGCTCTTCGCGGGTGGCGAGCCCCAGCGCCAGGATATGATAGTCGTTGATCATCGGATCGCCCAGCGCGTCATCCTTATAGCTGTATTCCAGAGACGGCTGCTTGAGCACGGTGCCCTCCTCGACGCCGAAGCGCTTGGAGAACGAGCCGGCGGCGATGTTGCGGATGATGACCTCCAGCGGCACGATGGTCACCTTTTTCACGACGGTTTCCCGATCCGAAATCTCCTCCACAAAATGGGTCGGCACGCCTTCCTTTTCCAGCATCCTCATCAGGTGGTTGGTCACGCGGTTGTTGATGACGCCCTTGCCGAGGATGGTGCCCTTCTTCTCCCCGTTGAACGCGGTGGCGTCGTCCTTATAATCCACGATATAGCATTCCGGGTCATCGGTGGCAAACACCTTTTTGGCCTTGCCTTCGTACAGCTGCTCGAGTTTTTTCATCACGATTACTCCCTTTCCTTTTAAATCCGTATGTCGGTCAGTCCGCCAGCTTTTCCGCGAGCGCCTTGTCCTTCTGCGCCACGCCTTCGGCCATCGCGCGTTTTTCCTCCAGCAGGCGCGCCTTCAGTTCGGCGTCCTCGAGCGCCAGCATCTGCGCCGCCAGGATCGCCGCGTTTTCCGCGCCGTCGATCGCCACCGTCGCCACCGGGATGCCCGAGGGCATCTGCACGGTCGCCAGCAGCGCGTCCAGGCCGTCCAGGGTGGAGGATTTTACCGGGATGCCGATCACCGGCAGCACGGTATGCGCCGCGAGAACCCCCGCAAGGTGTGCGGCCTTGCCCGCTGCGGCAATGATCACCCCAAAGCCGTTATCCGCCGCGCTGGCGGAAAATTCCGCCGCGGCCGCCGGTGTACGGTGTGCCGACATGACATGCGCTTCCACCGGGATGCCGAACGCCTTGAGCTTATCAATCGCCTTTTTCACCACCGGCAGGTCGCTGTCGCTGCCCATGATGACCGCCACTTTTTTGGTCTGCGCCATCGTCTCTCTTCCTTTCTTTTCCGGCAGAATAAAAGAAAACAGGCTGCGGCGCACCGCAGCCTATACTTCAATCCTGCCGTTTTCCCGCAGAGGTACCCATTGCATGCTGCACGCCGCCCTTGGTTTTACCGGAACGGATCATCACAGCAGCACCTCCGTTAAAAGTCATACCTCTATTGTATTGCAAAAGGCGACCAAATGCAAGGCGGTAACCCCGACTTTTCCGTTTTTCGTCAGGTTATGCGGTCGCTCTCTCCCGCTATTCCGTGATTTTGTGGATAAAGCCAGATACGTATACCTTCCCTTGAGGTTACACCCGGGCATCTTCCCCGAAATACACCTCATACCAGACAAGGAACATATACACCGTCCAGATCTTCCGGCTGTTGTCCTTTTTGCCGCGGTAATGCTGGTCGAGGAATTTCAGCAGCACATCGGTATGAAAGAACTTCTGCGCCGCAGGTGAGGTGAACGCCGCCCGGACGGTTTCATAATGCTCCGGCTTGCGCAGCCAGATCCGGATGGGCACCGGGAAGCCGAGCTTCGGCCGGGCGGTGGATTCCTCCGGCATATGCCGCCGCGCGGCGAGCCGCATAGCGTACTTTGTCGTGCCGCCGGCAATCCGGTGCTTTACCGGCACGCGGGACGCCACCGAAAACACCTCGCGGTCGAGGAACGGCACCCGCAGCTCGAGCGAATGCGCCATGCTCATGCGGTCGGCCTTGAGCAGAATGTCCCCTACCATCCAGCGGTTGATATCCACCGTCTGCATACGGGATACGTCGTCGAGACCCCGGCAGCGGTCATAATACGCCGCCACCTGACCAGCCGGGTCGGTCGCCTGAACACCTTTGAGCAGCGCGGCCTTTTCCTTTTGGCTGAACATATAGGCATTGCCGATAAAGCGCTCTTCCAGGGTTTTTGAGCCGCGGATCAGGAAGGACTTTCCCTTGAAATCAAACGGGATTGCGGACACCACCGCCGCAGCGGCCCTGCGCAGGAAGCGCGGCAGCTTCTGATAGCCGGCGAGCGAGGTCGGCTCATGATAGATCCGGTAACCGCCGAACAGCTCGTCCGCCCCCTCGCCCGAAAGCACCACCTTCACGTGCTCGGCGGCGAGCTTGGAGACAAAATACAGCGCCACGCAGGCCGGATCCGCGAGCGGCTGATCCAGGTGGTACTGCACCTCCGGCAGCGCCGCCCAGTATTCCTCCTCGGTGATCAGATGGGCATAGTGCTCGATGTCGAGTGTCCGCGCAAGCTCGGCGGCGAACTGGGTTTCGTTGTAATGCTCGCCGTTGTCAAAACCAACGGTGAACGCCTTCTGTCCGCCGAAATACGAAGCGACATAGCTCGAATCCACGCCGCCGGACAAAAAGCAGCCTACCTCCACATCGCTGATCCGGTGCGCTTCCACCGAGTCGGTAAACGCCCGATCGATGCTGTCCACCGCCTCGTCGAGGGTCATGCCCTCATCCGGGATGAACTGTGCCTCCCAATACCGCTGCTCGGTCACTTCGCCTCCGCGCAGCCACAGGAAATGCGCCGGCGGCAGGCAGTAAACCCCCTCGAAAAAGGTTTCCCTAGGCACCGCATACTGGAAGGACAGATATCCGTCGAGCGCGCGCGCATTGAAGGTCTTGACGAAATGCGGGTGAGCCAGCATGGACTTGATTTCCGAAGCGAACAGGAAGGAGCCGTCCGCGAGGGTGGTATAATGCATCGGCTTGATGCCGAACGGGTCCCGCGCGAGGAACAGCGTGCGCTCCTGCGTATTCCAGATGGCAAACGCAAACATCCCGCGCAGCCGGCCGAGCAGCGCCTCGCCCCATTCCTCAAAGCCGTGCAGCAGCACCTCACTGTCGCTCGCAGTCGCAAACACATGGCCGGCCGCCAGCAGTTCCTCCCGCAGCGGCTGATAATTATAAATCTCCCCGTTAAACATCAGCACCATAGTTTTGTCTTCGTTATACAGCGGCTGGTTGCCCGCCTCCAGATCGATGATGCTCAGGCGCCGAAAGCCCATCGTTATCCCATCTCCGCAGTAAATTCCTTCTGAATCCGGTCCCCGGTGAGTGATCCGTCCGGCCATCTCCCGAATGACCTGTTCCCGATCCACCAGTTCTCCGGTAAATCCGCAAAATCCGCACATGGTGTGTAATCCGCCTTTCCCATCTCCTGCGCATGCACGCGCCGCGTTTCCTTTCCCGTCCTTACGGACAGACAAGCCTATCGTGTATAGTATACCAGATTTTCCCCTTGTTTCAAATATTCCCTGAAAATTTTCCGGGCGTTTCATCTGTACAAATGCTGCCCGTGCCGCCGGAAACCTGCGCGGATCGGAACCGCGTTGGTGTGTCTCCCACAATCCGCCGGAAAAGCGCATTAAATGTGCGAATATTGGCAAAGCCGCATAAACCCGCAATGGAGGTAATCGTTTCGTCCGTATCTGCCAGAAGACGGCAGGCGGCATGAATCCGCAGATTATTCAGATAGCTCTTGAAACCTATGCCAACACATCGCTGAAACAGCGCCGAAAGATAGTCTGGAGTATACCCCCAGCGCTTCGCCAGGATGCTGAGATTCAGTTCCTCTGAATAGTGCCGTGCTATATCGTCCAGCACCGGCTGCAGCTGACGCAGGCTTTTTGCACTGACGGGTGTATTTATGGTAAAGCTGCGTGCCAAAAGGCACCAAAGCCACACCACCTGTGCCAACATCACCTCCGTCATCCACTCATCGGCTTGCTTCTGCTCCTGACAGAGGTTGAGCCATACAATTTCAAGGTTTGTGGCAAGGCCTGAAACGGATTCCAGTTCTCTCCGCAGAATGAATGTGCGCAGAAACGGCACACGGGACATCTGCTCAAACAGCGAGCTTGCGCAAAACAGGCACAGCTCCAGCCGGCAGATATCTCCGCGCAGGATAAACCGATGCAGTTCTCCACTGCGAATGATAACCATATCGCCGGCTTCGGCAACATAGGTATGCCCGCCCACCATAAAATCACAGCCGCCTTCGGTCACCCGACAAATTTCTACACGATCATGCCAATGCAGTTCTCCTTTAAATCCTTTGAGTAAGGTCATTTGGTTATAGACAACCCGATTATTTACATCTTCTTTGTAAATACGCATTGTTTATCCCCCCGGATGATTCTACCATAAATCACGAATTTTTTCCATATCATCACGATTGTTTTCTTGCCCCGCTTTCCGTTTAGACGGTATACTCAGGACAGCAAACCATGATGAGTCAATGGGAGGGGATAACTTTGAAAGAAATCAACATCGGCATAATCGGTGCCGGTACCATCGCCCGTTATCACATACAGGGGCTTCGTCATGTACAGCAAGCCCATCTGACTGCGGTGGCAGATCAGGAGCGGAATGCTGCAATGGCGCTGGCCAAAGAGGAGAACATTTCTCGTGTATATGATGACCCCGATGCGCTTTTGCAGGATCCGGAAATTCAAGCTGTAATCATCGCCACTCCTCCGGCCGCTCATGCATCTCTTGTACTCAAAGCGCTTCGCGCGGGCAAACATGTATTGTGCGAAAAACCGCCAGCTATAAATTATGCGCAGGCTGAAGAGTGCCGCCGTGCAGCCGTTGCCGCGGACAGAGTGCTGATGTACGGATTTATACGCCGTTTCAGCCGGGAAATACGTGCGCTTCATAGACTGCTGACAGACAATGATCCGGGCACCTTTGTGACTGGCGAGGTATACCGCCTTGATCGCTGCTCTCAGGCACGGGGATGGTTTGTCGACAAATCCATTGCCGGCGGTGGCGTGCTTCTCGACGGCTGTATCCATGAGCTCGATGCCGCGCTCTATCTGCTCGGCTATCCGGCGGTAAAAACGGTTGACGCGTCCACCAGCAACTGGGGACGCGAGTTGCCGCAACAGCTCGGCGCCGACGCCGGCTATGCCCCCAGAGAAAACAAACCGTACACCCATACAGTAGAGACCTCCGGTAGCGCACGGCTGCGTTTCTTCAATGGCGGCTGCCTGCATGTACATGCTGCATCGGTACTTTTCACCGTCAGGCAGGGCACCTGCATTGACCTGTGTTTTGAGAAACTGGGTCTGCGGCTGGAAAACGGACATTTGACGTTAATTGAAAATCGCGCAGGATTCGGGCTGTGTACCATACACCCCGACTTCCGTGAGCCCGTGGATGACTGGGCACAGCAGGAACAGCATTTTGTTGACTGCTGTCTGGGACTCTCACGCTGTATTCCTAACGCCGGAGAAGGTGCAAAATTGATGCGCATAATGGATGCCGTGTATACTTCCGCTGCAAACGAGGAGCCCATACAGTTTTCCTAAGACAAAATTTAAGGAGGTTTTATAATGCTGCCAACTACCAATTTTTTTGGCCACGAGGTTACCCGTCTGATTATTGGTGATAACCCGTTTAACGGACATTCCTATATCACCGATGTCATCACGCAGGAAGAACTGCTCGCTTATCATACCGAAGAGCGTATCATCGAAGCGCTGTTCACCGCGCAACAGGCAGGCTTCAATACCCTTTTGCCGCTTGGCGATCCATTCATCCTGCGGACATTACAGCATTTTTCCCAACGTGGTGGACGTCTTCAGGCAATTTTCCAGCCATACACCGCTATCGGACTTGAACTGAATCTGCGTATGATGAAAGATACCAACGCCATCGGCGCTTATCATCAGGGTACCACCACCGATTTCCTTTTTGAAAACGGACAGACGGATACTATTCGGCAAAATCTGAAAATTCTGCGAGAAAGCGGTCTACCCGTGGGTCTTGGTACCCATCGGCCGGACGTCATCGAACTGGCCGAATCGGAAAACTGGGATGTGGATTTTTACGTTGCCTGCCTGCAGAACGCGCGGCGTGGCCGCGAGGGTGAGCAGAGCGGATTCATTACCGGAAAGTCCAAGCAGGGACTGCGCTTCTTCCCCGAGGACAGGCCGATCATGCTCGATTTGATTGCCAAAGTGGATAAACCCTGTATCGCTTTTAAAATCTTTGCCGGCGGTCAGATATTTTACGGTCATTCTCCAGAGGAAATTCCAGATGTTGTCCGTAATGTATATCGTGAGGTATTCTCCAAACTCAAGCCAAGTGACATTGCCGCTGTGGGCGTCTATCAGGGAACAAAAGATCAAATCGGTGAAAACGCTAGGCTGTTTAGAGAAGTTATGCAGGAAATGTCTCTATCATCGACGGCAGTAAATTCACAATCAGATGTTAAGGAAGGATAATCATGTCCAAAACCTTATCCATAGCGCAGCGTACAACATTTTGCGGCTTGTTCTGTGCCTTCGGTGTCTTATTTCCGCAAATATTTCATTGGATCGGCATGATTTCAGGTGCAGGAGCTGTGCCCGGCACCATTTTTCTGCCTATGCATATCCCGGTTTTGCTTGCCGGCCTGCTCATCGGACCGCAAATAGGCTGCATAGTCGGTATCGTCACCCCTGTAGTCAGTACCTTGTTGACCAACATGCCCGTTCCGGCTCTGCTGCCGTTTATGATCATCGAACTGGCCGGTTACGGTCTTACAGCAGGCTGGATGTGTCATACCCGGCTTCCCGTCATCGTTCAACTGATTATCGCCCAACTGGCGGGGCGGATTCTCCGTGCCGCTGCTATCCTGATCGGGTTTTTTCTAATCGGCTATTGCTCTCCGGCGGCAGATATCACAACCATATGGACTTCGGTTATTACTGGTCTGCCGGGGCTCCTGCTGCAGTGGTTCTTTATTCCTCTTTTGGTTTTTCGGTTACGTCATCTGGAAAGGCGAACTCTGGATTGAGTCGGCATTATCAAGAATACCAAACGGCTCCCGACATTTTATCGTCGGGAGTCGTTTGATATTCAGAAATGATAATCTTTCTCTTGACAAATGGCGAAGTTTGCGGTATAATCTGTAAAGTTTTTTGCTTTACATTCTAATTTTGCATGGAGGGGATTACGGGCATGGCCAAAAACATGGAGATCGCGTTCCTGGTGGATTTTTACGGCGATATGCTGACCGAGAAGCAGCGGGATATGATCGAATTGTATTACGATGACGACCTGTCCCTTTCCGAAATCGCCGAAAATGAGGGCATCACCCGGCAGGGCGTGCGCGACTCCATCAAGCGGGCGGAAAGCCAGCTGCTGGAGATGGAAGACCGGCTCGGGCTGGCCAAACGCTTCCGCACCGTACGGGAGAGCATCGAGGCTATCCGCAGTGCCGCCAGCGAAATCCGTCAGATCAACGGTCAGGCCGGCCGCGTCCGTGAAATCGACGAGCGGGCGGAACACATCCTCTCCCTGGCGGAAATGGTCGCCGAATAACCGCTGCCTTCCGCGGCGGTATCCTCTTGAATCTAAGGAGAATGGTCGTGGCATTTGAAGGACTTTCCGATAAGCTCTCCGCAGCCTTTAAACGGCTGCGTTCCAAAGGCAAGCTGACCGAAGCCGATGTCAAGGAGGCCATGCGCGAGGTGCGCCTGGCACTGCTGGAGGCGGACGTCAACTACAAGGTGGCCAAGGATTTCACCGCCGCCGTCACCGCCCGTGCGGTAGGCTCCCAGGTGATGGAAAGCCTGACGCCTGCACAGATGGTCATCAAGATCGTCAACGAAGAGCTGACCAGCCTCATGGGCGGGGAGGCCGCCCGCCTTGCCTCTGCCAACCATCCGCCCTGCGCGGTGATGATGTGCGGCCTGCAGGGCTCCGGTAAAACCACCCACTCCGCCAAGCTGGCCCGCATGCTCAAGAGCCAGGGACACCGTCCGCTGCTGGTGGCGTGCGACGTTTACCGTCCGGCCGCCATCACCCAGCTGCAGGTGGTCGGGGAGCGCGCCGGGGTGCCGGTATTTGAAATGGGCACCGCCAATCCGGTGGACATTGCCCGCAAGGCGATGGCACACGCCAAAGATCACGGCAACGACTACGTCCTGCTGGACACCGCCGGCCGGCTGCATATCGACGAGCAGCTGATGGACGAGCTGAAAAACATCAAAACAGCGGTCGAGCCGCAGGAAATCCTGCTGGTGGTCGATGCGATGACCGGCCAGGATGCGGTAAACGTCGCCGCCGCTTTCAACGAGGCGCTCGGCATCGACGGCGTCATCCTCACCAAGCTCGACGGCGATACCCGCGGCGGTGCGGCACTCTCGGTCCGCGCGGTCACCGGCAAGCCGATCAAGTTCGCCGGCACCGGCGAAAAGCTGGAGGATCTCGAGGTCTTCCATCCCGAGCGCATGGCCTCCCGCATCCTCGGCATGGGCGACGTGCTGTCGCTCATCGAGAAGGCGGAACAGCAGCTCGACGCCAAAAAGGCGGAGGAACTCGCCCGCAAGATGCAGCAGGACAAATTCGATTTCAACGATATGCTCGACCAGCTCAACCAAGTGCGCAGAATGGGCGACATCAAGGGGATGCTGGGCATGCTGCCGGGCGTCGGCAAGCAGCTGCAGGATGTCGACATCGACGAGCGGCAGTTCGACCGGGTGAAGGCGATCATCCTCTCCATGACCCCGGCGGAACGGGAAAAGCCCGACCTGATCAATCCCTCCCGCAAGCGCCGCATCGCGGCGGGTTCCGGCATGAAGGTGGAGGACGTCAACCGCCTGGTCAAGCAGTATGACACGATGCGCCAGATGATGAAGCAGCTCAAGGGCTTCGGCAAAAAGGGCCGGCGGGGGCTTCCGCCCGGCTTCGGCGCAATGGGCGGCATGCCCCCCGGCGGAGGACGCCGGTTCCGTTAATCGTATTCATCCATTGCACCCTCGGCGGACAAAAGGCAATACGTCCGCCGACACAAACAAACCGGCAAGGAGCGTTTTCCGGGAGAAAAAGGTCGCCCGGCTGGCAGGCGAGGCGGCCGGCAGGTAGCCACGCGGATAACCCCGTTAGGCGATCCTTTATCCGCGAAAAAACGTATTTCCTTTTGTCCGCCGAGGGTATTCATGGTTGAAGAATAAATTTGTATATTTTATTTGGAGGTAACAAACATGGCAGTCAAAATCCGTCTGCGCCGCATGGGCGCGAAGAAGAGCCCCTTCTACCGCATCGTGGTTGCGGATTCCCGCTATCCGCGCGATGGCCGCTTCATCGAGGAGCTGGGTTATTACAACCCCCTCGAGGATCCGGCGGTGATCAAGGTGGATATGGAGAAGGCCAAGAAATGGATCGCCAACGGCGCGCAGCCGACCGATACCGTCAAAGCGCTGCTGAAAAAGGCGGAAGGCAAGGCGGAGTAATCCGCAGGGATTTCATAAGAAAGGTGGATATGCCGGATGAAGGAGCTGCTTATCACCATCGCCCGTGGTCTGGTGGAGGATCCTGACGCCGTGACAGTGGATCAGGACGAGCCGACCGAGGATGGCACCATCGTGTTCCATCTGCATGTCGCCCCGGACGATATGGGACGTGTCATCGGAAAACAGGGCCGCATTGCCAAGGCGATGCGCACCGTTATGCGTGCCGCTGCCACCCGTCAGGATATGAAGGTCTCGGTCGATATCGACTGATTTTCTCCGGAGGAAAGCCCGGATACGGACGGTTGTCCGTATCCGGGCTTTTATTTGACAAATCCTCACAAAACCATTACTATTATCCCGAAATCCTTTTGCAAAGGCGGTGCGGCAGATGCCGAGAAAGCCCTTTCTTGAAGCCGGACAGATCGTCGGCACCCACGGCGTGCGCGGTGAGGTGCGGGTGCAGCCCTGGTGCGACTCCCCGGAAGTATTCGCCTCCCTGAAAACCCTGTACTGGGATGCCGCCGGCACACAGCCGGTCCGGGTAAAATCCCGCGTGCATAAAAACCTGGCGCTTGCCAAGATCGAAGGCGTGGATACCGTGCAGGACGCCGCTCTCCTGCGGGGACGTATCCTGTATCTCGACCGCCGTGACCTGGATCTCGGGGATCGCTACTTTATCCAGGATCTGGTCGGCCTGGCGGTCGTGGACGCCGAATCCGGCACCGTTTACGGCGAGCTGACCGACGTGAGCAATACCGGCGCCAACGATATCTACCATATGCGTACCCCCGACGGCAAGGAGATCCTGATCCCGGTGATCCCGGATATTATACGGCAGGTGGATATCGACGGCGGGCGCATCGCCATTTGCCCGATGAAAGGACTGTTCGACGATGCGTTTTGATCTGCTGACCCTGTTCCCTGCCATGTGCGAAACGGTGCTCGGGGAGAGCATTCTTGGCCGCGCGCAGAAGGCCGGGCTGCTCGATATCCACTGCCACCAGATCCGCGATTATACCCTCAACCGGCAAAAGCAGGTGGACGATTATCCTTACGGCGGCGGCCAGGGTATGGTCATGAACGCGCAGCCGATCGCCGACTGCTTCCGCGCCGTCTGCAGCCAGATCGGCCGGCGGCCGCACTTCATCTACATGTCGCCGCAGGGCGCGGTGCTCACCCAGCAGCGCGCAAGGAAGCTCGCGGAGCTGCCGGAAATCTGCATTCTCTGCGGCCATTACGAGGGGGTGGACGAACGTGTGCTGGAAGCACTCGTTGACGAGCAGATTTCCCTGGGCGATTTTGTGCTGACCGGCGGCGAGCTTCCGGCGCTTGCGCTGGTGGACTGTATTTCCCGCATGGTACCCGGTGTGCTGTCGGAGGAGGCCTGCTTCACCGACGAAAGCCATTTTTCCGGCCTTCTCGAGTATCCGCAGTACACCCGTCCCGCCGTCTGGGAGGGCCGGCCGGTTCCGGAGGTGCTGTTGACCGGCCACCACGTGAACATCCAGACCTGGCGGCGGCAGCAGGCCCTCGAGCGCACCAAACGGCTGCGCCCGGATATGCTGAATACCGCCGTTTTAACCGACCAAGACCGGGTTTTCCTGGCCAAACAGGACAAAAAACCGTAAAATTGCCGGATTATACAAGGATTTTCCAGATTTGGTTCGTTTTTCTCGATAAAAGTTATCCACGGAATATGGTAGAAACACCAAAACGCGATTTCGGAAATTGGGCGAAATAGGGCAGCCAACCAAAAATACGAATTTTGCCGGTTTCTGTGGACAAAAGCGATTGACGGTGCATAGATTTGTGGTATAATAAGTGTGTTGTAATCTGATAGTCCGGGTCTGCACTTTTGTGGAAAGGACTGTCTGATTTTCTGTCTGCGATGAACGGTTTCGCTCATCGGGGCGGGATTTCCCGCCGCATCATACGAGGTGCCCGCTGCATTTGAGGCGGGAATACAGAGGAGAAGGAGACATTTCAATGTACGTCAAAGAAGTGCTGGTGCAGAACCAGGTCGGTCTGCATGCCCGTCCCGCCACGTTCTTTATCCAGAAGGCCAACGAGTACAAATCCTCTATCTGGGTGGAGAAGGAAGAACGCCGCGTGAATGCGAAGAGCCTGCTGGGTGTCCTGTCCCTCGGCATTGTGGGCGGCACCAATATCCGGATCATCGCTGACGGCAGCGATGAGGAGCTGGCGGTCAATGGCCTGGTGGCTCTGGTGGAGTCCGGTTTCGCCGAATAAGTTTCGTGCTGCAACAGGGCGCAGCCGCTGCATGCGGCTGCGTTCTTTCTTTTAACGCTTAAGCGCAAAGGAACCCCCGGTTATACCGGGGGGAGAAAAGCTT
>USCI01000049.1 GCA_900553255.1 uncultured Oscillospiraceae bacterium | reverse complement strand
CCGGCGAAAACTTTTTGTGCACTATTTTTTGCGAAACGACTTTTTTGACAGTCTGCGATGAAACCTTCCCCCGGAAGGTTTCATCTACCCTCCTGCGCTTTTCGTGTGTCAAGGATTTCGCGTCCTGCGGGACGCGAGCCGGGGCTCCGCCCCGGCGCCCCGCGGCCTTTTCAAAAAGGCCGGCGAAAATGTTGAATCGCCGTATACACAAATAACAGCGCCGCTGCGGAATCTCCGCGGCGGCGCTGTTATTCAAGTATTTAGGTTTTCGGCCGCCTTTTTCAAAAGGCGGTAGGGTGTCGGGGCAAAGCCCTGACAGCTTCCGTCACATCACCGGCGGGGCGGACGGTTGCCGCCCTCACGGCGGAATCCGCCTTCACGGCGCGGCGGACGCGGCGAGTCGGACACCGTATTCTCCGGGGTCAGGCCCTCCACCTCGATAAGCGCGTCGCGGCGCGACAGGTTCAGACGGCCCTGCTCGTCGATCTCGGTGACCTTGACCAGCACCTCGTCGCCCACCGACACAACATCCTCCACCTTCTCCACGCGCTTGACGTCGAGACGGCTGATGTGCACAAGACCTTCCTTGCCCGGCGCAATTTCCACAAACGCACCGAAGGTCATCAGGCGGGTGACCTTGCCTTTATAAATCGCACCGATTTCCGGATCCTTCGCAATCGTCTCCACCACCGACAGCGCACGCTTCGCGTCCTCGGTGTTGAGCGCGGAAATGAACACGCTGCCGTCTTCCTCGATGTCGATCTTGCAGTTGCATTCCGCCTGGATCTTCTGGATCACCGAGCCGCCCTTGCCGATGACCTCGCGGATCTTGTCCACATCGATCTTGGTGCTGAGCATCTTCGGCGCATACGGCGACAGCTCCGCACGCGGCTTGTCGATCACCTTGAGCATGACCTCATCCAGAATATACAGGCGCGCCTTATAGGTCTTTTCCAGCGCTTCCTTGATGATTGCCGGAGTCAGGCCATGCACCTTCAGATCCATCTGGATCGCGGTGATGCCCTTATGGGTGCCGCCGACCTTGAAGTCCATATCGCCGAAGAAGTCCTCCAGCCCCTGGATATCGACCATCGTCATAAAGCGGTCGCCTTCGGTCACCAAGCCGCAGGAAATGCCCGCAACCGGCGCCTTGATCGGCACGCCCGCGTCCATCAGCGCGAGGGTGGAGCCGCAGATCGACGCCTGCGAGGTGGAACCGTTGGAGGACAGCACCTCGCTGACCAACCGCATGGTGTACGGGAATTCCTCAACCGAGGGCAGCACCGGCACCAGCGCACGCTCCGCGAGCGCGCCGTGGCCGATTTCGCGGCGGCCGGGGCCGCGCGACGGCTTGGTTTCCCCGACCGAGTAGGACGGGAAGTTGTATTGATGCATATAGCGCTTTTCGGTCTCGCCGTCGATGCCGTCGAGCTGCTGCGCATCGCCGGAGGAACCGAGGGTCGCAACGGTCAGCACCTGGGTCTGGCCGCGGGTGAACATGCCGGAGCCGTGTACGCGGGGCAGCAGTCCGACCTCCGCCGCGAGCGGGCGGATCTCATCAATCGCACGGCCGTCCACACGCTTGCCGTCGTCGAGCAGCCAGCGGCGCACCACGTATTTCTGCAGCTTGTACAGGCAGTCATCGAGCTTCGCGGTCTCTTCCGGGTATTCCTCGTCGAAACGCGCGTGCACCTCGTCGTACACCGGACGCAGCCGCTCGTCGCGCACCCGCTTGTCGTCGGTATCCAGCGCCGCGCGCACCTTCTCAATCGCGAATTCCTTCACCGCCTCGAACATCGCCGGGTCGGGATCGTTGGACTCAAACGGCACCTTTTCCTTGCCGATTTCCGCCTGGATGCTGCGGATGAATTCCACAATCTGCTGGTTGGCGGCATGGCCGGCCATGATGCCGTTGAACATCGTTTCGTTGTCCACCTCGTTGGCGCCCGCCTCGATCATCGCCACGAGATCGGCGGTCGACGCCACGGTGACATGCATATCCGAGCGCTTTTCCTGCTCGGCGGTGGGGTTGATGACGTATTCGCCGTCCACCAGGCCCACGACGACGCCGGAGATCGGGCCGTCCCACGGGATCTGGGAAATCGAAATCGCGATGGACGCACCGATCATTGCGGTGATTTCCGGCGCGCAGTCCGGATCCACCGACATCACGGTGCACACCAGCGACACGTCGTTGCGCATGTCCTTCGGGAACAGCGGGCGGATCGGACGGTCGATCACCCGCGAGGTCAGGATGGCCTTTTCGCTCGGGCGGCCCTCACGGCGCTGGAACGAGCCGGGAATCTTGCCGACCGCGTACAGCTTCTCCTCGTAATCCACCGACAGCGGGAAAAAATCCACGCCGTCACGCGGCTTGTCCGACATGGTGACATTGCACAGCACCACCGTGTCGCCGTAGCGCACGAGGCAGGAGCCGCTCGACAGCTGCGCCATCTTGCCGGTCTCCACGACCAGCGGGCGTCCGGCCAGGGTCGTTTCAAACTTCCGGTAGCTTTCAAACATGGACAGTACCTCCGTTTTTTCGGGGAAGCGGCGCTTCCCGTTTATTTGATTCGGGGCACAGCCGGACTTTTAGCAATAAAACCAGCGTTTACCACGGGTAAGCGTTCGTTTCACTGCTAAAACCCAACCGCCCCGACATCAGCCGATTCGGTTTAATGCGCAAAAGGCAGGCGGGCGAGTGCCCGCCTGCCTTATTTGAGCCATTACTTGCGGATACCGAGCTTTTCGATGATCGCACGATAGCGCATGACATCCTTCTTCATCAGGTAGTTGAGAAGGTTGCGGCGATGGCCGACCATCTTCAGCAGCCCGCGACGGGAATGGTGGTCCTTCTTGTGCACCTTCAGGTGCTCGGTGAGATCGTTGATACGCTTGGTCAGCACAGCGATCTGCACTTCGGGAGAACCGGTGTCCCCTTCGTGGGTGGCATACTCTTTCATGATTGCGGTTTTTTCTTCAGCCAGCATGTTCCTTTCACCTCATTGAAAAAATTATCCGAAAACCCAGCGCGGGGAAACGGTGCTTCCTCTGTCGAGGCATACTCCGCCGCCCGGGTGATGGACACGATGCAGGAAATCCCGCATACAGATATGTATTATAGCATGACCACGCCGGATTGTAAAGAGATTTTTGCCGTTTGCCGAAAAAGGCATTTATCCGGCATCCGCCTTTCCTTATTTTTCGCTACGATTCGGCCAGGGACAGCAGTGCCTCCCGGCCAATGAAACTGTAGGATATGGTAAACTGGCCGTAAATTCCCAGTTCTTCGGCCAGCTGGCGGCCGGTCTCATCAGCGATGAACCAGTCCAGGAAAGCGTCCACGTCCCCCTGAGCGAGATAAATGCGCGCCGTGCCGCCGCCCTGCCTGAGCAGCTCCGCCACCGCGGACAGATCGCAGCCGGCCAGCAAGCCGCCGCTGCGCACAAAATAGTTGGCCTGCGTGGCCATGCACACCGGTATGTCGTAATCGTTGCCGGTAATGATATGATCCTCTTCCACCTGGGCCGTGGTAAGGCCGAAATACGCATAGCTCAGGTAATCCTGATCATCCCAGGTGACATCAAAATGATACGGCTCCCCGTCGATATACACAATGGTCCAGGCGTGGCCCTCGTTCTCGCCGGTATCGGGGTTTTCACTTTCCCCATACACCATCATCGTGCGGATACCGGCCTTGTGCAGCAGATACTGAAACGCCCGCGCATAGCCGTCGCAAACCGCAATCCGGTTGAACAGCGCACCGTAAGCGGTGTGGATATACGTCCCGCCGGCGGCCTCGTCGCCGTAGGTCATCCAGCCGCACAGCGCATCATGGATCCGCAGCACCCGCTCGTATTCGCTCAGGGAATCCCCCACGCCGGCCAGCAGCTGCACCGCGGCATCCTCCATAGCCTGCCGCCCGTTGACCAGCGTTTCGCCATACTGCAGCAGGTAGCAGGGCTGGACATCGCTGACCACATCCCCTTCGTGATAATAGCTGTACCCGTCGAGCCAGAAATGCTGCGGGAAATCGCTGCGGTAGCAGGCGTACACCATCGGCAGCTCGTCCACGGTAATCGAGTTTTCCCCGTCGTACAGCCGGATGTTGTCTTCGCACTTTTCCACGCCGGCGGCCAGACGGTAATAGGCGTCGACCAGACGTTCTGCGCCGGGCCGGCTGCACAGATACGCAATGCCGCCGTAGTCGTCGCGGGCAAGCGGCGTCAGCCCTTCGACCGTCGGTGCATCCTCCGGCGGGGCGACCGCCCTGGCTGCCGCCTGCGAGGATTGCGCACCGCCGTCCGCAGAGGAGGGGGTGCCAAAGGGCATGAGCACCGAAAAGCAGCCGGACAGCGTCAGCACTGCCGCAAGCAGCAGTGCCGACAGGCCCAAACGGATTCTGCCGCCTATAGACACGACATCTTCCCCCTTACGCGGAATATTTTTTCCAGTATACCATGCCGGCCGAAGATCGGCAAGCGAAAAAAGGGGGATTTCCCGTATGGCAGTCCCCTTGTTCCACCGCTCTTCCCGTCCTATGCGGCACAGGGGCATCCCGTTGCGCCGGGATACCCCTGTGCATTAAAACGCCAGCGTACCGGTCTCGTCCTCGAGCAGGATCAGGATCTGTTCCTCCAAACCGGTCTCCACGTTGACATACACCAGCACCGTTTCCTCTTTTTTGCCGGTACAGGCGAATTCATAACAAAGCACCTCGCGGGTGTTTTCCGCCGGGATCAGCGCCAGGCGCCCCTCCCCGCGGGGGGTGAGGTTTTTGCTCAGCTTCGCCTGTGCATCAGCGGCGGAGAACTGCGGGGCGGGCAGGGTGCGGACGGTGTGGTTGACAATATAGCCGGTCGCCTCAAACAGCACCACATCCCCGTTATCCATCGCCACGCCGAGCTTGATAAGGTCGGGATAATAGACCACCCCGTCCTCCTGGCAGGCAAAATTGATGGTCATGACGCCGTTGTTCAGGGCAAAATAAGTGTAGGCAAACCCTTCATAGCCGAAGGCGGCGAGCGCCTCTTTCCCCCGCTGCAGCGCCTGCTCGGTACTCAGCGCCGCCTCCTCGATGGTGCGATAGTCGGTATAGGAGGAAACGATGCCGCCCTGTTTGGTTACGGTGACGCGGGCGGTGCCGTCCGAAAAGACGTAGCAGGGCAGACGTCCGGCCGACTCGCCGTCCGCCTTAAGGGTACTCAGCCCGGTCAGCTGCACCGCGGCATCGAGCGCCCGTTCGGCGCCGACCTCCTCCATGCCGGCAAGCAGCTTGGGCTCCTGCTCAAGCAGGTGGTCCGAAAACGGCCCGTCATAAATCAGGGTGGGATAATCCTCAAACCCCTCCTCCATGCCGCGGAAGCCGGAGGAAATTTCCGGCAGGGCATCGGCCCCGTCATCATAGAGGTTGGTCACCTCGGCGACCTCGCCGAACACCATCTGGCCGCCCTCGAGATCGCTTTCCATCTGAGCGAGCGCTCCCGCCAGCTCGGAGGCATATCCCGAAAGCTGCTCGAGCGCCGCGATTTCCTCATCGGTGATGGTGCCGCCCTCCGCGACCCGGTCGGCCAGCGCGGTGCAGAAGCTGCCCACCTGCGAGAGAAATTTGTAGGTGCCTGACAGCTCGTTTCCGCCGCCGGGCAGCTGGGCGAGCGCCATTTTGGCCAGCTCCGCATCCTGCCGCAGCTTCGCGGCCAGCCCCTCGAGCTGATTCGGCGAAGTCGCGTACTGCCCCTTTTCGAGGGTAATGTCGATGTTGCCGATATATTCGGTCAGCTCGCCGAGCGCCCGCTGATAGCCGTATTCGATGGCGGTACGGTTGCGATAGGCCAGGGTGTAGCCGACCGCCGTAGATGCCGACAGCGCCACCACCAGCGCCGCCGTATAGCTGATAATCCGGACCCAGCCCCGCCGGCTCAGCCGTTTTTTTGCTGTTTTCATAGGAATTCTCCGCCCTTTCTGCGGCGGACAGCGCCGCCGCGGTCTGCCGTTATTTTTGCCGCCCGGCGCACGGATTATCCGCCGGCGCAAAAATCCGGACAGCGTGGGGCTGCCTGTTTCCATTTTTATGCGGAAAAAGCAGAAAAAATCACGGCGGCATGTGGGCTGACATGCCGCCGTGATAGGAGAGACACGAACCGCGTTTGGCCGCGGGCCGCGATCCTATGGGCTTTAACAGGTTATTTCTGAAGGAAATCCTCCTTCATCGGATGCCGGCGGAAATGCACCGCGCCGCTGCGCAGCACAAGCCACAGGGCACCGCATGCCGAAGCGATCAGCAGAATAAACGACAGAGGTTTCATAACCGTTTTCATCCTTTCCACTATGTTCAAAAATGAATGGCGGGGTTAAATGGCCTTGTACAGCGCGAAGCCGGTCACCGCCAGGAACAGCACCCCGAAGGTAATCAGCGAAGTCGTGGAATTCCCGGGGGCCGCTGCCGGCTGGGCAGCCGGTTCGACTGCCGCAGGGGCGGCGAGGTGGGTTCCGGCCGTCGCTGTGCCGCTGACCGGCACGGCGTCCTCCCGCAGAAGGCAGCCACTGTCCGCATCCGGCAGGATTTCGATTTCCACAGGCTCAGTATATGTGAAGATCCACACGAGGTTCCCGGATTCGTCGGGCTTCTGGGTCCAGTAGCCGTTTTCTTCCGCGGAGGCGGTGACCGCCGCCATTCCGGCAAACAGGAACAAACCGGCCAGCATCATCAGCATCCTCTTTTTCATTGAACGGTCACATCCTTTCCTGTGAGAGCTCTTTTTCTCTCTGTGTCCCCATTGTACCGCTTGTCCGCACAGGAAACCACCCTGTTTTGGTTACAGCTTGATTACAGAATTGCAACGAACCGGCCAAAACATTACAATTTTGTTATCGGCCTCCGGAAAGGGCGGGAGTTTTTCCCGAAAAGCGGATAATTTGGCAGAACTGGGCGGAAAAATCGGCTTCTTTTGCAAAACTACCCCATTCAGGCGGTTGTAACGGCGGGAAATATACGGTATAATGTAAAGCTGAAGATCTGTATCATCAGCCTTTGGAAAGGGGAGGCACCCCATTTGAAGCTGGCCTATCTCGACAACAGCGCGACCACAGCGGTCTGCCCGCAGGCGGTCGATCAAGCCATCTATATGATGCGGGAGTGCTTTGGCAATCCCTCTTCGCTGCATGCCGTCGGCTTTGCCGCCGAACGGGAGCTGGAGGAGGCCCGCCGGCAGGTGGCTTCGCTTCTCGGCGCGAGACCGGACACCATCCTTTTTACCTCCGGCGGTACCGAAGCGAATAACCTGGCGATTCTCGGCGGCGCGCTCGCCCGGCAGCGCACCGGACGGCACACGGTCACCACCGCGGTGGAACACGCCTCGGTCGCGGCTGCCTTCGGCGAGCTGGAGCGGCAGGGCTTTGCCTGCGAACGGCTGGTGCCCGGTGCGGATGGCGGCATAACCGCCGCGCAGGTCGCCGCAGCCTGCCGGGAGGATACGGTGCTGGTGAGCGTGATGCTGGTCAACAACGAGACCGGCGCCCGCTTTCCCCTGGAGGAAATCATCCCCGCGGTGCGCCGCGCTGCGCCGCATGCGCTGATTCACTGTGACGCCGTGCAGGCGGCCGGCAAGCTGCCGATTCGGGTGGAAAGCCTGGACGTCGACCTGCTGACCGTCAGCGGACATAAGCTGCACGCCCCCAAGGGCTGCGGTGCACTGTACATCAAAAAAGGCATCCGGCTGCTGCCGCGTGCGCTCGGCGGCGAGCAGGAGAAAAAGCGCCGCGCCGGCACCGAGGCCATGCCGCTCATCGCCGCATTCGGAGCCGCCATACAGGCACTGCCGGACCTGCGGGAGCAGGACGCGCATTTCCACCGGCTGCTCCGCCGGCTGCTCGACGGCCTGGCGGGCCGGGATGAGGTCATCCTCCACCGGCCGGCCAACGCGGTGCCGTATATTGTGAACCTGTCGGTGCCGGGCCTGCGCAGCGAAACGATGCTGCATTTTCTGTCGGAGCGCGGCGTGATGGTGTCGAGCGGCTCGGCCTGCGCGAAGGGCGCGAAAAGCCCGGTGCTGACCGCGCTCGGCCTGCCGGCGCGGGAAATCGACTCCGCCCTGCGGATCAGCTTCTGCCGCGACAATACCGAAGAGGATATCGACCGCCTTCTGGCGGGATTACAGGAGGCATGGAACACCCTTGCCCACGTGCGATAAGTGCACGCAGACGCTGCAGGACGGCGGACAGGCTGCCTGCGGCAGACCGCCCGCCCTCCAAACGGAGGGCTGTCCCTCGGGATGACCGGGACAAAACCGCCCATTTTGTGTGAAAGGATGGATCAGAGGTATGACAAACTGGGACGAGAAAAAAAGCGCGTCCGGCGGACTGCCGGGCAACAGCGAGCAGGAAGCCCTGCGGATTATAGAAGAATACCGCTCCGGCCGCCGCAATGCCGCCGCCCCGCATCCGGGAGACACCGCCGGCCCGGTGGTGATCGGCCCCGGCGAATCCACCGCACCGCGGCGGACACCTCCTGTGCAGGAGACACCGCCTACCCCCGGCACGCCAGAGTGCACGGCACCCGCTGCCGCGGACGTCCCGGAACAGCCGGCTGCCGCGGCACAGGAGGAGAACCCTGCGCCCGTTCAGCAGGAACCCGTGCAGAAGCGCCCCCTCAAGGAAGTACTGCTGCGGCTGGTCAGCAACGTCATTCCCCGCCGCGGGGATCCGGCGCTGGAAATTGTGCGTAAATGCGTGTTCACGCTGGCGCTGGTGGTGCTCGTCGGCTCGCTCGGCTACATCGTCAACGAGTTGGTCATCAATCCGAATGTCACCCAGGCGGAATATGACCAGCTGAGCAGTATCCACAATTCCGACAACCCGATCCCGGTGCCGGACGAGCTCAAGGATCTGCTCGATAAGGACGGTATCCAGCCCTCGCTGCAGTATCTGTATACCCAGAACCAGGATTTGCGCGGCTGGCTGACCTACAAGGCGAGCTACAGCGATTTCCTCCGGATCGACTACCCCATCATGTATTCCGGGGACAACGACTATTACCTCAATCACGACTTCCACAAGACCGACAACAAGCACGGTGCGCTCTTTTTTGACGAGCGCAATGATTTCGAGACCGCCGAATCCACCAATAAGGTGGCCATCATTTACGGCCACAACATGTACGACAGTTCCATGTTTTCCGGTCTCAACCGTTTTACCATTAACCGCAACTACGCCCGGCAGGCGGCCACGCTGACCATGGAGACACTGTTCGACACCTATGAATACAAGGTGTTTGCGGTGATCGTCGTCAACAACGATCCCGATGACGGGCCGCGCTTCAACTACCTGCGCACCACGTTTTATTCCGATGACGATTTCCTGAGCTATATCGACGAGATCCGCGCCCGCTCGCTGTACGACTATCCCGTGGACGTACAGGCCGACGATGAGTTGCTGGTGCTGTCCACCTGCACCGCACAAAGCCAGGTGCATTTTGATGACGGCCGGCTTGCGGTCATTGCGCGCAAGGTGCGTCCTGATGAATCCTCCTCGGTGAACACCAGTTCCATCGTGGACAATGAGGACGTAATCATGCCGCTGGCCTGGTATCTCAACCAGAACCTAGCCCCGCATGAATATTACGAAACCGGTGAAATCCCGAACACCACCGACCCGGGTACTACCGATCCGGGCACCACTGACCCGACTGATCCCACGGATCCCACGAATCCAACCGATCCGACTGATCCGACCGATCCCACTGATCCGACCGATCCGACTGATCCAACCGATCCGACCGACCCAACCGATCCGACCGACCCAACCGATCCAACTGATCCGACCGATCCGACCGACCCAACTGATCCGACCGATCCGACCGATCCGACTGATCCGACCGACCCAACTGATCCAACTGATCCAACTGATCCGACCGATCCGACGGAGTCCACCGATCCAACGGAATCCACCGACACCAGCGAAACCGGACCGGAATCCGGCGGAACGGAAGAAACCGAGCCGCCGGCAGCATAGTCCCAAAACAATGAAACGCGCCCGGCGTTGCGGCGAAAGGAATAAACCAACGATGGAGAACATAAGCGAAATCCTGCTGATTAAAAACGGCGAGCTCACCCTCAAGGGGCTCAACCGCGGCACCTTTGAGGCGGTGCTGATGAAGAACCTGCGGCGGCGGCTGAGCCGTGCCGGCAAATTCCGTCTGCGCAAGGCGCAGTCTACCATTGTCATCGAGCCGATGGAGGAAGGCTGTGACTTTGAAGAGGCGTGCCGCCAGGTATCCCGGGTATTCGGGATCTCCGCGTTTTCCCGAGCGCGGGTGGTGGAGAAGGAGCCGGAAGCGATTTTTGCGGCGGCGGCCGATTATCTCGGTCCGCAGCTGCAGGCCGCCCGCACCTTCAAGGTGGAGGCCAAACGCAGCGATAAGGCGTTCCCGATGGGTTCGCCGGAAATCTGTGCGCGCACGGGGGAATACCTGCTCGAGCGGTTCCCGCATCTGACGGTGGACGTCCATCACCCGGAACTGACGGTGATGGTGGAAATCCGCGATTTCGGCGCGTACATACATGCCGCGCAGCTGCCCGGTGCAGGCGGCATGCCGGTGGGCACCGGCGGCCGGGCGGCGCTGCTGATTTCCGGCGGCATCGATTCGCCGGTCGCCGGCTATATGATGGCCAAGCGCGGCATCGAGCTGACGCCGGTGCATTTTGCCTCCCCGCCGTACACCAGCGAGCGGGCGGAGGAAAAGGTGGTTTCGCTGCTCGAACAGGTGGCGCTGTATGCCGGCCGGATGCGGCTGCATATCGTGCCGTTCACCCATATTCAGGAGGAAATCCGCAAAAACTGCCCGGAAGAGTTGTTCACGCTGGTGATGCGGCGGTTTATGATGCGCATTGCCTCGGCGGTCGCACAGCGGGAGGAATGCGGCGCCCTGATCACCGGTGAAAGCGTCGGCCAGGTGGCCAGCCAGACCATCCCCGCGCTCGCCTGTACCGACGCGGTGGCGGCGCTGCCGGTATTCCGGCCGGTGATCGGCATGGACAAGGACGAGATTATTGAGATCGCCCGCCGCATCGACACCTTTGATATTTCCATCCAGCCGTATGAGGATTGCTGCACCGTCTTTACCCCGCGGCACCCACGCACCCGTCCGCGGCTCGAGCAGCTCGAAGAGGTGGAAACGGCGCTCGATGTTGATGCTCTGGTAAACGAGGCGGTGGACGGCATCCGCATTCGCATGGTTGGCTGAATATCCTCTTTCGGTACAGGCCGCTTAGACAGACAGGAAGTGAACGCATGAACGCAGAAATCATCACCGTTGGCACCGAACTGCTGCTCGGAGACATTCTCAATTCCAACAGCCAGTTTTTATCGCAGCAGCTGGCGGTATTCGGCATCCAGGTGCTGCATCAGTCGACGGTGGGCGACAATAACAGCCGGCTGCGTCAGGAGCTGGAGCAGGCGATGAAGCGCAGCGACCTGATCGTGCTGACCGGCGGCCTCGGCCCGACGCCGGACGATCTGACGCGGGAAACGGTGAGCGAGGCGCTCGGCCTGCCGCTCACGCTTCACGAGGAAAGCTATGCCCGGATCGTGGAATATTTCCAAACCACCGGCAAGGAAATGACCGAAAACAACCGCAAGCAGGCGATGCTGCCGGCAGGGTGCACCGTCTTCCCGAATGACCACGGAACCGCTCCGGGCTGCGCCGTGGAGAGGTACGGCCAGCACATCATCCTGCTGCCCGGCCCGCCGCGCGAGCTGATCCCGATGTTCAGCGATTATGTGGCCCCCTACCTGTCAAAGCTGTCCGGCGGCACCATCTTTTCCCATACCATCGGAGTTTTCGGCGTGCCGGAATCGGCCGTGGCCGAGCGGCTTGCCGACCTGCTCGCGGGCGCCAATCCCACGGTGGCCCCCTACGCCAAGGAGGGCGAGGTGATACTGCGGGTGACCGCGCGCGCCACCGATGAGGAGGCCGCCAGGGCGATGTGCGAACCGGTGGTAGCGGAAATCCGTCAGCGGCTCGGCATCAATGTGTATGGTGTGGACAGCGGTTCTCTCCAGAAGGCGGTTGTGCAGCTGCTGCAGGAAAAGAACATGAAGATCGCCACGGCGGAGTCCTGTACGGCGGGGCTGCTGTCCGGACGGCTCACCGAGGTGCCCGGCGCATCGTCGGTGTTTGAGTGCGGCATCGCGGCGTATTCCGCCGAAATCAAGCACAACCTGCTCGGCGTACCGGAGGAGATGATCGCCGAACACGGCACCGTCAGCCCGGAGGTCGCTTCCGCTATGGCGGTGGGCGCCCTCAAGGCGGGCAAAGCCTCGATCGGCATCGGCATCACCGGCGTGGCCGGGCCGGATCCGAGCGAGGGCAAGCCGGTCGGCACGGTATACATCGCCCTGGCCGACGAAAAGCGTGTCTGGGTGAAAAAAATCGTGGCGGCCGGCCTGGACAGCGGCACCGACGCAGGACGGGAGCACATCCGTTTTCTCGCAACCTCCCACGCGCTGGATCTGGCCCGCCGTTATCTGGAGGCCATGCCCACCGTAATGGCGGGAGGGGTACTGCGGGAGGAACCGGCCAAGCCTGCGCCCGCGGTGATCCCATCCGCCCCGACCGCGCCGCCCAAAAAGCGGCCGTTCCTGGCAGCAATCCTGCCGTGGAAGGGCGACGGGCGCGCCAAGCTTTTCCTGAAAACCGTATTGCTTCTGCTGGTGCTGCTGCTTATCGCCGCCGGATGTGTGCTGGGCTATTTCTATGTCATCGGGCCGAACCGGGAGAGCGAGATCTACGGCCGGCTGCAGACTATGTACCGCGACGAGGTTGTGGTGGGCAGCGCGCCGGAGGGTGCCCCGGAAGGGATGCTCGCCCAGTTTTACACCCTGTACAGCGCCAATGAGGACGTGCGCGGCTGGCTGCATATTGAGGGGACTTCCATCGATTATCCGGTCATGCAGTCGCCGAACCCGCGCTCCGACCCGGATTATTATGCACAGCACTCCTTTGACCGGCAGCTGTCGCTGTCCGGCACGCCGTATTTCAGCGCGTCGGCGGCGTTTTACTCCGCCCAGTCGGTGAACCGCAGCCTGACGATATACGGCAACAACACCGGCAATTCCCGTATCCCGATGTTCAGCGAGCTGCTGAATTATAAGGACATCGGCTTTTTGCAGGAGCACCCGCTGGTGGAGATGAACACCATCTACCAGAATGCTCGGTGGAAAATCTTTGCGGTGATGCTGGTCAGCGTCAACGGCGAGGATGCCTTTGACTATACCCGCACCGCCTTCGCGGATGAAGTGGAGTTTCTGCAATATGTCGCGGAAATTCAGGATCATTCGCTGTTTGTGATCCCGGACGAGGCAGCGGATGTGCAGATCGGCGACTCTCTGCTGATGCTGTCCACCAGCGCGGGGAGCACCCATCCGGGCTGCCATTTCGTGGTCGCGGCCCGGCAGGTGAGGCCCGGCGAATCGCTCACCACGGATTATTCCGGCGTAACGCTGAACGCGGACGTCATACTGCCCGGCGAAAACGATTCTCCGTCAACAACGCCCGCCTCTGTATCGGGTACCACGACCACCACCCGACCCGCCCCGCCATCGGATGCCAGTTCGGACGCCTCTGTTACCTCCGATGAGCCACAGGCGCCAAGCACGACAAACGATACCACCACATCCGGCACCACAACATCGTCCGAAAGCAAGCCGACGGAAACCGATCCTCCGCCCACCGAAACCGATCCGCCCCCCACCGAGCCCTCCGAAACCACCAGACCGACCGAACCGGAGGAGCCGGATGAACCGGTCGATCCCGTGAATCCGGTTGATCCGCCGGATACCGGCGACCTGCCGGTGGGCAGGATTGATGAAACAGAATACATGAGCCTGTTTACCGTCACCGACAGCAGCGGGAGGGTGCGCACGCCAGAAACCAAAAACGAGCTGCAGCTGTATCTCGCGGCGCTGGTCTGGCGGGAGGTCGGCGGCTTTTACAGCGAGCCGGAGGCCATCAAGGCGCAGGCGGTGGCCGCTTATACCTGCGCCATATACGAACAGTCCAAAACCCAGCTGCCGTCCTTTAATCCCTTCGGAACCGGGCATGAAAAGGAAGCCGCCGTGTATGAGGCGGTCGGCGAGGTGCTGGGCGTCAAAATCATCGACACTGAGCAGCAGGACAGCGACGCACCGATCCGCTCGGTATGCTATACCACCTATTTTGCCATGTCCTGCGGTGTTACCGCCGACAACGATAAGGTCAACTGGGCGTCGCTGCCGTATCTGGTGAGCGTGAAGAGCCCCTATGAAACCGCAGCACTCAAGGATTTTGAAACCACTGTTACGATGACGCTCGACGAAATGCAGGCGAAGCTGAACGCGTACGCCGGCAATCGCTGGGGTGCCACCGTTGAATACGAGGAAGGCGATGTTCCCCTGTTTGCCCTTTCCTATTCCGGCGGCGACGGCAATTACGTGTACCAGAGCAGTGCCTACTACATGAAGGGCAGCAGCAAAACCTATCTCACCGGCCAGCATGTGCGTCTGGCGCTGGGACTGCGTTCCCCCGCCTGGGAAATCACTTCCTTCGACGGAACCAGCGTTACCTTCCGGGTGCGCGGCTACGGCCACGGGGTCGGCATGAGCCAGAACGGCGCCTATTATTTCGCCAAAAATGACGGCTGGACCTACCAGCAGATCCTGACCCATTTCTATTCCCTCAACGACCGCTACCAGATCGTGGCGCCGAAGTGGGAATAGGCAGTAGAAAAGCTCCCGGCACGGTTTCCACCGTGCCGGGAGTTTTTTATACAGATACAGCTGCCGAAAAGCGGAGATTACACGCCCTGGGCAAGCATCGCGTCGACAACCTTCTCGAAGCCGGCGATATTCGCACCGGCGACATAGTCGCCCGGCATGCCGTACTTCTTGGCCGCTTCGTCAGCCTTGTGGAAAATATCCACCATGATGCCGCACAGCTTCTGATCGACCTCTTCAAAGGTCCAGGACAGGCGCTCGCTGTTCTGGCTCATCTCCAGAGCGGAGGTCGCCACACCGCCGGCGTTGGACGCCTTGCCCGGTGCAAACAGCACGCCGTGGCTCTGCAGATACTTGGTCGCCTCGAGGGTGGTGGGCATGTTGGCGCCCTCGGCCACCGCCACACAGCCGTTCTTCACCAGCAGCTCGGCATCCTCGAGCAGCAGCTCATTCTGGGTAGCGCAGGGCAACGCGACATCGCACTTGACCGACCACACGCCGCGGCCCTCATGATACTGCGCATTCGGGCGGCCCTTGACGTACTCGCTGATACGTGCGCGGCGGACTTCCTTGATATCCTTGACCAGGTCGAGGTCGATGCCGTCCGGATCGTAAACCCAGCCGGTGGAGTCACTCATGGTGACCACCTTCGCGCCGAACTCCATCGCCTTCTGCGCGGCATAGATCGCCACGTTGCCAGCGCCGGAGATGCACACCGTCTTGCCGGCCATATCAATGCCATTGGCCTTGAGCATCTCACGGGTAAAGTACAGCAGGCCGAAGCCGGTCGCCTCCGTACGGGCAAGCGAACCGCCGTAGCTGAGCCCCTTGCCGGTGAGCATGCCTTCATAGGTTCCCGCGATACGCTTATACTGGCCGAACAGATAGCCGATCTCCCGCGCGCCCACGCCGATGTCGCCGGCCGGCACATCGCGGTCGGCGCCGACGTATTTATACAGCTCGGTCATGAAGCTCTGGCAGAACGCCATGATCTCCCGGTCGGACTTGCCCTTCGGGTCAAAGTCGGAACCGCCCTTACCGCCGCCGATCGGCAGGCCGGTCAGCGAGTTCTTGAACACCTGCTCAAACGCCAGGAATTTGATGATGCCGATGTATACCGACGGATGCAGGCGCAGGCCGCCCTTGTACGGGCCGATCGCGTTATTGAACTGCACGCGGTAGCCGGTGTTGACCTGAATCTGGCCCTTGTCGTCCACCCACTGCACACGGAACTTGATCTGCCGGTCCGGCTCCACAAGACGCTCAAGCAGCGCTTCACGGCGGTACTTCTCCTCGTTGGCCTCCACGACCACCCGCAGGCTTTCGAGAACTTCCTTGACCGCCTGCAAAAATTCCGGCTCCGCCGGATTCTTCTTGGCGACCATGTCCAGAACTTCGTCGACGTAAGACATCTCTCATCTCTCCTTAAACAGCTTTTGTATCCTCATCCCGCCGGAGGGCCGCCTACGCGGCCTCCGGCGTATTCGAGCCGCTTTTGTTCTGCTTCCTGTATTATACGGCATGCCCTATCCCCTTGTCAACTGATTTTTTGCAGAATTGCAGGATTTTTACAGGCATTTATCAATCGTGCTCCGTGCCATTCCCTTTTTTACGCTTTTTTCGAAAAAATGTGCAGGAATCAAAAGCGATTCCTGCACATTTTTCATTATCTTAAGGACGCTTGCGTTTGGCGGTCAGCGGGACATCGCCGGCGTCAAATCGCTTTTTGAGCTTTTCCAGCGCCTTCTTCTCGATCCGGCTGACATATGACCGGGAAATATTCAGTTTTTTAGCCACCTCTCGCTGGGTCAGATCCTTGCCGACCAGGCCGTAGCGCCATTCGATGATCTCCTTCTCACGGTCGTCCAGGCATTCCTGCATGTACCGGTACAGCTTTTCCGCGTTGATCTTCAGGTCGAGATCGTCGAGGATGGTGTCATCTTCGGCAATGACGTCGATCAGGGTCAGCGGATGCCCGTCCTTATCGGTATCAATCGGATCGGAGATGGACACATCCTGCGCGGTCTTTTTGCTTGCTCGGAAATGCATCAGGATCTCATTTGCTATCCTCACCTAGTGGCTCGCCAATTCCGTCAGAGACGGTTTCTGCTGCGGGCGGTTTTGGGAACACATAATCACCGTCGCTACCGAACAGATAGAGATGCGCGTTTTCGCCGTCCCAGACGATTTTGCGGATAAAGGTACGGATCGCGGCGCGCTTCTGCTCGATGCTGTAATCGTCTATGTTATCCCCCATGACGGAGAGCGACTGACGGATGAGATCAAACTCGACATCGGCAAGACTATGCTGCTGCATGACCGCTTCCAGCTCGGAAAGGTGCTTTTTCAGACTCTCGCTTTTTTCATGCAGCTCGTCAATCTGCTCCATAATATATTGCTCGGCGTGCGTGCCCTCGGCCTTTCTGAGGGAGAGGACAAGCGATTTGATTTCTAGATCGGTTTCAGTCAACTGTTCTTTGAGCTTCGCCGCCTCATCATCATAGCTTTCACGGCTGCCACTGATGCGCTTTTTGATCTGCGTGATCTGCCTTGCCATGTCTTCGTTCTGTTTGCCAAACTTCTTAATCGTCGCAATAACTTTAGCATCGAGCATATTGCCGTTGGCGTTCTTCATGCCGCAAACCTTGCTGCGGCTGCGCTCCTTCGTTGTGCAAAGGTAAGTATAAATCGGCTCTCCCGCTGCAGTCAGCCGGCCGGATAGCTTCGGGCGCATATAATCGCCGCACTTTCCGCAGTAGAGGATTCCCGAAAGCAATGCCACATTGCTGCGGGGCTTGCGGTAGCTTTTGGATTTGTTCAGCGACAGAAGCCTTTGTACCTGTACCCACTTGGCACCTGGAATCACGCCTGTATGCTTTCCCACCGAGACGATCCACTCATTCATTGGCTTTTCCTGATGGGCTTTGCCGGGGTGCTGCAAGGTGCGGTTGTACGCCATAATGCCGTGTCTGCCGTCAAACGCCTCTTTTTCGGAAAAGAGATCCACTTCATTCTTAGTTAGGAAGTTGTAGGCGTCTTCATCCGCGATCATATATACGGGATTGGAGAGGATGCCTTTGATGGCGAAGCGGGTAAAATTCTTGCCGCGCTTGGTTTGATAGCGCCCCTGGAGCAAGAACTGGTCGGTTTTCGTCAACGAGCCTGTTTCAAGGAATTTGTCAAAAATCAATTGAATCAAATGGATTTCACCGGGGATGGATTTCAACTTGCACGCCTTGCGGATCTTGCCGTCCACCGTAACGGTGGAAATACTCTCCGATTCATAGCCTGTGGGCGTCGTGCCGCCCAGCCAGCGGCCGGTTTTGGCTAACTCGTGCATATTGTCTCGGATACGCTCGGCGATGGTTTCCCGCTCCAATTGCGAAAAGACCGAGGCGATATACATCATAGCGCGTCCCATGGGGGACGAGGTATCGAACTGTTCCCGGATGGAGATGAAATCGATCTGCCGTTCGCCAAGCTCCTCAATAAGCTTGGCAAAATCGCTGATGTTGCGGCTGATCCGATCGAGGCGATAGACCACAATCGCAGAAAACGGCGTGTTTTGTGAATCTTTCATCATTTTTTTGAACTGCGGGCGCTCCAGCGTACCGCCGGAGAAGCCCTCGTCCTCATAGACAAGCGCCGCATCGGCTTCCTCCTGACTGTAATGGGAAGCGATATACTGACGGCACAGCTCGATCTGATTTTCGATGCTTTCACCCTTGCCGGTAAATTTGGATTTGCGAGAATAGATGACAAACTGCTTGGCGGAATTTGTTTTCATAACGGTTCCTCCGACACGAGATAATATGATATGTATATAGTTATATTATATCATAAAGTCTCCAATAATGGTAGTGTCAAGAATTTTTCGCAAAATGGTTTGCAGGGTCTGGCAAGAGTGAAGT
>USCI01000048.1 GCA_900553255.1 uncultured Oscillospiraceae bacterium | reverse complement strand
CATTTTGGCTACATCGCCGGCCGTTTTTTTCGGGAACTCCACCACGCAGCCCGCTTTATCCACCGCCGCACCAAACGCCTTCCAGCGGGTGCTCTTTTTCATATCCGGCTGCACGGCGTCCATCCAGAACACCAGCACGCATTCCTCCGGCGGCGAGGCAAGCAGCGCCTGCACCCGGTCGGCCGTTGACGCAGAAGCGCCGACATCCAGATCCCGCACCATGACGCATTTACGCTCAGCCATCAGCGGCAGAGCCTCCACCGCATCCTCCAGCTCCTCAATGGAAAAATCCGTGCCGTCGAATTTCCGCAAATTAAATTCGGCAAAGCTGTCCTTTCCCACCGCTTTGTCGGCAATCATCTGCGCATAGCGTGCCGCCAGATAGGATTCTTCCCCGTATAAGAAATACACACGTGCCAGCCGCCCCTCCTTGAGCTGCTGTTTGAGATCGGTTTCCTTCGCCGGCATCGTTTTTCCTCCTATCTGTACTCCTAGGTCAACTGAGTCAAATCGCCGCGGCCGCGGGTAAATACCTCGACCGTTCCCTCCTGAACGGTGGTGAGCAGCGTATCCCCACCCCGCGGCAGGCTTTTCATCGCCTCATCCAGGCGGTAGGCGCTGCAGGTGAGCACGCTCCCCTGCGTGGTCAGCCGTCCCGCGTTGCGCGGTGCGGCACCGGAATAGATCACCAGATGTGTCTTGCGAAAATCCTCCGGCAGCGAGGCGGCATCACCGGAAACCGGGCAAAACAGCAAGCGGGTTTCGCCCACCCGGATGCGCAGCCATTCCCCGCTGCGCTCCACCATGCCGTCGTCCCAGAAGGCGATGCTCTGCCCGTCGAGCGGCATGGCCCGGTCCCCCGCCTGATCCGCCAGCATCTGCGCGTCCCCGTCCGGCGCATAAACCACGTGGCCTACCTCTGTCTCCGCCTGCACCATTCGCAGGGCTTCCGCTCCGTATCTCCCGGCTTCGGTCAGCACCACCAGATCAACCCGCAGCGTCCGCCTGTTCCCGAGCAGGGAGGCGATCGGCGCCTTGTCCGGCCGTTCGCCGCCAAGAACCAGCAGAGACCGTCCGTCGCGTTCCACCAGGGTAACGCTGTTTTCCTTTCCGGCCACCTCAATGCGGGTGACGCCGCGCATCAGCCCACCATGCACAAGCAAGCCCGCCATCAGAACAATCACCGACAGCGCCGCCGCACATTGAACACCGCGGCCGCGTGCCGTATGCCAGCCAATCCAGCACAGCAGCAGGCCGCCGGCCATAGCCAGGGCAATAAACGGTTCGCCGGCGTCGGCAGAGGCAAAGCGCAGGGAACCGAGCCACTCCGCAACCGCCAGCAGATACCTCGTCAGCAGACCGGCGGTGAGAAACAGCCCGCGGCAGAGAAAACCCAACCCCGGCACAAAGGAGCAAAGCGCCCCTAAACAGCCGACGGCAAGGGCGATATTCGCCGGGAAAACGGTGAGCAGGTTTGTCAGCGGCGACACCAGGGACACTTCCCCGAATACCAGCGCGGTGATCGGCAGGGTAAACGCCACGGCGGACAGGGTGACACACAGCGCAGTCAGCGGTTTTATACACAGCAGCCGGCAGACGGTTTTCCGCCTGCCGCGGCACAGCCGGATTTCCAGAGGGTCCAGCCCGTACTGCTTAAACCACGGCAGCAGATACAGCAGCCCAAGCGTTGCGGCAAACGACAGCCACAGCCCCACATCCATCACAGCGAAGGGATTGGCCGCCAGGATCAGCAGCAGGGACAAGCCGAGAGAGTTCAGGCTGTCGGCCTCCCGGCGCACCATCTGCCCGGCGAGCAGCACCAGGCACATCACGCCCGCCCGTGTAACCGACGGCGTAAAGCCGGTCAGCGCCATGAAAATCAGCACTATGGCGGCCGTCAGCAGCGCCGACAACCGCCGCGGCATCCGCAGCTTATGCAGGATAGCCAGAACCCCCTGCGCGATAATCGCCATATGTAATCCCGAAACCGCGATCAGATGAGAAATCCCCGAAAGCCGGAAAGCGGAAACCGCCGCCTCCGATAAAGCAGACTTATCCCCAAAACATATTCCACACAACAGCGCACCCGGGTCGCCCGGCAGGTTCCAGCGGATATGCCGCACCGCCTGCCGGCGGAACAGCTGGAGCTGCGCATACCAAGACAGGCTTGTCGGCTCCACCAGCGTATACGCATCCGCCGTATAGCCGCTCGCCAGATTCGCCGTAAACAGGACGCCGTCACATCGCGCGTTATAGCTGGAGGTCCAGTCGCCGCCGCGGTTGTAGACAACAAAATCGGCATTCACCCCATCGTACAGATCCGGACAGAATTCCCGGTCTTCGACATACAGCAGCATACGGGTGCCGGCCGGCAAATCCCCCTGTACCGTCTCCACCACATAGCAGCCGTCCCCGGCATCATCGGTGTCCACCACCTGCACAAATGCCCGCACCGTCTGCCCGTCAAAGCGTTTGAGCGGCTGGTAATACAGCACCTCGGCTGCCGCGCACGCCCCGAAGGATACCGCCAGCGCCGCAAATACCGCAGGAATCGCCGCCCGTCTGCGCAGCGGCGGCCAAAGCAGCGCGGCCAGAAAAAGAAGAAGGCACAGCACGGCCAAAACCACAATCGCATTGAACCCGATCAGCGACGCGGCAAACCACGCGCCAAAACAGGCAAAGCCGATGATGGCAAACGGTCGAGCCATGCCCATACCTCCTCATGATCGCACGATGAGAAAGCCCTTAATCAAAAAAGAGGGGAAGCGGCTCCAGGAAGAAGATATCGTCGCGCTTGACCGCATCGCCTTCGGCGAGGATCGCACAGCGGCCCACGATATTGCCCCCGGCACGCTCCACAAGCAGCTCCAGCGCACGCAGCGATTCGCCGGTGCTGATGACGTCGTCCACGATCAGCACACGTTTACCGCGAATCGCCTTCACCTCGCCTTCATCGAGGTACAGCGTCTGCTCCTTGTCGGTGGTAATCGACCGCACGTCCACCGAAATCGGATGGCTCATATACAGCTTGGGGTACTTGCGCGCGATGAAATACGGCTTTTCACTCTGCCGCGCCATTTCGTATACCAGCGGAATCCCCTTCGCCTCCGCCGTAATCAGCACATCAAATGCCGGTGCCTTCTCCAGCAGCGCAGTCGAAGAAGCCACCGTCAGCGGCACATCGCCGAAAATCACAAAGGCCGCGATGCTGACATGCTCATTGAGCCGGCACAGCGGCAGCTCCCGCTGCAGTCCGGCGATCGTCATGGTATAGCTTTTTTCCATCGTTCCTCCGCCCTCTTCCGTTTAATTCTTTTTACGTGCCATTTCCTTCATCCGCTGCTCCTTGGACAACGTACGCTTGCGCAGGCGGATGCTCTTCGGCGTGACCTCAACGAGTTCATCGTCATTGATGAACTCAAGCGACTGCTCGAGCGAAAGCACGGTGGGCGGTGTCAGCCGCAGTGCTTCGTCCGAACCGGCGGCGCGCATATTCGTCACATGCTTTTTCTTACAGACATTCACAACGACATCCTCGCTTTTCGGGGATTCGCCGACAATCATGCCTTCATAGACCTCGACGCCCGGCCCCACAAACAGCGTGCCGCGCTCCTGCGCGTTATACAGGCCGTAGCTGCTGGTCTCACCGGTTTCAAACACCACGAGAGAGCCCTGAATCCGCTGCGGGATATCCCCTTTATACGGCTCATAGCCGTCAAAAACGCTGTTCATGATACCGTTGCCGTTGGTATCGGTCAAAAACTGCTGACGGTAGCCCATCAGGCCGCGCGAGGGAATGCGGAATTCCAGATGACTCATGCCGGTGTCACGGGTGCCCATGTTGACAATTTCCGCCTTGCGGGAGCCCAGCTTTTCCATCACCGCGCCCACATACTGCTCGGGCACCTCGATCATCAGCAGCTCCATCGGTTCGAGGGTCTTGCCGTTTTCATCCTGCTTGTAGATAACCCGCGGACGGCTGACCGCAAACTCAAAACCCTGCCGGCGCATGGTTTCAATCAGGATGGACAGATGCAGCTCACCGCGGCCAGACACCTCAAATGCATCGGTTGTTTCGGTTTCGCGGACCCGCATGCTGACGTTGGTTTCGACCTCTTTAAACAGGCGGTCGCGCAGGTTGCGGGAGGTCACGAATTTCCCTTCCCGGCCGGCAAACGGGCTGTTGTTGACCATAAAAATCATGGAAATCGTGGGCTCATCAATGCGTACAAACGGCAGCGCCTCTACCCGTTCCGGATCGCACGCGGTTTCGCCGATGTTCAGGTCGGTAATGCCGGTGACCGCAATCAGATCGCCGAGTTCTGCCGTTTCATGCTCCACGCGGCGCAGTCCCTCGAACTGGTACAGCTTGCCGATACGGGCGTTTACTGTGGAACCGTCGGTTTTGCACAGCACCACCGCCTGTCCGTTTTTCACCCTGCCGCGCTCGACACGTCCGACACCGATTCGGCCGACATAATCGTCGTAGTCGATGTTGGAAA
The DNA here is from genome assembly GCA_900553255.1 of uncultured Oscillospiraceae bacterium. Classification (GTDB taxonomy): domain Bacteria; phylum Bacillota; class Clostridia; order Oscillospirales; family Acutalibacteraceae; genus UMGS1591. The sequence goes on along the minus strand of USCI01000048.1, from coordinate 14,398 downwards.
ACAGGATCTGCAGCGGGCCGTCCAGATCGCCTTCCGGCGCAGGCACATACTTCAGGATGGCGTCAAACAGCGGCTGCATATCCCCGCTGCGCGCTTCCGGGTCGAGCGACGCGTAGCCGTCGCGGCCGGACGCATAAATCACCGGGAACTCGAGCTGATCCTCGTCGGCGCCAAGCTCGATAAACAGATCCAGGATTTCATCAATGACCTCGGCCGGACGCGCGCCGTCCCGGTCGATCTTGTTGATCACCACCAGCGGACGTTTACCGAGTCCGAGCGCTTTTTTCAGCACAAAGCGTGTCTGCGGCATGCAGCCCTCAAACGCATCGACGAGCAGCAGGACGCCGTCGACCATCATCAGGATCCGTTCCACCTCGCCGCCGAAGTCGGCATGGCCGGGGGTATCCACGATATTGATTTTGGTGTTGCCGACCATAATAGCGGTATTTTTGGCCAGAATCGTAATTCCGCGCTCCCGTTCGAGATCCCCGGAATCCATCACCCGTTCCGCCACCTGCTCATTTGCACGGAATACGCCGCTCTGCCTGAGCATCTGGTCCACGAGTGTGGTCTTCCCGTGATCGACGTGTGCAATAATCGCAATATTCCGCAAATCGTCTCTTTTTCCCATGCCGTAAATCTTCCAATCCCCACTCAAAATAAGCATTTGTTATTTGGCCATCGCCACTGCGGCGATTCCAACCGATTTATTATAGCACTTTCCCTAATCTTCGACAAGACCTTTTCGGGGGCCGCTGCCGGGATTCCTGCATAAATCGCCCCGCAAAGCAAAAAATAAAACCGTCGGCGGAACAACCGTCCGCTGATCTGTGGTCACATTTTAAAATGACAGGAGGGAAGCATCCATGTCCAAAAACAAGCAGCAGAACCAGAACAAAAAGCAGAACCAGTTCCAGAATCAGCAAAATCAGAACCAGAACCAGCAGAATCAGAATCAAAACCAGAACCGCAACCAGCAGAACGAACAGTTTTAAAATACCCCCATTTCGCACAAGCAGGCCGGAGGCGTTTTCCCTCCGGCCTGCTTTTCTGCTTTTCATCCGCCGTACTCAGTTTCCGGCGGAATCCTGTGGTTCCCTCGCCTGTTTGAGCTGATAGGACAGGGTCATCAGGCTGTCCCCAAGATGGACGTTTTCCACCACCACACCGGGATTATGATAGGTGATATCGTAATGGCTGAAATTCCAAAACCCCTTTACGCCCAGCGCAATCAGCCGATCCACCAGCGACTGCGCCGCCTCCTTGGGGATGCAGAGGATCGCCAGCCGCGGATGCAGGCGGCGGCATACCGCTTCGATCTCATCGGTCGACTGCACCGTCATGCCGCGGATGGTGGTCCCGATCACCTGTGGGGAATCGTCAAACACGCCGACCAGACGGACGCCCCGGTGCTCAAAATCCATGTGGTTGGCAATCGCCTTGCCCATATTGCCGGCGCCGAGCAGGATCGTGTCCGATAAATCGTCCATACCAAGAATGTGACCGATCTCCTCATACAGCTGGCCTACAACATATCCGTAACCCTGCTGGCCAAAGCCGCCGAAGCAGTTGAGGTCCTGCCGGATCTGGGAAGCCGTCAGCCCCATGCGCTGGGACAGCTCCCGCGAAGAAATCCTTTCGATTCCGTTTTCTTTCAGGTCGTACAAAAAGCGATAGTAGCGGGGCAGCCTGCGCACCACCGACATGGAAATATGCTCTGCTTTCGGCATGAAAACTCGCCTCCTTGACACCGCACGGCCCACCGGGCCAAAAGGGTTTTGGGCTTACGCTTTTTTCTGCTGCTCCCTGGTATAGTCGAGCAGGCCGCCGGCGAGCAGCATCTCCACCTGCCGGCGGGTAAAGTTTGCCTGCAGCGGGATATCGCACCCGGTTGTCTCGTTATGCAGCACCACCGCCTCCCCGCGGGACAGGCGTCCGCGGATATCCGGCAGGCTGAGCACATCGCCGAACGACACCTTGTCATAATCCGCCTCATCGGCAAAGGTGAGCGGCAGGATGCCGGCGTTGATGAGGTTCGCCACATGGATCCGGGCGAAGGATTTCACGATCACCGCTTTGATGCCCAGATACAGCGGGGCAAGCGCCGCATGCTCGCGGGAGCTGCCCTGGCCGTAGTTGGCACCGCCGACGATAATCCCCTGGCCCTCTTCCTTGCAGCGGGCCGGGAAATCGGGATCACAGCGCACAAAGCAATGCTGCGAAATGGCCGGGATATTCGAACGCAGCGGCAGGATCTTGGCGCCCGCCGGCATGATGTGATCGGTAGTGATGTTGTCGCCGACCTTCAGCAGCACCTTGGCCTCAATGCTTTCCGGCAGCGGCGAGGTCTGGGGGAACGGCTTGATATTCGGGCCGCGCTCCACCGTAACGGCGTCCATCTCCGCTTCCGGCGCGGGAGCGACAACCATATTGTCGTTGATCAGGAACGACTCCGGCAGTCGGATTTCCGGCATCTCGCCGAGGGTGCGCGGGTCGGTAAACACGCCCGCCAGCGCAGAGGCCGCAGCGGTTTCCGGGCTGACAAGGTAAACCTGGCCGTCGGCGGTACCGGAACGGCCCTCAAAATTGCGGTTAAAGGTGCGCAGCGAAATCCCGCCGGACTGCGGGGACTGCCCCATACCGATGCACGGCCCGCAGGCGCACTCCAGAATGCGCGCACCAGCCGCGATTAAATCCGCGAGTGCGCCGCACTGGGCGAGCATGGCATAAACTTGCTTGGAGCCGGGCGCGATCGACAGGCTGACATCCGGATGCACCGTTTTTCCCCGGAGGATGGACGCCACCTTGAGCATATCCATCAGCGAGGAGTTGGTGCACGAGCCGATGCAGCACTGGTTGACCTTCATGCCGGCAAGCTCCTCCACCGGCTTGACGTTATCCGGCGAATGCGGGCAGGCCGCCAGCGGGCGCAGTGCGGACAGGTCGATCTCGATCACCTCGTCATACACCGCGTCGTCGTCCGGCTGCAGCTGAACCCAGTCGGCCTCACGCCCCTGCGCCTTCATAAAGGCGCGGGTGATGTCATCGGACGGGAAAATCGAGGTGGAAGCGCCGAGCTCGGCGCCCATGTTCGTAATGGTCGCGCGCTCCGGCACCGACAGCGTACGCACGCCTTCGCCGCCATACTCAATGATCTTGCCGACGCCGCCCTTAACCGACATCCGCCGCAGCACCTCAAGGATGACGTCCTTGGCCGCCACCCACGGCGACAGCCGGCCGGTCAGGTTGACCCGCACCATTTTCGGCATGGTGATGTAATAGGGGCCGCCGCCCATCGCCACCGCCACATCGAGGCCGCCGGCGCCGAACGCCAGCATACCGATGCCGCCGCCGGTCGGCGTATGGCTGTCGGAGCCGATCAGGGTTTTGCCGGGGATACCGAAGCGCTCAAGATGCACCTGGTGGCAGATGCCGTTGCCCGGGCGCGAAAAATAGATGCCGTGCTTTTTGCACACGGTCTGTATATACCGGTGGTCGTCGGCATTTTCAAAGCCGGTCTGCAGCGTGTTGTGATCGATGTACGCCACCGACAGTTCGGTGCGCACACGCGGCACACCCATCGCTTCAAATTCCAGATACGCCATCGTGCCGGTCGCATCCTGGGTGAGCGTCTGATCGATTTTCAGCGCCACCTCACTGCCCGGCGTCATATCACCGCTCACCAGATGCGAGCGGATCAGTTTCTGTGCCAACGTGTACCCCATGCCAACCACTCCTGTTCTGAAAATAGCCCTGCCGGAACATCCGGTTGCGGCGGGACTTCCTTTATTCTCTATTATGCCTGATTGTCAAGCATTTGTCAATCTATCCGTCCAGGGAAAATCGTGTCAAAACATCCGTCCAGGGAAAATCGTGTCAAAACAAGGGAAAGTGCCGGCTGCGCGGCAAGGAAGCGCAGCCGGTCACAAAATCCCCCGCGGGAAGGAAAAGAAAAAAGCACTTGACATATGTACGAAATCGGATATAATATGCATGTACGAAATCATACAAGCGGGTGAAGATTCATGCACTATTTACAAGCCCGGCAGTATACCTATCTGGCCGGAGAAATCAATGCGCTGTATCATGAGGCGGCCGTAAAAATGGGCGTTTCAGACAGTGTGCAGAATATTTTGTACGTCCTTTGTGAAAAGGAAAATCGCTGCCTGCAAAGTGAAATCAGCAAACTGACCGGAATCAGTAGGCAAACGATAAATTCTGCAATTCGCAAATTAGAAAAAGACGGGATCATAACCCTTGAGCCGGGCAAAGGGCGAAATACGGTTGTCTGCCTGACGGAAAAGGGCGAACGGTATGCAGCCGAAAAAATCGCCCCGCTGTTTCAAATGGAGAATGCCATCTGGAACGAGTGGACAACTGAAGAACAGCAGCAATATTTGCTGCTTACGCAAAAATATCGCGACGCGCTGAAAACACGCATAAGGAAGCTGTTGTGATGCGGCGCGCTTTCTAAGGAGTAAAATCGGATGAACAGGGAAAATAAACGAAAATCCTATGAAAAGGGATATTATAATACCCATCCATGCGAAGACAGCTTTACGTGTAAGGTATGCGGGCGGCTGGTTGTGGCAGCCGGAGCGGGCAGTGCCCATCGCAATCACTGTCCCAATTGCTTATGCAGCTTACATTTGGATATGGAAGCCGGGGACAGGGATGCGGATTGCGGCGGTATTATGGACCCGGTTGGGGTATGGGTAAAGAAAAACGGCGAATGGGCGATTATACACCGCTGCCGGCGGTGCGGACAATTCAGTGCTAACCGGGTGGCCGCAGACGACAACCCCATGAAACTCATGTCGATTGCCATGAAGCCATTATCCCAGCCGCCGTTTCCGCTGGAGCGTATTGAAGAAATGACGGAACTTATGGGTGGCGACGGGTGCTTGTACAGCACTTAGACGCCCGTCCGCTGCATCATAAAAACAGCGTATGCCCTTTTCGTGGCATACGCTGTTCTTTTTATGGTAACAGACTCCGGCCGTCCGGGAAACGGGAGACACTCCCCGGCAGCCGCATCAAATGGATTCTGCGCCTAATATTTGAACATACGGCGCAGCTTGGGCTGCAGCCGGTAGAGATACAGCGAGACCAGCCCGGTCAGCGCCTTATCATAAATGATGAAGGTGACATTCCCCAAAGCGAGCAGCACGAGCGGCAGGCTGACCCCGAAAATCTCAAAATCCACCGGCAGCCGGAACACCCATACCGCCGCCATATAAGCCGCAACTATTGCCGCGTTGAAAAGCACAAGCTTGATCACCCATTCAACCACCCGGCTTTTCCGGCGCTCAATCCAGGCCTTCAGTACGGGGTAATAGCCGAAAAAAGCGATGAACAGCAGCGCCGCTTCCTTGTCCGCCGCCAGCAGCGGCGACAGCAGCGCTGTCACCCCGTACGCCATCCAGCCCCAGCGCCAACCGAGCTCCAGCACCACCGGAATCAGGCAGACCCCGGCCATCGCCGGCAGCGCATAGGTTGCATAAGGGAAAAATGTCATCAGCATGCAGGCCAGCGCCAGGGCGCTGAACACACCGCCAACCGCAATCCTGCCGCTTTGCTTCATCGTCCGGTTCCTTCCTTTCCGAAAATATCGCCGCCCGACCGCGGCAACTGAAAAATCGACCCGGGGCGCCAAAGCGCCCGGGCCGAATCGCTTGCGTCAGCAGCAGCGGATAAAATCGCCGCCCATACATTCGCAGCAGCAGTCCGCACAGATCAGCCCCTGGCACACGTCGCAGGCGGTGCAGCCCCCGCCGGCCGGAGCCGGAGCGCGGTAACCTCCGGTACGGCGCTGCTGCTCCATCCGGTTGACCGCTTCGCGGTACTCCATATTGGCCGGATCCATCCGGCAGGCGGTCACAAAATGCTCATGGGCGCTCTCCAGCCAGCCCTTCCTGTACAAAACGCTGCCCTTGAGAAAATACCATTCCGCATCGCGGGAGCCGGCCGGGATGCCGTCGAGCAGGATTTCTGCATCCATGATCCGGCCGCTATTGACCATACTGCGCACATCTGCGAAGCGGGATCCCCCGGCAGCAGACGATTGCCCCTGGCGATAACCGCCGGAAGAGCCACCCTGACGACGGGAGCGGATGATCTGGTCGTAGGCCTCGTTGATCTCCTGCATCTTTTCCTGCGCCAGCTCCGACAGCGGATTGTCGGCATAATTATCCGGATGGTATTTTCTCGCCATCTCCCGATACGCCGCCTTCACTTCGTCGTCGGTCGCATTGGGCGATATCCCGAGCACTTCATAAGGATCTCTAACGCTCATATTCCGAACCAAGCCTTTCCATGACCGTCCCGGTCACCTCGTTACCCCCGCTTTTCGGGCGCTGCGGCGCCGCTCCTTCCGGGGAAGCAGGATGCGGTTTTGCGCGGCAGGCATTCCCTGCTCCAGAATGTTCCGCAATAACCGGTCAAAACGCCGGATTGTCAAAAGATTGTAAGCGGCAATGCATTCCGCCAGGCAGGCGTTCAGGGTCAGCAGCGCCTGCTTCTGCTCCGCGGCCACCCGCTGGGTTTCCTGCGGCTGAATGCCGCGCGCGAGGATGTACGCGTTATAGTCGCCGCTCTCCAGATCGTCCGGCATGTCGTCCACGGCGTCGATCAAATAGATCCAGCGTCCAAGGCAGTAACCGAAGCGTTCCAGGACCCGGCGCTCGCGCTCGTCCCGGGCACCCGCCTGGGCGATATAGGAAAGCATCTGCGCCGAAGGGTCCGCTGCGGCATCGATACCGGAGGTCTTTTCCGCTTCCACCCTTGCCTGCTGCTCCATACAGCGAGCGATATGGGCGTCCATCTCCGGCAGCGCCTCCGCTGCTTTTTGATGCGCCCCGCGGAACAAAAACAGCAGAAAACGCGCCGCCAGCCGCTTCATACGGCCGCGGTCGGCCGCGTTATCCTGCAGCTTGTACCAGGTCAGCAGCATCGCGGCATCGGCGGCAAACGCCATATCCGCATCGCCGCAGCAGCACGCCCGTTTTTTCAGCGGATGCAGCGCACAGCGGCGGACCTCAAAATGCGGACAGCTGTCCGCGGCCGCCATACGGAACAGGGCGAGAAAGGTAAAATCATAACTCAGGGTCATGCGCGCCAGCGGGCCGTACCGTTTGCCCAGACGCTTGCAGAGGGAACAATACACGCCCTGGTAGATTTCAAAATCGCCGAAGGTCATCTCCGGCTTGTAGGCGCGCACATAGCCAAACATGTCATTTCCCCACTGTCCAGAATTCCCTGCGGTTTCACGATTAGTATTTTACCGTATACCCAAGACCAGTATATGAAAGATTTGTAAATAATTTTGCTTTAAGCCCGGTGTATCCGCCGTTTTTCCCCGGCTGCCGGCGAACTGTATTTCCGGCGTTTCACAATTACTCAATTTGTGTAAATTGTCACGTGAAATTCATTCGAAAAGATGGACAATGCAGGAAAGATGTAGTATAATAGGGCATACAGTCGATATCTTATTTAGGAAAGAAAGGATGGTTTTGTATGCACGGCCTGAAAGGCATCAAGCGTATTTTGTCGGTTTCCCTGTCGGTACTCCTGCTCTTTTCTGCGGCAGCGGTATCCCTGAACGTCGCTGCGGAGGAGGAACCGGTCGTTTTGTATGCGGGCGATGCGGTGCCGGCGGAGCACACCGCCATCACCAGCCTGACCGACGAGCTTGCCAAAAGCGAGTATACCGGCAAGGCAGTCGTGGTGTATGTTTACGGCAATCTGCACCCCACCAAGCAGGGCGTAAGCTCCGGCAGCGGCAATTACGAGAGCATCACCAACGTCGCGAGCGTGGTGATTGAAGGGAAGGAAAACGCCGCATTGCGCTGCAGGCAGGGCGACGGCATCATCTTCTCCCTTTATGCCAACGGCATACCGACCACGCTGAAAAATCTCAGCCTGTACACCTGTACTATCTGGGGCGGCAGCCCGTTTGAGGACGTGGAAAACACCTCGCTCGTGGTCGAAAACTGTGATCAGAAAGGAACCACCAGCGTGGTCAACGGCGGCGGCGTGAGCACCAAGGTAACCGGCACCGCCGCGGTCACGGTTACCGGTTCCACACTGTACAGCGTTTCCGGCGGCGGGATGAGTGAATCCCGGGTTCTGGACGGCGCACCCGCCGATGTGAACAAGGCGGAAATAACCGTCGGGGAGGGCAATGTCATTAGCTTCGTAATCGGCGGCAGCGGCAGCCGTGTGGAAGCTACCGAAGTCCTCGTGACCGGCGGCACCTATACCAATGTCTGCGGCGGCGGCAACGGCGGCCCGGTTGGGGAAAGCCGTGTGGTCGTGGACGGCGAATCCGTCGTAGTGACCAATAAGGTCTACGGCGGCAGCATCGGCGGTGCAGACGGCACCACCGAAACGGCTTCCGTCCTCGTCAAAAACTGCGATGACATCCGGGATATCTGCGGCGGCGCGCTCAACGGCCTGACCAAGGCGGTGACGGTGGAGGTCACCGGCGGCACCATCAGCCGGTACGTGTTCGGCGGCGGCTACAACGGCAAGGTGGAAGATACCGCAATTACCATAACCGGCGGCACCGTCAGTGGCCAGGTTGTCGCCAGCGGCAAGGAGCCGGATGCCACGGTGGAAACCGCGAAAATCCGGGTGGAGAATGCGGAAATCGCCGGCGAACCGGCAATCCTCTTCACCTCCCCCGACGCGGATTCCGCGACCGTCACCGGCAGCGTACAGCTCAATGTGGACAAAGAGGCCTACTCCATCGGGGAGACCGGAGACATCGAGGTTGTGTTCACCTATATCACCGGTGTAACCCTCGACAAGTCCTCCGCCACGCTCGAGGAAGGAAAAACGCTTCAGCTGAAAGCAACGGTTGAACCGGAAGCCGCTAAGGATAAAACGATAACCTGGACCTCCTCCGACCCGGCGGTTGCCGAGGTGGATGAAAACGGCCTGGTTACAGCGAAAAAGGATGGCAAGGCGACCATAACCGCCACTTCCGTCAACGGCAAGACCGCCGCATGCGAAATCACGGTGGAAAAGGCCGCGGATGAGGACTTTACCGATACCGGAAGCGGAACCAAAGCCGTGCTGGCGATCGTCATTCTCCTGGTGTCTGCCGCGGGCGTGTATTTCTTCTTTAAAAAGCGCCTGGACAAGTAATACGTGCGCAGAAAAAGCCCGCCGCCGGTAAAATTTTACCGGCGGCGGGCTTTTGGCTTATCCGCGTTTGAGAATTTCCTTCAGGTATTGTCCGGTATACGACCCCTCCGCTGCGGCAATATCTTCCGGCGTACCAGCCGCCACCAGCGTGCCGCCCTGGTCACCGCCCTCCGGGCCGAGGTCGATAACATAGTCGGCGGTTTTGATCATATCCAGATTGTGCTCGATCACGATCACCGTATTGCCGCCGTCCACCAGTTTTTGCAGCACCCCGATTAGCTGATGGACATCCGCCGTATGCAGGCCGGTGGTCGGCTCGTCGAGGATATACACCGTCTTGCCGGTCGCCCGCCGGGACAGCTCGGTGGCCAGCTTCACCCGCTGCGCCTCACCGCCCGACAGCGTGGTCGCCGGCTGGCCGATCTTGATGTAGCCCAGCCCCACATCGTACAGCGTCTGCAGGCGGCGGGCAATTTTCGGAATGCTCTGGAAAAATTCCAGCCCCTCCTCCACCGTCATCTCCAGCACGTCGTAAATGCTCTTGCCCTTGTACTTGACCTCCAGCGTTTCCCGGTTATATCGCCTGCCCTTGCAGACCTCGCACGGCACATAGATGTCCGGCAGGAAATGCATTTCGATCTTCACGATGCCGTCGCCCTGGCAGGCTTCGCAGCGCCCGCCTTTGATGTTGAAGGAAAAACGGCCAGCCGAAAAGCCGCGCATTTTGGCGTCCGCGGTGGAGGCGTACAGTTCCCGGATATCGTTGAACACCCCGGTATAGGTCGCGGGGTTGGAGCGCGGCGTGCGGCCGATCGGCGACTGGTCGATGTCAATAACCTTGTCGAGAAATTCCATGCCCTCAATTGCGCGGTGGGCGCCGGCACGGGTTCTCGCGCCATTGAGCTCCGCCGCGAGCTTTTTATAGAGGATCTCGTTGACCAGCGAGGATTTGCCGGAGCCGGACACACCGGTCACACAGTTGAAAGCGCCGAGCTTGAAGGAAACGTCGATATTCTTCAGGTTATGCTCCGTGGCACCGCGGACAGTCAGCAGCTTACCGGAACCCGGCCGCCGTTTTTCCGGCACCGGGATCCGCCGCTTGCCGCTGAGATACTGCCCGGTCACCGAACGCTCGCAGGCACAGATATCGTCAAACGTGCCGGAACACACCAGCTCGCCGCCGTGCACGCCGGCGCCAGGTCCGATATCCACAATCCAGTCCGCCGCCCGCATGGTATCCTCGTCGTGCTCCACCACGATCAAGGTGTTGCCGAGATCCCGCAGATGGCGCAGTGTGGCGATCAGCCGGTCGTTATCCCGCTGATGCAGGCCGATGCTCGGCTCGTCCAGGATATACAGCACCCCCATCAGATAGGACCCGATCTGGGTCGCCAGACGGATCCGCTGGCTCTCGCCGCCGGACAGCGTACCCGCCGGCCGCGAAAGGTTCAGATAGCCAAGACCCACGCTCTGCAGGAAGCCCAGCCGCTCCCGGATTTCCTTGAGGATACGGTCGGCAATCCAGTGCTCCCGCTCGGTCAGCTCCAGCTGCTCGATAAACGCCAGCGCTTCCTCCACGGATTTTTCCGAAAAATCCGCAATGTTGATACCGCCGACCGTCACCGCGAGGCTTTCCGGCCGCAGACGCCTGCCCGCGCATTCCGGGCAGGGCACCTGCGACATGTAGGCTTCCAGTTCTTCCTTCATCCAGTCGCTCTGCGTCTCCTGGTAACGGCGCTGCAGGTTGTTGAGAATCCCCTCAAAATCGGTGGTGTATTCGCCCTGGCCGTACTCCATTTTGCGCACCATACGGATTTTCTCGCCCTTGGTGCCGTACAGCAGGATATCAATGATTTTCGGCGGCAGCTCCCCCACCGGCGTATCCAGGGAAAAGCCGTAACGCTCGGCCAGCGCCTCGTAATACATCTGGGCGATGGTGCCGCCGCTGGTGTAGCCCCAGCCGCTTGCCTGGATCGCGCCGCCGCGGATGGACAGCCGTTTGTCCGGAATAATCAGATCCGGATCCATCGACATGAAAATCCCCAGTCCCGTGCACTTCGGGCAGGCGCCGAAGGGGTTGTTGAAGGAGAACATGCGCGGTGACAGTTCTTCCATGCTCACGCCGTGCTCGGGGCAGGAATAGTTCTGGGAAAAGGTCATTTCCTTCCCCCCGATCACATCCACCGTCAGCAGGCCGCCGGACAGTGCGGTGGCCGTTTCGATGGAATCGGCCAGCCGCCCCTTGATCTCGTCGCCGATCACCAGCCGGTCGACCACCACCTCGATGGTGTGCTTCTTATTCTTCTCCAGCTCGATTTTTTCGGACAGATCATAAATATTGCCGTCCACCCGCACCCGCACATAACCGGATTTGCGCGCCGCCTCAAATTCCTTGACATGCTCGCCCTTGCGCCCGCGCACCACCGGAGCGAGCAGCTGAATCCGCGTCCCGGCCTCGAGCGTCATGACCTGATCCACAATCTGATCCACCGTCTGCTGCCGAATCTCCCGTCCGCAGATCGGGCAGTGCGGGATGCCGATGCGGGCATACAGCAGCCGGAGATAATCGTGTATCTCGGTCACCGTGCCCACCGTCGAACGCGGGTTTTTGGAGGTGGTCTTCTGGTCGATGGAAATCGCCGGAGACAGCCCCTCGATGTAATCCACGTCCGGCTTTTCCATCTGCCCGAGGAACTGCCGCGCATAGGAAGACAGGCTCTCGACATACCGCCGCTGCCCTTCCGCGTAAATCGTGTCAAACGCCAGCGAGGACTTGCCCGAACCGGACAGCCCCGTAAAAACGATCAGCTTGTCGCGCGGTATATCGAGATCGATGTTTTTCAGGTTGTGCTCCCTGGCCCCTTTGATGATCAGTCTGGTATTCTGCATATTCCTTTGCCTTCCTGTTCCCGCCCTCCCCGCCGATCGCGGAAGAAGGCCTATAGTCCCGGCGAAGCCACGCTTCCCCGCTTATTTTTTCAGCTTTTCGATCTCATCCCGCAGCCATGCGGCATGCTCGAATTCCAGCAGCTTTGCCGCCGCCTTCATTTCCTTGGTCAGCTGTTCGATGCGCTGCTGCCGCTCGGCCCGGCTGAGCTGCTTGGTCGCCGGCTTGCTTCCCTTCTTGCTGTGGGAGGTAATTTCGATCACCTCGCGGACATCCTTGATGATGGTTTTCGGGACGATGCCGTGCGCCTCGTTGTATGCCATCTGAATGGCCCGGCGGCGGTTGGTTTCGGTGGTGGCGCGCTCCATCGACGGCGTCACCTGATCGGCGTACATGATTACCTGCCCGCCCGCGTTGCGCGCGGCACGGCCGATGGTCTGCACAAGCGAGGTTTCCGAGCGCAGAAACCCCTCCTTATCGGCGTCGAGGATGGCGACGAGCGATACCTCCGGCAGGTCAAGCCCCTCGCGCAGCAGGTTGATGCCCACCAGCACGTCGAATTCGCCCAGCCGCAGGTCGCGGATGATCTCCATGCGTTCCATCGTATCGATGTCGTGATGCATATACCGTACGCGGATTCCTGCGTTGTCCAGGAAGGTGGTCAGATCCTCCGCCATTTTCTTGGTCAGCGTGGTGACGAGCACCCGCTCCTGCCGGGCCGCGCGCAGACGGATCTCCTCCATCAGGTCGTCGATCTGCCCTTCCACCGGTTTGACGACGATCTCGGGATCGGTCAGGCCGGTCGGCCGGATCACCTGCTCCACGATCTGCGCGCTGTGTTCCCGTTCAAACTCGCCGGGGGTCGCGCTGACAAATACCGCCTGATGCACGTGGCTGTAGAACTCGTCAAAATTCAGCGGCCGGTTGTCGTAAGCGCTCGGCAGGCGGAACCCGTAATCCACCAGGCTTTTCTTGCGGGCAAAATCGCCGCCGAACATCCCCCGCACCTGCGGCAGGGTAACATGCGACTCGTCCACAAACAGGAGGAAATCCTCCGGGAAATAGTCGAGCAGGGTGCACGGTGTCGAACCGGGCGCACGTCCCGACAGCACCCGTGAATAGTTTTCAATACCCTTGCAGACACCGACCTCCTGCAGCATTTCGATGTCGTAGCGGGTGCGCTGCAAAATCCGCTGCGCCTCCAGCAGCTTGCCCTCGCTTTTGAACCATTCCACCCGCTCATCCAGCTCACGGCGGATTTCCTCGATCGCCCCCTGCATTTTTTCCGGAGGCACGATATAATGCGAGGCCGGATAGATGGCCACATGCTGCACGACGCTCTTGAGTTCACCGGTCAGCGCATGGATTTCGCTGATCCGGTCGATCTCATCGCCGAAAAACTCCACCCGGATCACGATATCGTTGGCGTACGCCGGATAAATCTCCACCACGTCGCCGCGCACCCGGAATTTATTCCGGACAAAATTGATATCGTTGCGCTCATACTGCAGCTCCACCAGCTTGGCCAGCAGTTCATCGCGGCTTTTGGCCATCCCCGGCCGCAGCGAAATCACCATGCTGCGGTAATCGATCGGGTCACCGAGCGAATAGATACAGGACACGCTCGCGACAATGATGACATCCCGCCGTTCGGACAGCGCCGAGGTCGCCGAATGGCGCAGCTTGTCGATCTCATCGTTGATCGCGGAATCCTTTTCGATATAGGTATCGGTAGACGGTATATACGCCTCCGGCTGATAATAGTCGTAATAAGAGACAAAATACTCCACCGCGTTTTCCGGAAAAAATTCCCGGAATTCCGAGCACAGCTGTGCGGCGAGCGTCTTGTTGTGCGCGAGCACCAGGGTAGGCCGGTTGACCTGGGCGATGACGTTGGCCATCGTAAAGGTTTTCCCCGAGCCTGTAACGCCCAGCAGGGTCTGTTCCCGGTCGCCCTTGCGGATGCCGTCCACCAGCTTGGCGATCGCCTCCGGCTGGTCGCCGGTCGGCTTATATTGTGAAACCAATTTAAAGCTGTCCATAGGCTTCCGCTCCATACCTTGATGTTCAAAAAACGGCGGCCGGCTGAACAGCCGCCTGATTTACCGGAAATCCCCGTCAACTCCGGCACGGGAGTACACTTTATTATACCATTCCTGTCCCTAAAGTAAATGGTTTTTTCTAAAAAAAGGAACATATGTTTACATTTGGTCAGGTATTGCTGTTTTTTGGGGAATAATGCCCTCACTCTCTGTACGCTTCTCCGGATTTGCCGGCAAAAAAAGCGTTTCCGAGACGGAAACGCTTCAGACTGTCAAAAAAGTCGTTTTGCAAAAAATAGTGCACAAAAAGTTTTCGCCC
>USCI01000047.1 GCA_900553255.1 uncultured Oscillospiraceae bacterium | reverse complement strand
GCCTCCCGTGCTGACCCCGCGGCTCGACCGCCGGGTGCACGCCCGGCAGCATACCTTTGCAAGGGCGGTTGACAAACGGAAATCCCCGGCGATCTACCGGCGCTGTACATACAGCGTCTCCCACGGACGCCCGTTCTTCACATGATTCACTTACGGCCTCCGGCGTCCATTTGGATACAGCAAAACGGCAGCCCCGTTTTCAGGGCTGCCGTCGTTTTTGTATTGAGGAGGTCAGGTGCTTTCACCACCCGGCCCTCTTATCCGATTAATACATCGGACCCACCTTTTCTTTTTCTTTATCAATATAACGGGCAAAATCCCCGCCTTCCGGCACCGGCCTTTCCATCCGGCAGCCTTCCGGCCCCTTCAGGGAGCCCTTTCCGGCTTACAAAAGGGTTTCGTTTCTCTGTCTGACAACGGAAACGTTAATCGGAGCGATCCGCCGCAGCGAATCTTTGCCCTGGCCGCTTTTTCAGCCGCTTTACGGCCGGCGGCCATTTCCATGAAGCTCAGCGCCACATGGGACTCACCTTTTCCTTTGGAATTTCCCGCCGGATTTGTCCCGGTCCCTGACCGGCACCCATCCACGGGCCTATACAATTGTCCTGCGGAGCGGTAAGGAAACCGCCCGGCTCTTATCTGTTTCTCCGTTTTGCGGCAAACAAGAGCATTCGCATTTGCTTTGATCGGTTTTTCCTGAAACGGGCTCGATGATACAACAACGTATCCTTGGAAGCCAAATGCCTTGCGCTGGGAAAGTGTCTCATACGCTGATCTTATTGCGCAGAACCTTTCGTTTTAAGGCCATTGGTCGATTCCCTGTCTGAAAGCCATTCTTCAAGCTTCCCGATCCGCCCGCCGCGGCGCAAGCCCCGTGCGGGCATTGAACTGTTCTTCCATATCGCTGTGCATGGGACTCACCCCTTTCTCTGTCAGTTCGCCGACCATCCGGCGTTTCTGCTTTCCTTTTCTTTTTGCATCTTTAGTATAGCCCTTTAATTGTGAATTGTCAATAGATTATTTGTGAATTATTTTTTAAACTTATAATTTCTACCATCCTCACAATTCATCTTGACGAGCGCGCCCAGACACGGTACAATAGAAACAGAACCGGGACGCCGATACCGCCAGTCCATGGCACGGCGGATAATCCCGCAGAGAATGGAGACGATAACATGGCCGATGAATATGGACCGGATCTGGTAACCGTCCTCGACGACGACGGCAATGAGCATACCTTCGAGCTGATGGATGCGATTGAAACCGACGACGGGCGCTTCGTTGCCCTGCTGCCGGTGTATGACGACCCCAGCGAGGAAGTCAACGACGACGGGGAGCTGATTATCCTTTCGGTGGACGATTCCACCGGTGAGGAACTGCTGGTTCAGATCGAAGACGACGATTTGTTTGAAGAAATCGCCGGGATTTTTGAAGAACGCCTCTCTGACCTGTTTGAAATCGAAGAAATGGAAGACGAAGCAGACGAACCGCTGCAATAAAGCCCTCTTCCTGCCGGGTACGCGGACTGCCGCTTTTTAACCCTACTACAGTTTATTATCGGGAGCTCGGCTCCGGGACCGGATTGCAGACCTCCCCGCCTGTGCGGGAAGAAGGGAGCAGGAACGCCTCGGGCGGGCACCCACCTGCTTTCGTTAGTAGCAGGTTATACCAGCGGCATTACGGCTCGGCGGGATATTGCGCATATAAAAGCCCGGCCCTCTGACAGAGGGCCGGGCTTTTTGCCGCTGCTTGCCGGGATACGGCAGCAGCTTCCTTTTACATCATGCCTTTTTTATGCAGGACCAGGCCGACAACCCCCATCAGGCCGCCGGCAATCACCACCGGGAACCACCAGAACTGCGCCAGCGGCAGCCCGGAAACATTCATGCCGTAGAAACCGGCAATAATATTCGGAATCGAAATGACAATGGTAATCGAGGCGAGCACCTTCATCACGATATTGAGGTTATTGGAAATCACCGAGGCAAAAGCGTCCATCGTACCGGAGAGGATGTTCAGATAGATGCTCGACATTTCTATGGCCTGCTTGATTTCGATGAGCACATCCTCCAGCAGGTCCTGATCCTCCTCGTACAGCTTGATATACCGCCCCCGCATCAGCTTTTCGAGTGTCGTCTCGTCCGCTTTGAGCGAGGTGGAGAAATACACCAGGGATTTCTGAATGTCGAGCAGCTGAATCAGTTCCTTGTTTTTCATGGACTTACGCAGCTGCTTTTCCAGCGAGCTGGAAAGCTTGTCGATCTGCTTGAGGAACTGCAGATACCGGGTCGCCACCCGCAGTATTACATGCAGCACAAACTGGGTGCGCAGGTTGGTCTGAACGCCCTTGACCACCCCTTCGGCAAACTCGGCAATGATGGCGTTTTCCCTCAGGGATACGGTGATAACGTGCGACGGCGTGACCAAAATCCCCATCGGGACGGTATAATAGGCCACATCGTCTTCCCCGCGCTCGGCAACCGGAGCGTCCAAGATAATCAGCGTGTTGCCGTCCTCCGACTCGATACGCGAGGACTCCTCATCGTCGAGCGCGGCACGCAGGAAATCCGGCTCCAAAGCGAATTGCTGGATCAGGCTGTTAATCTCTTTCTCATCGGGATTGATCACATCAATCCAACAGCCCTCCGTCCGTTCATCCAGCTGACGGATACGCCCGTTTACGGTGGCGTAATAACGGATCATGGCGCAACTCCCCTTTCCCGGGGCGCCGACCCGTCACAGGAAGAGACGCACCCCGGAAGTTTTCTTATTCTGCTTGGGTCTACTTCGACCAGGGTCAGGACTCAACCTGTCCACCTCCAGAAAGCAATTATGCGGCAGCTGTTGGAATCACTGCCGCTGCCATTATAGCACACAAAAACCCCGTCTGGCAATACAAAAACGCTCTTTAAGCGGATAATCCGCAATTTACAGCGTACAGTCACGAAATATCGCGCAAAACCGGCCATTTTGACCATAATCCGGCATTAAACGCAAAAAAGCGGAGAGGTTTTCCTCTCCGCTTTTACTGTTGGTTTTGTCAATCCTTCTTCTTGCTGAAGATCGACATGATATCGATATAGTCGGAATCCTCCGTCTGGCGCTGGAACCCGGGCGCATCGCTGTCGGTACCGGATGTTCCCGGCGCAGCCTGCGCCGAAGCATAGGAATCATCCGGCGTGAAGCTGGTCGCCACCACCGTCACGCACATCTCGTCGTTGAGGGATTCGTCGAACGCTGCGCCCCAGATGATGTTGGCATCCGGATGCGCCGCATTGGCGATCATGGTGGCCGCCTGGTCCATCTCGTCGAGGCCGATGTCCGGCGACGAGGTGATATTGATAATCACGCCGTGCGCCCCCTTGATGGAGGTCTCAAGCAGCGGGCTGGAAATCGCCGCCTGTGCCGCGAGCTCCGCCTTGTCCTTGCCTTCGGCACGGCCGACGCCCATATGCGCGTAACCAGCGTCTTTCATAACAGCGGTTACATCCGCAAAATCCAGATTGACCTCGCCCGGCACCACAATCAGCCGGGAGATGCTTTCCACGCCCTGCCGCAGCACATCATCCGCCATCTCAAAAGCCTGCGCCATGGTCATCTTCTGCTCGCTGACCATCTTCAGGCGCTCGTTGGGGATGACCACCAGACTGTCCACCTGCTCGCGCAGATTGGCGATTCCGGCTTCCGCCTGAGACATGCGGCGGCGCCCCTCGAAGTTAAACGGCTTGGTGACGATCCCCACCGTCAGGATGCCGAGATCGCGCGCGATTTCCGCCACCACCGGCGCCGCGCCGGTGCCGGTGCCGCCGCCCATACCTGCGGTAATAAACACCATATCGGTTCCCTTGAGGGCCGCCGCAATTTCCTCCCGGCTTTCCTCTGCGGCGCGCTGCCCTTTTTCCGGGTTGGAACCGGCGCCCAGGCCATGAGTCAGCTTTTCGCCAATCTGGATCTTCTGGCTGGCCTGGGAATTGCGCAGCGCCTGCCGGTCGGTGTTGATGGAAATAAACTCCAGGCCCTCCGCACCGTGCCGGACCATGCGGTTGATGGCGTTTCCACCGCCGCCGCCCACGCCGACGACTTTTATCTGTACTTCCTTTTCGAAATCGTCTTCAAACTGGAAACCCATGAGACTTCCCTCCACCTTTTTATTCCTGCGGACGAGGCCGCGAAGCTTTCAAAATCAGCAAGCTACAAGAGCTTTCTTTGATTTTACCACGACTGTAAAACAAATTCAACCGCTTATTCCGTAATTCACGCTATATTTATAAAAATTTTTTTAAAACTGCACGTTCACGCACAATATGTAGCGTTGTCAGTCCGCCGGCGCGCTGTCTGCCCCGCCGCCGTTCTCCGGATCTGCGGAATCGTCGCCCTCCGGATCCGCCGGATCACTGGAATCCGGCTCGGCCGATTCACTGTCCAGCACATCCTGCGGCGTGTAAAACAGCTTGTTGTTGTCCGTGTCCGAATCCGAATAGGAGCGCAGGTCGATCTGGCCGGCGATGCCATGTCCCTGTGACTTCTGCAACAGCGCCAGCGATGTGGCCAGGACGTTGATTTCTTTATACAGATTTGACTCGTTGCCAAGCTTGATGACCATCCGGTTTTTCCAGTTCAGCCGTATATCGGCCTTGTTGGTAATATCGATCTCCACAATTTCCTGGGTCAGGTCCACCGCCGGCAGCTCCTCCGCCTCGTCGGCCTCCTGGCGGAAATCCGCAAAGGCGGTCAGCAGTGTACGAATAATCCGCAGGCTTTCCTCGTCCATTGCGGCCTCGCCCACCACCGCAGTCTGCGGGGTCACCCCCTTGAAATACAGATACCGCGGCGGGCGGTCCCCCTCCACCGGCAGCGCTTCCAGCGCCTTTCCATTGCTGCCGACCACAATCCAGGCGCCGTCGGCGTACCTGGCGCCGATGACCTCCACCTCCTTGAGGGCAATGCGGACGGTCCCGAAGGACACCTTCTGGATATCCACCGTTTCAAGATACGGGAACGCAGCGAGCACATTCTGTGCCGCCAGCTTCAGGTTGAGGGAAAACACGCTCTGTCCGACGCGGATACCGCTGGCCTGTATGATTTCCTGCTCATCGTAGCGCGTATCGCCTTCCACCAGAATCTCCTGCACGCCGAAGGCCGAGGGCTTTTCCGGCGTCTCTGCGGCATCCGGCGCGTCGTCCTGAAGCGCCTGCACGATCAGCAGGGCCGTCAGGCCGGCACTCACCACCAAAATGGCCGCAAAAAGAATAACCGCCAGATGGAAGCGGCTGATCCGGCGCTTTTTCTTAACGGTGGTTTCCCTCGCTTTTTTGCTTTCCTTCATCTGCCAGTCTCCGTCCCGAATTATTCTCCTCTGCGG
This sequence comes from uncultured Oscillospiraceae bacterium, assembly GCA_900553255.1. GTDB lineage: Bacteria > Bacillota > Clostridia > Oscillospirales > Acutalibacteraceae > UMGS1591. The sequence goes on along the minus strand of USCI01000047.1, from coordinate 14,249 downwards.
ATCACGGCACCCGCACCCGCAAGGCACGCTTCTATATTTTCGTAACCACGGTCAATATGCTGCAGATCGGTAATCTCGGTCACACCGGAGGCCGCCAGCCCCGCGATAACCAGCGCGGCGCCGCCGCGCAGATCGGTGCACATCACCTGTGCGCCGGACAGCCGGGGAATCCCCTCCACCACCGCCATGCGGCCCTCGACCTTGATACGGGCGCCCATCCGGGTAAGCTCATCCACATGGCGGAAACGGTTTTCAAAAATCGTTTCCACAAATACGCTCGTCCCCTGTCCCACACAAGCCATCGCCATAACCGGCGCCTGCGCATCGGTGGGAAAGCCCGGATACGGCATGGTGCGGACGGTCTGCAGCGCATGCAGCCGTTCGGGCGCCTCGATGAGCAGCTCCCGGCTGCGCACATCCAGCCGGCAGCCGGCCTCCTCAAACACCGGCAGCACCGCCGCCGCATGCACCGGACAAATCCCGCGCAGCAGCAGCCGGCCTCCGGTCACCGCTGCCGCCGCCATATAGGTAGCCAGCTCGATGCGGTCGGGGATTACGCTGTGCCGGCAGCCGTGGAGGCGCTCGACCCCTTCGATGGTGATTGTCCCTTCCCCCGCGCCCGCGATATGCGCCCCGCAGGCGTTCAGATAATCGCAGAGATCGCTGATTTCCGGTTCCCGCGCCGCATTGACGATCACGGTGGTGCCTTCCGCCGTCGCCGCGGCCAGCAGTATGTTCTCGGTTGCGCCCACGCTCGGCATGGCCAGCGTAATGGTTGCCCCCCTGAGGCGGCCGGGCACCCGGCAGTTAAGCCGGCCGCCCTCCTCCTCGATCACCAGACCCAGCTTGCGCAGCGCAGACAGGTGCAGATCAATCGGCCGCGGCCCGAGCTCGCAGCCGCCGGGAAATGACATCTGCGCCGCGCCGGCCCGTGCGGCGATTGCACCGAGAAAGACGATGGACGAGCGCATTTCCCGCATCAGGCTGTCCGGGACGCTGCTGCGGTTCATGCCGGAGGGATCCACCCTGACACAGTTTTTTTCCTGCTCCACCCGGCAGCCCAGGCAGCGCAGTATGGCCACCGAGGCCCGGACGTCCGACAGCGCGGGACAGTTGCTGATCTCGCTCGTCCCGTCGGCCAGCAGCGTAGCGGCCAGGATCGGCAGCGCACCGTTTTTGGCCCCGTGAATTGCGATCTCGCCATCGAGTTTATGTAGTCCCTCGATCATCAGTTTCGCCATGTCACACACCCCTTCGTCGCGGGGTGATCCCCCGCCGTATACGGACAGGGGCCGACACCGAAGCCCCAATCCCTGCAAAACCATCCTATGCCGTATGGCAGCAGGTGGTGAAAAAGGGGCCGGACCAAGCGGACGGCCGGAGAGATGTATTCTATTTTTTCGCGCCGGCGAGCGTTTCCCGGATAACCGCATAAATCCGGTCGTCCGCGTCCAGAATCGCGGCTTTCCGGGCGTTATCGCCCATTTCCTGTCGTTTTTCCGGTGAAAGTACGATCTCCCGGATTGCCTCCCACAGCCGGTCAACGGTGAGATCCTTCTCCTCGATGCAGACCGCCGCCCCGCGCCTTACGAGCGCCATCGCGTTGTGGTACTGATGATTTTCCGCCACATTGGGGGACGGGATAAGCACCGCCGGCTTACCGGCAGCGGGCAGTTCGCTTAAGGTCATCGCCCCGCAGCGGCAGACCACCAGATCGGCGGCCGCCATACAACGCGGCATGTCCTTTATATATTCTCGCACACTGAACCCGTTTCCGTCAAGAGGCACACCCTTTTCCTGCAGAAGTTTGCTGTACGTTTCCCAGCCGCTGCTGCCGGTGGCGTGAATATGCTGCACATCCCCCGCGCGAAAGCTTCGCTCCAGAACCTCGGCCATCGCCCGGTTGATGCGCTCCGCACCGAGGCTGCCGCCGAAAGAGAGCACCAGCGGCCGGGAATCCATTCTCAGCTCCCTCCGGGCCTGTTCCCGGTCGTACTGCAGGAAATCCGGGCGGATCGGATTGCCGGTAACCACCGTGCGGCAGCCCTCCGGCAGATATTTTTTCGCCGCCTCATCGGCCAGCATAACCGCTGCCGCGTTTTTGGCGAGCATTTTTACCGTCATGCCGGGAAACGCATTCGACTCATGCAGCAGTACCGGAATGCCCATTTTGGCCGCCTTGCGCAGGATCGGCCCGCTGACGTAGCCGCCGGTACCGATGGCGATATCCGGCCGGAACTCCCGAATAATTTTGGCGCATGCCGAACCGGCGGTCACCGCATGAACGGCCGCGGAAACGTTGCGCCCGACATTTTTCAGCGATAGCCGCCGCTGGAACCCCCGCACGTCCACCGTACGGATAACATAGCCCGCCTCCGGCACCAGACGCGTCTCCATCCGTCCCTTTGCACCGACAAACAGGAACTCCGTGTCCGGCTGCTCCCGGCGGATTTTGTCGGCAATTGCGAGCGCCGGGTTGATATGTCCTGCGGTGCCGCCGCCTGTCATCAATACACGCACCGGCTGTACCCCCTTCAGTTGATATGTATGGCCCTCATGAAAAAGCCCCGCGGCCATGCCGCGGGGCATCGCAATCGGTTTTTGTGGACTATTTCTTTTCCCGGACGGCCGTGAACGATAATTCCGGCCTCGCTACCCCTTCTCTGCCCGACTGTGCCGGGATATGGCCAGCACCACGCCCATCTGGGCCAGCAGCATGACCAGGGAGGTGCCGCCATAACTGAAAAACGGCAGGCTGATGCCGGTGTTAGGAATGGTATTGCTCACCACCGCGATATTGAGGATGACCTGTACGCCGACCTGAGCGGTCAGGCCGATCGCCAGCAACGAACCGAATTTGTCGGGGGATTTCATGCCGATTGTAATGCCGCGCCACACCAGCAGCGCAAACAACAGGATCACCAGCACCGCACCGATAAAGCCCATTTCCTCGCACACGACCGCAAAAATAAAATCGTTGTGAGGCTCCGGGAGGAACATATGCTTTTGCCGGGAATTGCCCAGCCCTTGTCCCATCAGGCCGCCGGAACCGATGGCATAAAGCGACTGGATGGTCTGCCACGCCTCATCCCGGTTGGCCGCATAGGCCTCAAACGGATGCAGCCATACGTTGATACGGTCCTGCTCATAGCCGCGGAATACGACCATGTACACCACCGCACCGATACCGAGCCCCATCGTGCCCAGCAGATAAACAAGCCGCGTACCGCCGACATACATCATAATCAGGCCGATCGCCAGCAGCAGCATGGTGCCGGACAGGTGCGGCTCGATCACCACCAGGCCGCAGGTGATCCCTAAAATCAGGATAAACGGCAGATATCCCCGTGTGAAGGTTTTCATCTTTTTATGGTTCAGGGATATCAGGTGCGCAAAGAGGAGGATCAGCGCAAACTTGGCGATTTCCGAAGGCTGGAACTGAATCCCGGGCAGCCGGATCCACCGGCGTACATCCGATCCGGAAAACAGCACAATCACCAGCAGCACCCAGGAAATCACCATCGCCGGTATCGCGAAATAATGCAGGATATGGTAATCCACCGTGGAAATAATCAGCATCGCTGCTACGCCCAGCAGTGCAAACATCACCTGCTTGCGGATGTAAAAATAGCTGTCGCCGTCACTCCAGTAATAGGCGTACGGATAGCTTGCAGAATACTGGCAGATCAGCCCGACCACCAGGATCAGCAGAAGAATAATCAGGAAAGGCATGTCGAAGCCGTTGGCGAGGGAAAAAATGTGCCATTTTCTTTTGGGTTTGTCTGAAGCTGCGGAGGCCGAACGGGAGGCCAGCGGTGACGAGGCCATACGGCTCCCTCCTTTCCGTGAGAATTAGCGGCTACCTGCTTTTTACAGTATACGGCGAACCGGCGAAATTATGCGTAAAAAACCAGCAGCAAGGCCCCTATGCAGCCGATCAGGGCGATAAACGAAAAGACCAGGACAATTTTGTTCTCGCTCCAGCCGGACATTTCAAAGTGATGATGCAGCGGGCTCATTTTAAACAGACGCTTGCCGTGGGTCAGCTTGAAATAGGTCACCTGCAGGATCACCGAGAGGGTTTCGATGATGTATACGATGCCTGCCGGCAGCAGAAGAAGCGGCCGGCCGATACCGAAGGCCAGCGCGCAGAGCATGCCGCCGATCATCAGCGAACCGGTATCGCCCATGAACACCCTGGCAGGATGCAGGTTCCACACCAGGAAGCCGGCCAGTGCACCGGCGAACGCGGCCGAGGCAAGGCTCATGCCGAAATATCCGGTGATGCCCGCCGCGATAAGGAAAAACAACGCCACCACAAAGCTGACCATTCCGCACAGGCCGTCAATGCCGTCGGTCAGGTTGACCGCATTTGTTGCGCTGACCACCACAAGCATGCAGAAGGGAATGAACCACAGACCGAAATCCACCTCGCCGAGCACGGGGATGTACACCCCTGTTCCCCCGGCCATATACAGCGACATGGCGTAGGCCAGCGCCACCACCAGCTGCAAAAACAGCTTCTGCTTTTCGGTCAGGCCCAGATTGCGCTTTTTGACCACCTTGATATAATCGTCGATAAAGCCGATCATCCCGCAGAACAGGGCCAGCAGGACGCCGGCGACCAGCCGGGTGCTCGTCAGGGAATTGACAATATTCCCCTCGGTACCCTCGCGGAAAATCTTGACCGGCAGGAACAGCTCACATACCACGATTGCCACGACCAGCGTGACAACCATGCCCAGCGCGAACATAATGCCGCCCATTGTGGGGGTGCCCTGTTTATTTTTGTGCCACGCGGGGCCGATGTCCCGGATGGTCTGGCCGAATTTCAGCCTATGGAGCATCGGCACAAGCCAGCGTCCCAATACCGCCGTGAGCAGAAACGACACAAACGCCGTCAGCGACACTATGGTGATGGTGGTCATGGTATTCATTTTCCTGTTCCGCCCTCTCTGAAGGAAAACTTGCCCCAGCGCCCGGAGTTTTTCTCCGCGTCTGCTGATTTACTGCATACCCCTGCGGCTGGCCGCAGGCGGATATTCTCCACCCGTCCGCGCAGCGGGTTACGCTCCGGTCTGTTTAAGCGCGTCGGCCACGACTTCCCGTTCATCCAGATGGATCACGCCGCTTTGCAGCACCTGATAGGTTTCATGCCCCTTGCCGGCAAGCAGGATAATATCCCCCGGCTGAGCATGGGCAATCGCCCAGTGGATGGCCTCCACCCGGTTTTCCACCACCACATAGGGGGTGCCGTCCTCCGGCACGCCCTCCAGGATATCCGCAATGATTGCCCCCGGCTCCTCGGTGCGGGGGTTATCCGAGGTGATGACCAGGAAATCCGATAATTCTGCGGCGATGGCGCCCATTTTGGGCCGTTTTCCGCGGTCGCGGTCGCCGCCGCAGCCGAACACCGTCACCAGCCGTCCCTGCTTGCACTCCCGCAGGGTGCGGCAGATGTTTTCCAGGCCGTCCGGCGTATGGGCATAGTCGATCACCACCGTAAAATCCCGGCCGGTCGGCACGATCTCTGCCCGTCCCTTTACGCCGCCGGCCGCACACAATGCGTCGGTCACCGTTTCAAAGGGCACACCCAGGCACAGCGCGGCCGAGGCAGCAGCCAGCGCATTGTAAACCGAAAAAGCCCCCGGCGTATTCAGCCGCACCCGGCGGATCAGGCCGGTCGCCACCAGCTCGAAATCCACGCCGTCCGGCCGCTGCCGGATGTTGCGGGCGGTATAATCCGCCGTGTCGTTGCCCACCGAAAACCGGACAATCGGGCAGGTCAGCCCCTCGCACAGCTTTTCGGTCCACGGGTCATCGATGTTGACCACGGCATTGTCGCACTGCCGGAACAGCCGCTTCTTTGCCGCCAGGTAATTTTCCATCGTCTTATGATAGTCCAGATGATCCTGCGTCAGGTTAGTGAACACCGCCGCGTCATACCAGCACCCCTCCACGCGGTCCTGGTCGAGCGCATGGGACGACACCTCCATCACCGCATAGCTGCAGCCCTCCGCCGCCATCAGCGCCATCATGCTCTGCAGGTCGTACGGATCCGGCGTGGTGTGCCCTGCCGGCAGCACACGGTCCCCGATCATGTTCTGGATGGTCCCGATCAGCCCCACCTTGTGTCCGGCCGCTTCCAGGATGGATTTGAGCAGATAAGAGGTGGTTGTCTTCCCATTGGTTCCGGTGATGCCCACAAGATGCAGACGCCGTGCGGGATTGCCGAACCAGTTGGCACACATGTGGGCCCAGGCCACGCGGGTGGACGGCACCAGCAGTTGATTCTCCAGGCCGAGATCCTTCTCGCAGACAATCGCCGCCGCGCCGGCCTTTTGCGCCTGCCCGGCGAACCGATGGCCGTCCACCGCCGTACCGCTGATGCAGACAAACACCCAGCCGGGTTCCACGCGGCGGGAATCGCAGGTGATCCCCTTTACCTCAATATCCGCGGACTCGGTACCGCAGCCCTCCATGAGCCGTGTCAGCTTCATCATACCCTTGTCTCATTCCTTTCTTGCCGGGGAAGGGGAAACGCTACCCGCCCACATGGTCGTCCACCACTTCGTAGACGAAATCCACCGTTATGACGGTTCCCTTAGGCACCTGTGTGCCGTACTCCACGCTCTGTGTGGTAGCCGTTGCTTCGCCGGTCGATAACCCGATCCCGGACAGCTGGATGTTCAGCCCCGCGTTTGCCGCTGCCGCATTAGCCTGCGACACGGTCATCCCTTTGAAATTCGGCACCTGCACCGTTTTGCTTGTACTGGCCTCATCGGTATACAGAACCACCGTACCGCCGCGCGGAATCTCCTTACCGGCTTCCGGCACCTGTTTGATCACTGTGGTTCCGGTGCCTACCACAACCGCCTTAAGCTCGCTGTTGTTGATCTGGTTTTCGGCGGCAGCGACTTCCTTATCCACCACCTTGGGGGTCGTGCGGCTCAGGTTCGCCAGTTCTTCCTCGGTGTATTTCGGCTCAATGCCGAGATACGGCAGGGTGTCGGCGAGGATCTTCTGCGCAACCGGGGCGGATATGGTGCCGCCATAGCGCACCGACACCTGCGGCTCGTCGAGCAGCACCAGCACCGCCACCTTCGGGTCGTCTGCCGGTGCGAAACCGCCGAACGAAGCGACAACGTCGTTTATGCCGGTTTCGTTGTACTTATCCGTTTTATCCGACGTTCCGGTTTTGCCGGCCACGCGGTAGCCGGGGACGTAGGCGTTTTTGGAACCGCCGTCCTTGTTGACCGCATCCGAGAGCATTGCGCAGATCCGGTTGGAGGTATCCTCTGAAATCACCTGGCGCTTGACGGTCGGGGTGATATTCTCCTTGACATTGCCTTCGGAATCGATGATCTGGCGCACGACATACGGCTGCATCAGCTTGCCGCCGTTGGCGACCGCCGACAGCGCCGTAATCATCTGAATCGGGGTGATCTTGAAGGTCTGACCGATCGAGCAGGCCGCGATTTCCACCGGCCCCAGGCCGTTGACGCCGCTTTCCGGATGGTACAGGGCTGAGGTGATCGGGGATTCGCTGAGCATGTCGATGCCGGTCTTTTCGGTGAAGCCGAACGCCGTGTAATATTTGAAGAACAGGTGCGCCCCGACGCGGGTGCCGATGGTCATGAACGCGGGATTGCAGGAATGTGAAATCGCTTCATACAGCGTCTGATGGCCGTGGTTGTTCGGATAAACATGGCACTTCATCATGCTGCCGCCCTGCGGGATGAAATAGCCGTTGCAGTCAAAGGTGCTGCTTTCGTCAACGATTCCCTCTTCCATTGCCATCGAGGCGGTAAACACCTTGAAAACCGATCCGGGCTCATAGTAATCGGCAATCGGCTTATTGACCCACTGCTTCTGGCGTTCCTCGAGGAGCTTAACGGACCTTTCATCGCCCGAAAGCTCGGCGATGGCCGCCGCCACGGTCGGATCCGCAATTTCAAACGGCTCGTTGGGATCGAAATCCCCCTTGGTAGCCATTGCCAGAATAGCGCCGGTATCCACCTCCATCACAATCGCCACACCGCGGTTGGTGCAGCCGTTTTCCTTCACCGCCACCTCGAGATATTTTTCGGCGTACGACTGGATGGTGGCATCAATGGTCAGCACCAGGCTGTCGCCGTCCTCCGCGTCGACGGTGTTTTCGTATTTCATGGTGGTGGGCATTTCGTCGCCCCATCCGTTTTTCGCCGTGACGATACGGCCCGGCTTGCCGCCGATTACGTCTTCATATTTTGCCTCAAGCCCATACAATCCATACCCGTCGGTTCCGGTAAATCCAAGAACCGGCGCAGCAAGGGACCCGTAGTGATAATACCGTTTATAGTCCTGGATGATCCGGATGATCCCGGAAAACCCGTTTTCGGTGATCCAGTCGGACACCTCCAGCATCAGCGAGCGTTCGATCTTCGACTTGACCACTTCGTACTGGGAATAGGTTTTCCCGGTGCGCTCGTACAGGCTCTCCCGGTCCACATCAAGCAGCGCGGACAGCCCGTCGGCAATGGTGGTGCGCGCCGCCTCATCCGGTATATCGCTCGGCGACATAATCACCGTCCAGACGTCGCTGGATTCCACCAGCTTTTTCATATTCGTATCATAAATGGCGCCGCGCTTGGCGGAAATGATGCTGTCGCTCATCTGCTGGGAGACCGCACGCTTCTGCCACTCATCGGTTTCCACGATCTGCAGTACCGCCAGCTTGCCGATCAGTGTGGAAAAACAGACACCCACAAGAATTACCAGCACGACGACCGAACGCCGCCACATCTGGCGCGTGGGGGATTTGGTGGTCACTTCTGTTTTTGTTTTTTTCGCCATGACTGTACCAACCCTTTCCTGCGTAATCATCCGTTCCTCTCCACACACTGCCGCGGGAAGCAAAAAGCCCATCCGCGACGGAGCGCCGCACCGCCCGTCAGACTACGGATAGGCCCTGTCGCCGGGCGGCCGAAGGCACGCCCCGTCTGTAAAGAAATCAGGTGCAACCAACCCTGTTCCTTTTAACAAAAGGAGAGTTAAGACGTTTTCATCCCAACTCTCAGCATCAGCCGTCACGATCAAACGTGATTCGACATATCTTCTGCCTCCTGCCGATCCGCCGCGGCGGATCCCACAAGAGATATGTATGGCAGCGTCCGCTTTCCTATGCCGGGTTTAAAACAAACCGGCGAAAAAGTCTTGGACCGACTGCCATAGGGACGCCCAGAACCCCTCCGGCTCCTCAGCCTGCGCCGCCGCCTGTGTCGCACCGTCCACCGTAATATACTGGATCTGGTACGGCTCCATCTTCTGCATGCCCAGGACTTCCTCCGCATATTCCTCGATGCTCTGATTGGAGGTCGTCTGTGCAAGCTCGCTGGACAAGCTGGCGTATTCGCTCTTGAGCGCCTGCAGCTCGGCCTGGTCACGCTGCAGCTGCGCGTTCATTTCGGTCAGCTGCACCCGGCTTGTAATCATCAGTGTAATAATACCCAGCGCCGCCGCCGCGATAAACAGGGCGGTCGCCACCCGCACGACCGACTGCACCTTTTCCCGGCGCTGCTGCATCTTCTGTGCTTTTTTATTCTGCGGCAGGGAAACAATTTTGGCCTTCTTCGGTTCAAACAAAGACAGGTCGTAGGCTTCTGAGCCGTGCTGATGTACAGCCATGTCGTACCTCCTTAAGCATCAAAAATCTTTCAGTGGGCTTGTCCCGCATCGGAATACAATTCATGAACCCTCTCGATACAGCGCAGCTTTGCGCTGCGGCTGCGGGGATTCTGCTGCAGCTCCTCTTCGCCCGCCTCAGCCGGATGCCGCAGCACCAGCTGTGCCGCCGGCGTGCGCCCGCAGGTGCATACCGGAAAATCCGGCGGACAGATACAGCCCCTGCGCCACGCAGCGAAACGCTGCTTGACCATGCGGTCCTCCAGCGAGTGGAACGTAATCACCGCAAGCCTCCCGCCGTCCTTCAGACAGCGAAATGCCGCATCCAGCCCCGCCGACAGGCAGTCCAGCTCCCCGTTGACCGCAATGCGCAGCGCCTGGAATACCCGCCGGGCAGGATGCCCGTCGCGCCGGGCTGCCGCCGGTACCGCATTCCGGATAATATCCGCCAGCCGCGCGGTGGTTTCCACCGGGGCCGCCGCCCGCTCCCGCACAATCGCGGCCGCGATCCGCCGTGAGTGCTTTTCTTCCCCGAAACGGAAAAAAATCTCCGCCAGCTCGGCCTCCGGCAGCGTATTCACCAGCTCGGCTGCCGACGTCCCGCTCTGGGACATCCGCATATCCAGCGGCGCATCCTTATGATAGGAAAATCCGCGCTCCGCCGCGTCCAGCTGGTGGGAGGATACGCCGATATCCAGCAGGATGCCGTCCACCCTCCCGATGCCGCGCGCCGCGAGCACCTGTTCCATATCCGCAAAATTGGCCTGTACCACCTCGGCCGGCAGCCCCTGCAGCCTGGCCGAGGCCTCACGCACGGCATCCGGATCGCGGTCCAGTGCAATCAGCCGTCCGGTGGTCAGGCGGGACGCGATCGCCGAGGAGTGACCCCCGCCGCCCGCCGTGCCGTCCACATAAACCCCGTCCGGCCGGATAGCCAGCGCATCAATGGTTTCCTGCAGCAGCACAGGCAGGTGATATTCGCTCATGCCCGGCCACGCTCCTCACATCCGCTCATCAGAATCCCAGCTCCATCAGCCCGGATTCCACTTCCTCCGCCGTCATCACATCAATATCCGCCTCAAATTCGGCCGGATTCCAGATTTCGGCGCGCTTGCCGGTGCCGACCACCAGCGCTTCCTTCTCCAGCCCCGCATAGGCCAGCAGGTTTTTCGGCAGCAGGATGCGCCCCTGCGCATCCACCTGTACATCCGCCGCATTCGCGGACAGGTAACGCTGCAGCTTGCGTGCTTTGGTCATCGGCATGTCCGCCAGCTTTTCCTGCAGCTTGTCCCACTCCTCGAGCGAGTACAGGCTGACGCAGTGATCCAGCACCGCCGCGGCAATAAAGCTGTCGCCGAGCTCTTTACGCAGCTTCGCGGGCACAAAAATGCGCCCCTTTGCGTCGATATTGTGTTGGAACCGGCCGTACAGCATACCGAAACCCTGTTGCCTTTCCCCGCCCCACCGGCGGTGATCCGCGGTACACCCGCAGGGGAATTTCTCATTCCCTGGAGAGGATGGTGGAAAACTCGGTGGAAAGAGTGGAAATTCACCACAACTCACCACTTCGAGCTACTTTTCACCACTTAATCATCATTATAAAGCCTCTGAACGCAAATTGCAAGCACTGTACCAAAAATTCCTGTGAGGATTTTGTGTCAAAATGCTGGTAAATCTTTCACAATTCCGCGTATGTCGTTGCCAAATAAGAGAATCCGCCGGGTTTCTTCCAGAAACTGTAAAAAAGCAGCCGAAGGCGGTGAGCTATCTCACCGCCTTCGGCCTTTCTTTAATTATTTCCTATTTATATATTAAAGAGTTGTCAGCATAAGCGCCGCCTGCCGGACCTCATCAAGAACCGGCCCGAGTGGTTCGCCAGCATCCGCGCCGCTGTATGCCACCGAAGAAACCAGCCGGCTGTTCAGTATGGTCAGCGGCGGGAGCAGCTGTTTTTCCACCATTTCGTGGCCAGACCGTCCCGGCGCCCCGGCGGCGGTCAGCAGCACCGCCTGCTTCGGACGCGCAACCGGCGGCCGTTTCCCGTGTACAAACCGCGCCGCCCAGTAGCGCTGGGTGCGGTCGATCCGGATTTTCAGCGGCGCCGAGAAGGAAAGATTGTGCACCGGCGTGGCAAACACCAGCACATCCGCCTGTTCGAGCGCGGCAAACTCCGCATCCAGATCCGCAAACACGCAGCCCTCGCGCTTTTCGCATCCACCGCACCCGGTGCAGGGATGCGCCGGGCGGGCATAACAGTCGATTTCCTCCACCGGCCAAGCCGGCGGCAGCGCCTCCCGGAAAGCGCGGAGCATGCGTGCCACCGGCCCGTCCTTATGCGGCGAGCCGTTAAAGAGCAGCACCCGTCTTTCACCGCAGCAGGGTGCGTTCGTCACAATATCGGCACACAAGCAAATCACCCTGCTTTCGGAACAGATGCGGAGCGTACGGCTCCCGGTGGGTTATGCACTGCGGATTGCTGCACTCGTGTTCCATCCCGCGCGGCACCGGATCGAGCCGTTTCCCGCTGCCCTCGAGCATGCGGGCAATCAGCGCCATGCGGGCGTACAGCCCGTATTCGGTCTGCTCAAAATATTTGGCACGCGGGTCGTCGTCAACCTCCTGGGTGATTTCGTCCACCCGCGGCAGTGGATGCAGCACCACCAGATCCTTTTTGCCCTGCGCCATTTTTTCCTTGTCGAGCACATACACGCCCTTCTGCCGCTCATACTCCTCCGCCGAAGCAAAGCGCTCCTGCTGGATGCGGGTCATATACAGCACATCGAGCTGCGGCATCGCCTCCATAAGGTTATCCGCTTCCTCATACCGGCAGCCGGCGGCGGACAGGAAATCCTTGATGTAGGAAGGCACCCCGAGATCCGGCGTGGAAATCAGCACAAACCGGTTGTCGGGGAAATGCGCCATCGCCTTGATCAGCGAATGCACCGTGCGGCCATTCTTCAAATCGCCGCACAGCCCGATGCACAGCCCCGAAAAGGTTCCCTTTTCGTTGCGCAGGGTCACCAGGTCGGTCAGCGTCTGGGTCGGATGCAGATGTCCGCCGTCCCCCGCGTTGATCACGGGCACCCGCGAATACAGCGACGCCGCGAACGCCGCACCCGCGACCGGATGGCGCATCGCAATGATGTCGGCATAGCCGCTGACCACCCGCACCGTATCCTTGAGCGTCTCCCCCTTGGCAACCGAAGAGTTGGCCGGGTTGTCGAACCCAATGATGCGGCCGCCCAGGCGCAGCATCGCCGTCTGGAAGGACATCTGGGTTCGGGTGGACGGTTCATAGAACAGGGTGGCCAGGATCCGCCCGCGGCAGGTGCCGTAATAGTCATCGAGATGTCCACGGATATCGCAGGCAAGCGCCGTGATATCCTCCCATTCATCCGGGGTGAGATCCGACAGATCGATCAGATGTCGTGACTGCATGGTTGCCTCTTCCTTTCCGGGCTGCGGCCGCACGCCAGCCTTTACTGCTTTCCTTTTATTTTACCATCATTCGACACACGGCGCAACTTGCTAAAGTGCGGGAAATTTGCTACCATAAAGACAGCTTTATTGGCAGAAAGGAGCTGTTCCCCATGAAAAAGGTTCTCGTCGGCGGGGTGCTGCCCGCTTCGGAGATTTCCCTCGGCTGTTTCCGGCTGCACACAGCAGACAAGGCCCGCGCTGCCGCACTGATCGGTGCCGCGCTCGAGGAGGGCATCGACTTTTTCGACAATGCCGACATCTATGGCGGCGGACGCTGCGAGGAGATGTTCGCCGAGACGATCGGCATGTGCCCGGACGTGCGCGAAAAAATCCTGATCCAGACCAAATGCGGCATCCGGCCCGGCTACTACGATTTTTCCCGCGAACACATCCTTGAAAGCGTGGATGGCAGCCTGCGGCGCCTAAAAACCGATTATATCGACGTGCTGCTGCTCCATCGCCCCGACACGCTGATGGAGCCGGACGAGGTGGCGGAGGCGTTCGACCGGCTGCACCGCACCGGCAAGGTGCGCTATTTTGGCGTCAGCAACTTCTCCCCGCTGCAGATGGAGCTGCTCAAAAAAGCGCTGCATCAGCCGCTTCTGGTCAATCAGCTGCAGTTCGGCCCGATGCACACCGGCATGATCGACGCCGGCATCCACGTCAACATGAAGGATGATGCATCCTTTGACCACGACGGCGGCATCCTCGAATACTGCCGGCTGCACAACGTGACCATCCAGCCCTGGTCCCCGTTCCAGTATGGCTTTTTTGAAGGGGTTTATCTGAACAACGACAAATTTCCGGAACTCAACGCAGCCATCGGCCGGATTGCCGCCGAAAAAGGGGTGCCGGACACCGCGGTGGTCATCGCCTGGATCCTGCGCCATCCGGCGCATATGCAGCCGATCGCCGGCACCACCAACCCGCAGCGTTTGCACGACCTCTGCCGCGCCGAGGATGTTTCTCTCACCCGCGAGGAGTGGTACGAAATCTACCGTGCCGCCGGCAACACCATACCGTAAAAAAGCGTCGGCATAAGCCGGCGCTTTCAGCTTGTCAAAGAAGGAGGCGTTTTGCTCAGGCGAAGCGCCTTTTTCTTTTGT